>CAYJOA010000023.1:0-39078 GCA_964371495.1 uncultured Rubrivivax sp.
CCGCGCGCGCCGACGCCGTCGATACGCTGCGCGAGTTCGTGCGCGACGTGAAGAGCGGCCAGGCCAGCTTCACGCAGACCGTCACTTCCACCGACGGTGCGCGCAAGAAGACGTCCAGCGGACAGTTCGAATTCGCGCGCCCGAACCGCTTCCGCTTCGCCTACACCAAACCCTTCGAGCAGCTCATCGTCGCCGACGGCCAGAAGGTCTGGATCTTCGACGCCGACCTCAACCAGGCCAGCTCGCGCGGCATCTCGCAGGCGCTCGGCGCAACGCCGGCGGCGCTGCTGGCCGGCGGCTCGCTGGACGCCGAATTCGTGCTCGCGCCACTGCCGGCGCGTGACGGACTGGACTGGGCGCTGGCCACGCCCAAGGCCAAGGACGGGCCTTTCCAGTCGATGCGCGTGGGTTTCCGCGGCAAGGAGCTCGCGGCGGTGGAGATCGTCGACAGCTTCGGCCAGCTCTCGCTGCTGCAGTTCAGCCGCTACCAGCCCAACACGCCGATCGTCGCCGAACGCTTCCGCTTCGTGCCGCCGGCGGGCGCCGACGTGATCGAGCAGTAAGGACCTCGGCGCCGGCCGCCGGGGCCTGCGGCGCGCTGCGACAATGCCCGGATGCGCGCCCAGGACACGCTGTTCGCCGACGAGGCACCCGCCGTACCGCCCGGCGCGCCGCTGGCCGAGCGGCTGCGGCCGCAGACGCTGGACGAGGTCGTCGGCCAGCGCCACCTGCTCGCCGCCGGCCGGCCGCTGCGCGTGGCCTTCGAGTCCGGCCGCCTGCCGTCGATGATCCTGTGGGGCCCGCCGGGGGTCGGCAAGACGACGCTGGCACGCCTGCTGGCGCGCGCCACCGGCGCCCACTTCATCGCGCTGTCGGCGGTGCTGGCCGGCGTCAAGGACATCCGGGAGGCCGTCGAGCAGGCCGAGAGCATGCGCCGTGCCGGCCGCGCCACGGTGGTCTTCGTCGACGAGGTGCACCGCTTCAACAAGTCTCAGCAGGACGCTTTCCTGCCGCATGTCGAGTCGGGCCTGTTCACCTTCATCGGCGCCACCACCGAGAACCCATCCTTCGAGGTCAACTCGGCGCTGCTGTCGCGCGCCGGCGTGCACGTGCTGAAGACCCTCGACGAGGCCGACCTCGGCGCGCTGCTCGACCGTGCGAGTGCACTGCCGGGTGCGCCGGCGCTGGATGCCGCGGCGCGCGAGCGCATCGTCGAATACGCCGACGGCGACGCCCGCCGGCTGCTCAACGCCGTCGAGAACCTGGCCAGTGCGCACCCCGGCGCGTCGCTGCTGGGCGTGGCTGAACTCGAGGCCACGCTGGGTGAGATGCTGCGCCGCGGCGACAAGGGTGACGATGTCTTCTACGACACGATCTCGGCGCTGCACAAGTCGGTGCGCGGCTCCGACCCCGACGCCGCGCTGTACTGGCTGGCGCGCCTGCTCGACGCCGGCATGGACCCACGCTACGCGGCGCGCCGCCTGGTGCGCATGGCCAACGAGGACATCGGCCTGGCCGACCCGCGCGCGCTGCGGCTGGCGCTGGACGCCGCCGAGGTCTACGAGCGGCTGGGCTCGCCCGAAGGTGAGCTGGCGCTGGCCGAAGCCGCCGTGTACCTGGCCGTGGCGCCGAAGTCCAACGCCGTCTACAAGGCCTGGAACGAAGTGCGCGAACTGGTTCGCCGCGACGGCTCGCGGCCGGTGCCGCCGCACCTGCGCAATGCGCCGACACGCCTGATGAAGGACCAGGGCTATGGCGCCGGCTACCGCTATGCACACGACGAAGCCGCGGGCTATTCGGCCGGACAGACCTACCTGCCGCAGGGGCTGCCGCCCGGCCGCTGGTACGAGCCGGTGCCGCGCGGGCTGGAGCAACGCATAGCCCAGCGCCTGGCCGAACTGCGCGCCCTCGACGACGACGCACTCGGCTCGCGCTGACCGGCCGTGCCGGCGGTCCCGGCGGCGTCGCGCCGGAGGGGTTACTCCGGCCCGATCCTGGGCCACGCGACACCTACAATCCGCCCCCACTGCAGGCCGCCGCGAGCGGGCCTCGGCCTGCACGGCGAGCGTCGTGCCCGGGCTCGCCGCAGGCGCGGACCACGGCCTTACCGGAGCCTCCCTCGATGGAAACCTTCTTCCAGCAGATCCTCAACGGTCTGGTGCTCGGCAGCATGTACGCACTGGTGGCGCTGGGCTACACGATGGTCTACGGCATCATCAACCTCATCAACTTCGCGCACGGCGAGGTGCTGATGGTCGGTGCCCTGACCAGCTGGACGGTGGTCTCGGCGCTGGCCGATTCGGGCATGCCGGGCTGGGTGATCATGCTGATGTCGCTGCTGTGCGCCATCGTCGTGTGCGCGGCACTCAACTTCAGCATCGAGAAACTCGCCTACCGGCCGCTGCGCAACGCACCGCGGCTGGCACCGCTGATCACCGCCATGGGCATGAGCCTGATGCTGCAGACGCTGGCCATGATCGTCTGGAAACCCAACCCCAAGCCCTACCCGCTGCTGCTGCCCACCGAGCCGATCAACCTGGGCGGGCCGGTGATCAGCGTCACGCAGTGCCTGATCCTGGGCGTGACGGCCGTGCTGCTGGCGGCGCTGATGTACCTCGTCAACAAGACCAAGCTCGGCCGCGCCATGCGCGCCACCGCCGAGAACCCGCGCGTGGCGGCGCTGATGGGCGTGCGGCCGGACATGGTGATCTCGGCCACCTTCGTCATCGGCGCCGCGCTGGCGGCCGTGGCCGGCGTGATGTGGGCCGCCAACTACGGCACCGTGCAGCATTCGATGGGCTTCCTGCCCGGGCTCAAGGCCTTCACGGCCGCGGTGCTGGGCGGCATCGGCAACCTCGGCGGCGCGGTCGTCGGCGGGCTGCTGCTGGGGCTGGTCGAAGCGCTCGGTGCCGGTTACCTGGGCGCGCTGACCGGGGGCGTGCTGGGCAGCCACTACGCCGACATCTTTGCCTTCGTCGCGCTGATCCTGGTGCTGACCTTGCGGCCGCAGGGCCTGCTCGGCGAGCGTGTCGCCGACCGCGCCTGAGGCGGAGGCAACGGTCATGAAGAACAAGATCGTCGTCTTCCTCGTCTGCGCCGTGCTGCTGCTGGCGCTGCCGATCTTCGCGCAGCAGTTCGGCCAGGGCTGGGTGCGCATCCTGGCGCTGGCCATGCTATACGTGCTGCTGGCGCTGGGGCTGAACATCGTGGTCGGTTATGCCGGGCTGCTGGACCTCGGTTTCGTCGCCTTCTACGCGGTGGGTGCCTACATGTACGCGCTGCTGGCCAGCCCGCACCTGACCGAGAACTTCGAGTGGATCGCCAGCGTCTTCCCGAACGGCCTGCACACGCCCGTCTGGCTGGTGATCCCGCTGGCCGCCGCTCTGGCGGCCACCGCCGGCGTGCTGCTCGGCACGCCGGTGCTCAAGCTCAGAGGCGACTACCTGGCCATCGTCACGCTGGGCTTCGGCGAGATCATCCGCGTCTTCCTGAACAACCTGGAGCACCCGGTCAACATCACGAACGGTCCGCGCGGCCTGGACCGCATCGATTCGATGAACCTGTTCGGTTTCAGCTTCGGCCGCGCCGTCGAGATCGGCGACTTCCGTATGCCTTCGGTGACGCTGTACTACTACCTGTTCCTGCTGCTGGTCGTGGTGAGCGTGGTCATCTGCCACCGGCTGGAGACCAGCCGCATCGGCCGCGCCTGGATGGCGATTCGCGAGGACGAGATCGCCGCCAAGGCGATGGGCATCAACACACGCAACATGAAGCTGCTGGCCTTCGGCATGGGCGCCACGTTTGGCGGCGTGTCGGGTTCCATGTTCGCGGCCTTCCAGGGCTTCGTCTCGCCCGAGTCGTTCAGCCTCATGGAGAGCGTGATGATCGTGGCCATGGTCGTGCTCGGCGGCATCGGCCACCTGCCGGGGGTCATCCTGGGCGCGGTCCTGCTGGCCGCGCTGCCCGAGGTGCTGCGTTACGTGGCCGGGCCGCTGCAGCAGGCCACCGGCGGCCGGCTCGACGCGTCGATCCTGCGCCAGCTGCTCATCGCCTCGGCCATGATCAGCATCATGCTGCTGCGCCCGCGCGGTCTGTGGCCGTCGCCTGAACACGGCAAGGCGGCGCCGGCGCAGATCAACTCCGCGGCCTGAAGGACTGCAGGCCATGAGCGAACTCGTACTCAACGTGCAGGGCGTGAGCAAGCGCTTCGGCGGTCTGCAGGCGCTGGCCGACGTCGGCATCGCCATCCGTCCGGGCCAGGTCTACGGCCTGATCGGGCCCAACGGCGCCGGCAAGACGACCTTCTTCAACGTCATCACCGGTCTTTACTCGCCGGACTCGGGCACTTTCGAGCTCGGCGGCCAGCCCTACAAGCCCAGCGCCGTGCACGAGGTGGCCAAGCAGGGCATCGCGCGCACGTTCCAGAACATTCGCCTGTTTCCGGAGATGACGGCGCTGGAGAACGTCATGGTGGGCCGCCACGTGCGCACCCATTCGGGCCTCTTCGGCGCCGTCTTCCGCACCGCTTCCTTCAAGCTCGAAGAGGCCGCCATCGCCACGCGGTCGCAGGAGTTGCTGGACTACGTGGGCATCGGCCGCTACGCCGAGTTCCGCGCCCGTACGCTGAGCTACGGCGACCAGCGGCGGCTCGAGATCGCACGCGCGCTGGCCACCGACCCCAAGCTGATCGCGCTGGACGAACCCGCCGCCGGCATGAACGCCACCGAGAAGGGCGTGTTGCGCGAGCTGATCGACCGCATCCGCAAGGACGGCCGCACCATCCTGCTCATCGAGCACGACGTGAAGCTGGTGATGGGCTTGTGCGACCGCGTCACCGTGCTCGACTACGGCAAGCAGATCGCCGAAGGCACGCCGGCCGAGGTGCAGAAGAACGACAAGGTCATCGAGGCCTACCTCGGTGCCGGCCACAAGGCGCACGCCTGAAATGACGACGACACTGCTCAAGGTCAGCGGGCTGAAGGTGGCCTACGGGGGCATCCAGGCCGTCAAGGGGATCAGCTTCGAGGTGCGCCAGGGTGAACTGGTGAGCCTGATCGGTGCCAACGGCGCCGGCAAGACGACGACGTTGAAGGCCATCACCGGCACGCAAGCGGTGGCCGACGGCGAGATCGAATTCATGGGACAGGCGATCCGCGGCCAGGGGGCCTGGGATCTGGTCAAGCAGGGCCTGGTGATGGTGCCCGAGGGCCGCGGCACTTTCGCGCGCATGACCATCGTCGAAAATCTGCAGATGGGCGCCTTCGTGCGCAACGACAAGGAGATCGACGCCGACATCGAAAAGGTCTTCGCCCTCTTTCCGCGCCTGAAGGAGCGCGCCAGGCAACTCGCCGGCACCATGAGCGGCGGCGAGCAGCAGATGCTGGCGATGGGCCGCGGGCTGATGGCGCGGCCGAAGCTGCTTCTGCTCGACGAACCGAGCATGGGCCTGTCCCCGATCATGGTCGACAAGATCTTCGAGGTCGTGGCCGACATCCACGGCCGCGGCACCACCGTGCTGCTGGTGGAGCAGAACGCATCACGCGCGCTCGGGCTGGCCGACCGTGGCTACGTCATGGAGTCGGGCGAGATCACGATGACGGGGCCGGCCAAGGAACTGCTGAACGATCCCAAGGTGCGGGCGGCCTACCTCGGGGAGTGACGGCAGCCGGCGCTGGCACGCGCCCGCTCGATGTCAGTCGACCTGCGCCCCCGAGGCCTTCACCACGCCCTGGTACTTCTGCAGCTCGGCGCGCACGAAGGCGCCGAACTGCGCCGGGCTGGTCGGCGACGGCTCGGCCATCAGCGTCGCCATGCGTGCCTTGACCTCCTGCGTGCCGAGGGCGTCGACGAAGGCCTTGTTCAGCCGCGCCGTGACGTCGCCCGCCAGTCCGGCCGGCGCGAACAGGCCGAACCAGGTCGAGATGTCGAAGTTCTTCAGGCCCAGCGCGGCGCCGGCTTCCTGCACCGTCGGCACGTCGGGCATTGCGTTGGACCGCTGCGCTGTCGTCACGGCCAGCGCGCGCAGCCTGCCGCTGCGCACGTTGGCCGCGGCAGCGGCCAGGTTGTCGAAGTTGAAGTCGACCTGGCCGCTGACCAGTGCCAGCTGCGCCGGCGGCGCGCCGGCGTAGGGAATGTGCACGGCGAACAGGCCGGCCTGGGCCTTGAACATCTCGCCGGCCAGATGCCCGGCGCTGCCGTTGCCGCCGCTGCCGTAGTTCAGCCGCCCCGGGTTGCGGCGCGCGTAGTCCACCAGGTCGGCGAGTGTGCGGATGCGCAGGCGGTCGGCCGCTTCGGCGTTCATCACCAGCACGTTGGGCACCTGGGCCACCAGCGTGATGGGCGTGAAATCACGCACCGCGTCGTAGGGGATCCTGGCGTACAGCCAGGGGTTGATGGCGTGCGTGGCGACAGCGCCCATCACCAGCGTGTGGCCGTCGGGCGCCGCCTTGGCCACCAGGTCGGCGCCCAGGTTGCCGCCGGCCCCGGGGCGGTTCTCCACCACCACCGTGCCCAGGCTGTCCTTGACGCGTTCGGCCAGCAGACGTGCGGCGATGTCCAGCGGCCCACCGGGCGGGTAGGGCACGATGAGTCGCGTCGTCCGGGTTTGCGCCCGGGTCTGCGGTGCAAGCAGGGCAGCAGCGGTGGTTAGCAGGGCCTGACGGCGGCGCATCACGGGTCTCCGCGGCGTATGAAAGTCTGCCCAGAGGTTAGCCGATGTGGTCCACTGCGCGCACCGGGCTTGCCCAGGAGGAATACATGACCCTGTGTCCGATCGCCATCGTTGCCAGTTGCCAGAAGTGCCCGGCCTTCAAGGTCTGCCCGCTCAAGAGCGTGATCGGTGACCAGCCGGCAGCGCCTGCTCCGGCACCGGCGGCAAAGAGGCCGCGCAAGAAGGGCTGACGCAGCGCGCCGCGGGCAGGGCCGCCGAAGCGTTCAGTCGTTGCCGTGTTTGTCGGCCTCCGAGGTGAACGAATCGGCATAGAACTCCTCGGCCGGCAGGCCGCAGCGCTGCACGAAATCGCGCTGCGCGGCGTCCACCATCACCGGCGCGCCGCAGGCGTAGACCTGGTGGCCGCAGAGGTCGGGCAGATCGGCCATCACGGCTTCGTGGACCAAGCCGGTGCGGCCGCGCCAGGCGTCGTCGGCGCCCGGTTCCGACAGCACCGGCACGTAGCGCAGGTTCGGCATTTCGGCGGCCATACGCTCGCACCAGGCGTGCTCGTAGAGGTCGGCGCGGCGCCGGCAGCCCCAGTACAGCACCGCGTCGCGGGGGCTGCCCATGTGCTGCAGGTGTTCGATGATTGCCTTGATGGGCGCCAAGCCCGTGCCGCTGGCCAGCAGCACGATGGGCTTGCTGCTGTCCTCGCGTAGGAAGAAGCTGCCGAAGGGGCCCTCCATGCGCAGGATGTCGCGCTCCTTCAGTGCGCCGAAGACGTGGTCGGTGAACTTGCCGCCGGGCATGTGGCGCACGTGCAGTTCGATGGCCGGCGGGCTGCCCAGGTGGTGCGGTGCGTTGGCCATGCTGTAGCTGCGCCGCGCGCCGTCGCGCAGGATGAATTCCACGTACTGGCCGGCGCGGTACTGCAGGTTCTGGTTGGCCGGCAATTGCAGGCGCAGCACGGCGACGTCGGTCGTCGGCCGGGTGATGCTCAACACGCGGCTGGGCAGCTTGAGCACCGGATGCTCCCCGGCGCCCGGCACGCTGCGCGCTTCGACCACGCAGTCGGTCTGCGGCACCGCGCAGCAGGTGAGGATGTAGCCGGCCTCTTCCTCCGCCACCGACAGTGCCTTGTGCTGGTGCGCGCCGTGGACGACGCGGCCTTCGAGCAGCCTGCTCTTGCACGAGCCGCAGGCGCCGTCGCGGCAGCCATAGGGCAGGCCGATGCCCTGCCGGATGGCCGCCGGCAGGATGGCTTCATCGTCGTCGACGACAAACTCGCGGTGGGCGGGCTGCAGGGTGATGGTGAAGCTCATGAAGGGGGATGCGGGCTCGTAAACTCGGATCGAATTGTGCCCGTCCGCCGAAGAGCCACCATGCCCGCACCCTTGCCGCCCACCCGCGCCCGCAGGCCGACGCTGCTGATCGTCGGCTGCGGCGACATCGGCCAGCGCGTGCTGCGGCTCCTGCATCCGCGCTGGCGCGTGCTGGCTCTGACCTCGTCGGCGCAACGCGTGCCGGCGCTGCGCGCGCTGGGGGCGGTGCCGCTGGTGGGCGACCTCGACGCACCGGCCACGCTGGGCCGCCTGGGCGGCCTGGCCGACGCCGTGCTGCACCTGGCGCCGCCGCCGGCCACCGGCGCCGACGACGCGCGCACGCGGGCGCTGCTGCGCGTGCTGGCACGCGGCGGCCGCGTGCGGCGGCTCGTCTACGCCAGCACCAGCGGTGTCTATGGCGACTGCGGCGGCGCACGATTCGACGAGACGCGGGCCGTCAACGCCGGCACCGACCGTGCCCGGCGCCGTGTCGACGCCGAGGCCCAGCTGCGCTGGTTCGGCCGCCGCAGCGGCGTGCGCGTGACGGTGCTGCGCATCCCCGGCATCTATGCCGCCGACCGACCCGGTGGCCACCCGCGCGATCGCCTCGTGCGCGGCACGCCGGTGCTGGTGGCCGACGACGATGTCTACACCAACCACATCCATGCCGACGACCTGGCGCGCGCCTGCGTGGCGGCGCTGCATCGCGGCGCGCCGCAGCGTGTGCTGCACGCCAGCGACGACAGCGAGCTGAAGATGGGCGCGTACTTCGACCTCGCCGCCGACCTGTGCGGACTGCCGCACCCGCCCCGCATCACCCGCGGCCAGGCGGCGCAGCAGCTCAGCCCCATGTTGCTGAGCTTCATGAGCGAATCGCGCCGGCTCGACAACGCGCGGCTGAAGCGCGAGCTGCGGCTGCGCCTGCGCTACCCGACGGTGCACGAAGGGCTGCTGGCCGGCCTGCAGGACTGAACCGGCTGGCGCACCGGCGGCATGCGCTCAGATGCCCTGGGCGCGGCGCAGCGTCTTTGCGCGGTCCACTGCCTGCAGCTTGAGCGTCAGGCGCTGGCCGCCACGTTCGATGTCCAGCGCCACTTCGCGCTCGGCGCGCGCATCGGCCCACAGTGCCTTCCACAGCTGCGCCAATTCGGCCACCGGCGTGCCGTCGATGGCCAGCACACGGTCGCCGCGCATCACCCCTGCCAGGTCGGCCGGGCCGTCCTCGGCCACCCGCAGGACTCGAAGTTGACCTTCGTGCTCGACACAGTTCAGTCCCAGCCAGGCGCGCGTGCTGGCGCTGGAGCTGCCGCGCTGGCGCAATTCACCCAGGATGGGTTTGAGCAGATCGACCGGCACGAACATGTTGCCCGGCTGCGGCGGCTGGCCGGGGCCCAGCGCATCGGCGACGTACAGCGAGCCGATGCCCAGCAATTCGCCGCGGTCGTTGAAGAGTGCCGCGCCGCTGTGGTCGGGCCGCGGCGGCGCAGTGAACAGCGCACCGTCGATGTGGTATTCCCAGTAGCCGGCGAAGCCGCGGCGCGACACCAGCCGCACTGCACTCACGGCGCCGCTTTCGCCGCCGCTGACCGCCAGCAGCGGGTTGCCGCCGTCCGCGGCCGCTGTGGGCGACGCGGCGGACTCGCCCAGCGGCACCGGCGCCAGCTTCAGCGGCACCAGTGCCTGCACGAGCCCGAAGCCGGAGGCCAGGTCGTAGGCCACGACCCGGGCCGGGATGTGGCGGCCGTCGTCGGTGCTCAGCATCACCTGTTCGGCTTCGAGCACCAGGTAGCCGATGGTCAGCACCAGGCCATCGGCGCCGATGACCACCCCGGAGCCCTGGCGTGCGCGTCCCAGGGTGGCCGCCGAGCGGGCGTCTTCGACGGCCAGCGCGCGCACGCCGATGACGGCGTCACTGGCGCGTTGCAGGGCGCGCGATGGCGCCTCGATCTCGGCGGCGGGGTGGGTGCCGGCGCCGGCGATTCCGGCCACGGCAGCCAGCGCGGCGAGCAGCCAGCCCCGCACGGCGTCGACGATCTGTTTCATGGCCATGCCCCTTGCAGCCCAACGTGCGGCCCAGCATGACGCCGGCGCTTCACCTTGGGTGTGGCAGGGACATCGCCCTCAGCGGCGCCGTCGGCGGAAGGGCGGCTGGCCGCGCCACCAGCGGATCATCAGGAAGCCGCCGACCATGCCGCCGAGGTGGGCGAAGTGCGCCACGCCACCGACGTCCATCAGCCCCAGCAGCAACTCCAGCGCGCCGAAGATGATGACGAAGGTGCGCGCCTTCATCGGGATCGGCGGGAACAGCGGCATGATCACGCGGTTGGGAAACAGCATGCCGAAGGCCAGCAGCAAGGCGTACAGCGCGCCCGAAGCGCCCACGGTCGGCACGCGCGAGCCGGTGAGCGCCGTGATGATCAACTGCGCCATGGCTGCCGTCAGCACGCCGGCGAGCAGGAACTGCCAGTAGCGCCGCTGGCCCCACAGGCGCTCCAGCTCGGAGCCGAACATCCACAGTCCCAGCATGTTGAAGAACAGGTGCCCGATGCCGCCGTGCAGGAAGGCATAGGTGACCACCTGCCAGGGCAGGAAATTGCCGCTGGCGATCGGCCACAGCGCGAACACGCCGGACAGGAAGACCAGCTGCTGCACGAGGAAGATGCCCGTGCAGGCCAGCATCAGGGCGCGGGTGAGGGGCGGGATCGGCGGCATCGCGTGGCTGCAGTGTGTGAGGCCTGTTCAGCCCTGGCTGGTGCCCGCGGCCAGACTCGAACTGGCACGCCTTGCGGCGGCGGATTTTGAGTCCGCTACGTCTACCGATTTCGTCACGCGGGCAGGGGTGCGCCGAGGGGCGCCGAAGAGGGGCGGATTATCACACGGCCCCTGCCTCGCCGGCAGCACCAGCAGCGCGCACGCGCCGCTGCGACAATGGCCTGCGACCGAGGAGCCCACGAGATGAACGATGCTGCGGCACCGCGCTACAAGACCCTGGAAGACGCCATCGGCGGCACGCCGCTGGTGCGGCTGCAGCGACTGCCCGGTGCCGCCGGCCGGGACCGCGGCAACGTCATCCTGGGCAAACTGGAGGGCAACAACCCCGCGGGGTCGGTGAAGGACCGCCCGGCCATCGCCATGATCCGGCGTGCCGAGGAGCGCGGCGAGATCCGTCCCGGCGACACCCTGGTCGAGGCCACCTCGGGCAACACCGGCATCGCGCTGGCCATGGCGGCGGCGATCCGCGGCTACCGCATGGTGCTGATCATGCCGGAGGACCTGTCGATCGAGCGCGCGCAGACGATGAAGGCCTTCGGCGCCGAACTCGTCCTCACGCCACGCTCGGGAGGCATGGAGTACGCACGCGACCTGGCCGAACAGATGCAGCGCGACGGCAAGGGCCGCGTGCTCGACCAGTTCGCCAACGCCGACAACCCGCGTTCCCACTTCGAGACCACCGGCCCCGAGATCTGGGCCGACACCGCCGGGCGCGTCACGCACTTCGTCAGCGCCATGGGCACCACCGGCACCATCACCGGCGTGTCGCGCTACCTGAAGTCGCGCAACCCCGCGGTCCGCATCGTCGGTGCGCAGCCTGCCGAAGGCTCGCGCATCCCCGGCATCCGCAAGTGGCCAGCGGCCTACCTGCCGAGGATCTACGACCCGACGCACGTCGACGAGCTGGTGCTCGTGAGCCAGGCCGACGCCGAGGACATGGCACGCCGCCTGGCGCGGGAAGAAGGACTGTTTGCCGGCATCTCCGCCGCCGGCGCCTGCTGGGTGGCGCTGCAGATCGCGCAGACGGTGGAAAACGCCACCATCGTCTTCGTCGTCTGCGATCGCGGCGACCGTTACCTGTCCACCGGGGTGTTCCCGGCATGAGCGCCGCGCGGCCGCCCCGAAGGCGCTCGCTCCCCCTCGGGGGGACGACGCGCAGCGTCAAGGGGGTCAGATGAGCCTTGCACCGCGCTTTTGCCTGAACTGCGGCACAGCGCTGGCGCTGATCGCCGCGGTCGAGGACAGCGGCCCCAAGGAGCGCCTGCGCTGCGCGGCCTGCGGCTGGACACACTGGAACAACCCGACGCCGGTGCTCGCTGCGGTGATCGAATGCGCCGACCGCGAAGGCCGGCTGCTGCTGGCGCGCAATGCCGCCTGGACCGGGCGGCTGTTCGGCCTCATCACCGGCTTCATGGAGGCCGGCGAAACGCCCGAGCAGGGCATCGCGCGCGAAGTCGCCGAGGAGACCGCGCTGCAGGTGCAGTCGCTGGCGCTGATCGGCGTCTACGACTTCCAGCGCATGAACCAGGTCATCATCGCCTACCACGCGCTGGCCAGCGGCGACATCGTGCTGTCGCCCGAACTGGCCGAGTACAAGCTCTTCACGCCCGACAAGGTGCGTTGCTGGCGCGCCGGCACCGGCTTCGCACTCGCCGACTGGCTGCGCGGGCGTGGGCACGAGCCGCAGTTCATCGACGTGTCGGCCCGTGCCTGAAACCCAGGCTCCTAGAATCAGCGCCATGGAAACGACCCGAGAACTCGACGCCCGCGGCCTGAACTGCCCGCTGCCGATCCTCAAGGCCAAGAAGGCGCTGGCCGAGATGGCGAGCGGCGAGTTGCTGCGCGTGGTGTCCACCGACCCGGGGTCGGTGCGGGATTTCCAGGCCTTTGCGCGCCAGACAGGCAACGAACTGGTCGAGCAGACCAGCGGCGGCAGCGACTACATCCACGTGCTGCGCCGGCGCTGAACGGCGCCTACAGCGGCAAGCCACGCAGGTAGGCGCGGAATCCCGGGCCCAGTTCGGGGTGAGCCAGCGCCAGTTCGACATTCGCCTGCAGGAAACCCTCCTTGCTGCCGCAGTCGTAGCGCTTGCCCTCGTAGCGGTAGGCAAACACCTTCTCGCGCCGCAGCAGCGAGGCGATGCCGTCGGTGAGCTGGATCTCGCCGCCCACGCCTCGCGGTTGCGAGGCGATCTCGTGAAAGACGCCAGGCGTCAGGATGTAGCGGCCGGCCACGCCCAGGCGCGACGGTGCGTCCTCGGGGGCCGGCTTCTCGACGATGCGGGTGACGTCCACCAGCCTGTCGTTGACGTCGGTGCCGGCGACGATGCCGTAACGGCGTGTCTGCTCGGCAGGCACCTCCTGCACGGCGAGGATCGAGGCCCGCCATTCGGCGTACTGTTCGACCATCTGCTCGAGCACCGGCGGCTTGCCCACCATCAAGTCGTCGGCCAGCAGCACCGCAAACGGCTGGTTGCCGACCAGGCGCTGAGCGCACAAGACGGCGTGGCCGAGGCCCAAGGCCTGCGCCTGGCGCACGTAGATGCACTCCATGTCGTCGGGCTTGACGCTGCGAACGACGTCCAATAATTCCTGCTTACCCGCCTGTTCGAGGGCTACCTCGAGTTCGAAAGTCATGTCAAAGTGGTCCTCGATCGGCCGCTTGTGGCGGCCGGTGACGAAGATCATCTCGCGCACGCCCGCAGCGTAGGCTTCCTCCACCGCGTACTGGATCAGCGGTTTGTCCACGACAGGCAGCATCTCCTTGGGCTGCGCTTTGGTGGCCGGCAGGAACCGGGTACCCAGTCCGGCGACCGGGAAAATTGCCTTCTGTACGAGCATAGGGTTCTCTAGAATGGTCGCAGTCCGTTTCATTGTGGCATGGGGGCTCATGCCGGCCCCGTGACAGTCTTGTGCCTATTGCGATGGACGTACTGATCGTCGAACCGCTCGACCCCAACGTGCTGAACTGGCTGGCCGCACGCCACGCCGTGCAGTACGCGCCCGAACTGGCGCAGCAGCCGCATGCCTTTCGTGAAACCCTGGCGCGCGTGCGCTCGGTGATCATCCCGCCCTCGGTGGCGCTGGATGCCGCCACGCTGCAGGGGGCGCCGCAGTTGCGCATCGTCGGTCGGCTGTCGGCAGGGGCCGAGAACATCGACATCGACGCCTGCGCGCGCGCCGGCATCGAAGTCGTGCGGCCGGCCAGCGCCAGCGCCGGGGCCGAGGCCGAGTTCGTCATCGGCGCGCTGCTGCAGATGCTGCGCCGGGTGCCCATCATCAGCGAAGACGGGCTGCTGGTCGGCCGCGAGCTGGGCGGCCTCACCGTCGGTCTGGTCGGCATGACGGCCACCGTCAAGCCGCTGCAGCATCTGCTGCAGGCCTTCGGCGCACGCGTCGTCGGCTATGACCCGGGTGTGCATGCCTCCGACCCGGTCTGGTCGCGCACCGGTGTCGAACCCGTCGGCCTGCAGGAACTGCTGCAGGGCAGCGACGCGGTCTGCGTGCTGCTGACCTACTACCCGCGTTTCGCCGGACTGTTCGGCGAACGGCTGCTCACCGAGTGCAAGCTGAACCAGGTGCTGGTCAGCCTGGGGCATTCGAGCCTGTTCGACGAAGTGGCGCTTGCGCAGGCGCTGCGCGAGGGGCCGCTGGCCGCCGCTTGGTTCGACAGCCTGGAGCCGGGGGCGCTGGATCCAGGCCGGCCGCTGCGCCACATCGACACGCTGCAGGTGACACCGCGCGTCAGCGCCACGACGCAGCAGTCGCGCGTGCGCAGCGCCTGGGCGGTGGCGCGGCGCATCGACGAACTGCTGCTGTCGGTGCCGCTGCGGCGCAGTTTCAGGCAGACGCTGCCAGGCGAGTTTGCTGGTCTTGAAGACGGTCCAACGCCTGCCTGAAGTCGGCCAGACGCGCGCGTTCCTGCTCCACCACCGCCGCCGGCGCGCGGGCCACGAAGCCGGCGTTGCCCAGTTTGGCATCGGCCTTCACGATCTCGCCCTGCAGGCGCGTGATCTCCTTGGCCAGCCGTGCCTGTTCGGCGGCCAGGTCGATGGCGACGAACAGCGCCAGCCGCATCTCGCCCGACACCGCCACCGGTGCCGCCTGCGTGGCCGCGGCAAAGGCGGCTTCGTCGGCCAGCGGCCGCACCTCGGCCAGCCTGGCCAGCGCCTTGAGCAGCGGTGATGCCGTGGCGACGAAGGCCTCGTCGCCCAGCGTCAGCAGGGGCACGCGCTCCCCCGGGTTCAGACCCATCTCGCTGCGCAGGCGGCGGCATTCGGCGACCACGGCCTTCAGCCGGCCCATCCACAGGTCGGCCGCCGGGTCGACCTTGTCCAGCTGCGCCTGCGGGTAACTGGCGCCGACGATGCTGTCGGCAGTGCCAGCGGCCTTGCGGCCGGCGACCACGGCGACGCTGTCCCAGAGCTCGGCGGTGATGAAGGGCGCGATCGGGTGCAGCAGCCGCAGCACCGTTTCCAGCGTGCGGATCAGCGTGCGGCGCGTGGCCCTTTGTTCGGCGGCGCTGCCGCCGGCGATCTGTACCTTGGCGATCTCCAGGTACCAGTCGCAGTACTCGTCCCAGATGAAGGTGTAGATGGCGTTGGCCACCAGGTCGAGCCGGTAGTCGGCAAAACCCTGCGCCACCGCGGCTTCGACGCGCTGCAGCTCGCCGCTGATCCAGCGGTCGGCCAGCGAGAACCTCAGGTAACCGTCGCTGCCGTCGTCGGGGTGGCACTCCGCTGCCGTGTGCTCCTTCAGCCCGCAGTCCTGCCCTTCGCAGTTCATGAGCACGAAGCGCGTCGCGTTCCAGAGCTTGTTGCAGAAGTTGCGGTAGCCCTCGCAGCGCTTGCTGTCGAAGTTGATGTTGCGGCCCAGGCTGGCGTAGCTGGCCATCGTGAAGCGCAGCGCGTCGGCGCCGAAGGCCGGGATGCCGTGCGGAAATTCCTTCTCGGTGTCCTTGCGCACGCGCGGCGCGGTTTCGGGCTTGCGCAGGCCGGTGGTGCGCTTGTCCAGCAGCGGCGCCAGTTCGATGCCGTCGATGAGGTCGACCGGGTCGAGCACGTTGCCTTCGCTCTTGCTCATCTTGTGGCCCTGGGCGTCGCGCACCAGGCCGTGGATGTAGACGTCGCGGAACGGTACCTTGCCGGTGAAGTGCGTCGTCATCATGATCATCCGCGCGACCCAGAAGAAGATGATGTCGAAGCCGGTGACGAGCACCGTGGACGGCAGGAAGAGGTCCTGCTCCAGCGTCTTGGCCGGCCAGCCGAGCGTCGAGAAGGGCACCAGCGCCGACGAATACCAGGTGTCGAGCACGTCCTCGTCGCGTGTCAACGGGCCGCCGTAGCCGGCCGCAGCAGCGCGCCGGCGCGCTTCGTCCTCGCTGCGCGCGACGAAGAGTTCGCCGTTGGCGCCGTACCAGGCCGGGATCTGGTGGCCCCACCAGAGCTGGCGGCTGATGCACCAGTCCTGGATGTTGTTCATCCAGTGGTCGTAGGTGTTGACCCACTGCTCGGGAACGAAGCGCACCTGGCCGCTGGCCACCGCATCGATGGCCTTGGCGGCGATGCTGCGGCCGTCGGCGCCGGGCTTGTTGACGGCCACGAACCACTGGTCGGTGAGCATCGGCTCCACCACCTGCCCGGTGCGCGCGCAGCGCGGCACCACCAGGCGGTGTTTCTTCGTCTCGACCAGCAGCCCCAGGCGTTCGAGGTCGGCCACGACCTGCTTGCGCGCGACGAAACGGTCCAGCCCGCGGTAGGCGGCGGGGGCCTGGTCGTTGACGGTGGCGTCGAGCTTGAGCACGCCGATCATCGGCAGCCCATGGCGCAGGCCCACGGCGTAGTCGTTGGCGTCGTGCGCCGGCGTCACCTTGACGACGCCGGTGCCGAACTCGCGGTCGACGTAGGTGTCCGCGATGACCGGGATCAGACGGTCGCACAAGGGCAGCCGCACGCGTTTGCCGACGAAGGCGGCGTAACGCTCGTCGTCGGGGTGCACCATCACCGCGGTGTCGCCGAGCATGGTTTCGGGCCGCGTCGTCGCCACCACCAGGCTGCCGCTGCCGTCCTCCAGCGGGTAACGGATCAGCCACAGGAAACCGTCTTCCTCCTCGCTTTCGACCTCGAGGTCGGACACCGCCGACTTCAGCGCCGGGTCCCAGCTCACCAGGCGCTTGCCGCGGTAGATCAGGCCCTCGTCGTACAGCCGCACGAAGGTCTCGGTGACGACGGCGGACAGGCCTTCGTCCATCGTGAAGTACTCGCGCGACCAGTCCACGCTGTCGCCCAGACGGCGCATCTGGTTGGTGATGGTGGCGCCCGACGTCGCCTTCCAGTCCCAGACCTGGGCGACGAAGTTCTTGCGCCCGAGGTCGTGCCGGCTGAGGCCGCTTTCCTGCAACTGGCGCTCGACGACGATTTGCGTCGCGATGCCCGCATGGTCGGTGCCGGGCAGCCACAGCGTGTTGAAGCCGCGCATGCGGTGGTAGCGCGTCAGCGCGTCCATCAGCGTCTGGTTGAAGGCATGCCCCATGTGCAGCGTGCCGGTGACGTTGGGCGGCGGCAACTGGATCGCGAACGACGGCCGCGCCGGGTCGAGCGTGGGCTTGAAGGCCCCCGTGGCCGCCCAGACCGGGCCCCAGCGGGCCTCGACGGCGGCAGGTTCGTAGGACTTGGCGAGATCGGTCATGATGGCGACGACAAAACGGTGCGGATCGGCGGCTGAAAACCGTGTCAACGTGGGTGGCGCGGGAGGATCTGCGATTGTAGGTGGCGGCCCCGCGCCGGCGGCTTCGAAGGAGACCCGGAATGACTGTCGTTCGACGCTCCAAGCCACGAGCCGGTGGCGCTGCCCGCCACCTGGCCGTGGCCGTGGCGGTGGCCGTGCTCGCCGGCTGCGGGGGGGGCGGCGACGGGCGCGCCGTCGCACCACCGGCCGACTGCAGCGTCGCCGGGCACAAGCAGTGGCTGGCCACCTACATGGACGATTGGTACTTCTGGTACCGGCTGGCGCCGCGGCCGGCGCCGGAGCCCTACGCCGACGTGCAGAGTTACTTCGATGCGCTGCTGTACACCGGCAGCGACCCGGCGTTCCCGGCCGACCGCTGGAGCCGCAGCGAAAGCACCGAGAGCTTCAACCGCTTCTATGGCGAGGGCGCCACGATGGGCTATGGCGTCTCGGTGGCCGGCCTGGAGCTGGCCGGCGACCCCACGCAGCCGCTGGTCGTGCGCCACGTCGAGCCGCGCTCGCCGGCGGCCGTGCTGGGCGTGCAGCGCGGCGACCAGGTGATGTCGATGAACGGGCGCAGCGCCGCCGAACTCGTCGCTGCCGATGACTTTGCCGCGCTCACCGCCGCCGCCGCCGGCGAGCGCCTGAGCCTGGAACTGCGGCGCGCCGGCGTGTCGCGCACGGTGACGATCACGGCTGCGGTCTTTGCGCTGACGCCGGTCAGCGGCACGGCGGTGCTGGACGGCGGGCCCGGCCGCAAGATCGGCTACGTCGTGGTCAAGGACATGATCGAGCAGGCGCTGGCGCCGCTGGAAACGAGTTTCTCGCGCCTGCGCGCCGAGGGCGTGGACGACGTCGTGCTCGACCTGCGCTACAACGGCGGCGGACTCGTCGCCACCGGTGCCACGCTGGCGTCGTACATCGCCGGCACGCGCGGCGACGGCCGCAACTACACCAGGCTGCTCTACAACGACAAGCGCGCGGACGGCAACCAGGGCTACGGTTTCACGCCGCTGGCGTCGGCGCTGACGCTGCCACGGGTCTTCGTGCTCATGGGCCGGCGCTCCTGCTCGGCCAGCGAACAGGTCATCAACGGACTGCGCGGTGTCGGCGTCGAGGTGGTGGCGATCGGCGAAACCAGTTGCGGCAAGCCGGTCGGTTCCTTGCCCGCCAGTGCCTGCGGCCGCACCTACAGCGTCATCAACTTCGAGGCCGTGAACGACCGCAACGAGGGCCGCTACTTCGACGGCTTCGACGCCACCTGCCCGGTGCGCGAGGACTTCACGGTGGCGCAGGGTGGCGACAGCGACCCCTTGCTGGCCGCAGCCCGGCAGTACGCACGAACCGGCCAGTGCCCGCCAGCGGCCGCGGTGCGACAACAGCCGCTGCAGCGCCAGCCGGCGCGGCAGCTGCGGCGTCCGAGCGACGAACGCGAGGACCTGCTGGTGCGCTGACGGCCGGCACGGATGGGGTGCTACATGAACAGGTGCTCGCCGGCGTTTTCACCGCCCAGAATCACGTAGTTGACCTTCTTCAGGTCCTTCAGCTCGCGCCCGCCGGCATAGCTGATCGAGCTCTGCAGGTCTTCGCGCATCTCGCGCAGCGTGTCGGCCAGGCGGCCCTTGATCGGCTCCAGGATGCGCTTGCCCTCGACGTGTTTGTATTCGCCCTTGTTGAAGTCGCTGGCCGAACCGTAGTACTCCTTGTAGAGCTTGCCGTCGACCTCGACCGTGGCGCCGGGGCTTTCCTCGTGGCCGGCAAAGAGCGAGCCCACCATCACCATCGCGGCGCCGAAGCGCACGCTCTTGGCGATGTCGCCGTGGTGGCGGATGCCACCATCGGCGATGATGGGTTTGGTGGCCACGCGCGCGCACCACTTCAGCGCGCTGAGCTGCCAGCCGCCGGTGCCGAAACCGGTCTTGAGCTTGGTGATGCAGACCTTGCCCGGGCCGACGCCCACCTTGGTGGCGTCGGCGCCCCAGTTCTCGAGGTCGATCACGGCCTCGGGGGTGGCCACGTTGCCGGCAATCACGAAGGTCTGCGGCAGCTTGCGCTTGATGTGTTCGATGGTCTTGCGCACGCTGTCGGCGTGGCCATGCGCGATGTCGATCGTGATGTAGTCGGCGCCCACGCCGTCAGCGGCCAGGCGGTCGACGACGGCGAAGTCGGCCGGCCTCACGCCCGAGCTGAGCGAAACGAACAGCCCCTTTTCGCGCATGCGGCGGGCGTAGGCCACGGCGTCCAGGTCGAAGCGGTGCATGACGTAGAAATGGCCGCTGGCGGCCAGCATCTCGCTGATCGCTTCGTCGATCACGGTCTTCATGTTGGCGGGTACCACCGGCAGCGCGTAGCGGCGGCCGCCGAACTCCACCGAGGCGTCGCACTCGCTGCGGCTGTCCACGCGGCAGCGGCGCGGCAGCAGCAGGATGTTGTCGTAGTCGAAGATTTCCATGATCGCGCTCCGCTTGCGGGTGAGGACGTCGCTGGAGCTGGTGGGATCGGCGCCGCGGCGGACCGCCTGCGCGCGGCGTGCATCGGACACGCCGGCCGGACGCCAGCAGATGCGCCCAGGCGTGAATTTTACGCGGCCAACCGGCGGCGAGCAGGCCGCGCGGCGCGCGGCCCAGGGCCGCGGCGGCCTCAAGTGCGGGCATGCGCTGCCGACAACCACTCACCACCCTTACATGGACCAGACACGGTGAGCCGACCACCTGCGAAAGGACCGAAGCCGATCAGTCCCCTGGGCGACCGCGTGCGCCAGTGGCTGGTCAGCCGCTGGATCGACAACCGCTGGGTGCGTCGCGCCGAGGCCGACAAGCGCTTCCGCGCGCTGTTCGAACACGCCGGCGAAGCCATGCTGGTGTGCAACACCGCCGGCGAGGTGTTGGCCGCCAACGGCGCGGTGGCGAGCCTCTTCGGCGAGGCGCCGGCAGCGCTGGTCGGCAAGCCGCTGACGCCCCGCCTGCAACAGGCCGAGGGCGCATCTCCCGGGCCCTTCGTGCTGAAAAGCGGCGAAGCGACGCTGCATCAGCACCGGGCCCCCGAGCGTCCGGTGGAACTGCGCGTCACGCGTTTGCCCGGCGCCGACGGCCAGCATTGGCTGGTCACTCTGCGCGACAACGCCGACCGCGTCCAGACACAAGAGCGGCTGGCCTTCCTGGCCAACTTCGACAGTCTCACCGGCTTGCCCAACCGCACGCTGTTTCGCGACCGCCTGGCGCAGGCCATGGGACGGGCGCAGCGCTCGGGCCGGCCGCTGGCGCTGATGTTCCTGGACCTCGACCGCTTCAAGGTCATCAACGACAGCCTGGGCCACGAGGCCGGCGACCGTCTCCTGCAGCACGTGTCGCAGACGCTGTCGCAGTGTCTTCGCGGTGTCGACTCGGTGTCGCGGCTGGTCGACGTCGAACCGATCACGCTGTCGCGCCTGGGCGGCGACGAGTTCACCGTCATCGCCGAAGGCCTGGGCGGCGCCGAGGACGCCATGCTCGTCGCGCGGCGCCTGCTCGATGCGCTGAACGCGCCCATCAAGTTGGGCCAGGAGGAGGTCGTGGTCTCGGCCAGCATCGGCATTTCGATGTACCCGACCGACGACGTCGACCTGGACACGCTGGTGCGCCACACCGACATGGCGATGTACCGCTCCAAGTCGATGGGGCGCAGCACCTACAGCTTCTTCAGCGACGAACTGAATTCCGCCGTCGCGGCCCGCCTGTCGCTGGAGGGTGCCCTGCGCCACGCCATCGAGCGCGAGGAGTTCGTGCTCTACTTCCAGCCCAAGGCCTGCCTGAGCAGCGGCGCCGTGACCGGCGTCGAAGCCTTGATACGCTGGCAGCGCCCGGGCCTGGGGCTGGTGCCGCCGGACCGTTTCATCTCGGTGCTGGAAGACACCGGCATGATCCTGCCGGTGGGCGCGTGGGTGATCCGTGCCGCCTGCGCGCAGCTGCGCGAGTGGGACCGCATGGGCCTGCCGCCGCTGCGCATGGCCGTCAACCTGTCGGCGCGTCAGTTCCGCCATCTGTACCTGGCGTCGATGATCGAGGACACGCTGCGCGAGAACTACATCGAGGCCGGCCGCTTGGAGATCGAGCTCACCGAGTCGCTGCTGATGGAGGACAACGAAACCAACCGCGGCATGCTGGCCAGCTTCACGCGCATGGGCGTGCGGCTGGCGATCGACGACTTCGGCACCGGGCACTCGTCGCTGAGCTACCTCAAGCGCTTCAACATCGACACGCTGAAGATCGACCGTTCCTTCGTGCAGTCGCTGCCCGACAGCAGCGAGGACCTGGCCATCAGCACCGCCGTCATCGCCATGGCGCGCAGCATGCAGATGAGCGTCGTCGCCGAAGGCGTGGAAACCGAGCTGCAGGCGCAGATCCTGCGTGAACTGGGCTGCGACGAAATGCAGGGCTACCTGCTCAGCCGACCGCTGCCGCCGGCCGAGCTGGCGTCATGGCTGATGAAACGCCAGCGCGTGGGCGAGGCGCGCAAGTTGACGATGGGGCACGGCAGCGGCGAGCCGCTGGTGATGATCACGATCCAGGCCGAGCTCTGAGCCGCGGCGGACCCGGCTGAGCCGATTTCCAGGGCCCGACAGGCTCCTAGAATCGGCGCCATGATCGATGTGCCCCCGTCAGCCCGGCGCCTGCTCGAAGGACTCAACGAAGAGCAGCTCGCCGCGGTGACGCTGCCGGCGCAGCCGGCGCTGATCCTGGCCGGCGCCGGTTCGGGCAAGACGCGCGTGCTGACGACGCGCATCGCCTGGCTGCTGCAGACCGGGCAGGTGTCTCCTGGCGGCGTGCTCGCCGTGACCTTCACCAACAAGGCCGCCAAGGAGATGCTGACGCGGCTGGGCGCGATGCTGCCGGTGGCCGTGCGCGGCATGTGGATCGGCACCTTCCACGGCCTGTGCAACCGCTTCCTGCGCGCGCACTGGAAGCTGGCCGGGCTGGCGCAGGGTTTCCAGATCCTCGACAGCGCCGACCAGCTCAGCGCCGTCAAGCGTGTCGTCAAGGGCATGAACCTCGACGAGGAGCGCTTCGTCCCCAAGCAGGTGACCTGGTTCATCGCCGGCGCCAAGGAGGAAGGCAAGCGCCCGCGCGACGTCGAGATCCGCGACGAGCACACGCGCAAGCTGATCGAGGTCTACCAGGCCTACGAAGACCAGTGCCAGCGCGAAGGCGTGGTCGACTTCGCCGAGCTGATGCTGCGCACCTACGAGCTGCTGCGCGACAACGACCCGCTGCGTGAACACTACCAGCGGCGCTTCCGGCACGTGCTGGTGGACGAGTTCCAGGACACCAACCGGCTGCAGTACGCCTGGCTGAAGATGTTTGCCCCGCCGCCCGACCGCGCCGACGCAGGCTGGTCCCCGGCCGCGCAGCAGGGTGTGTTCGCGGTCGGCGACGACGACCAGAGCATCTATGCCTTCCGCGGCGCGCGCGTCGGCAACATGGCCGACTTCGAGCGCGAGTACCGCGTCCAGCGGGTCATCAAGCTGGAGCAGAACTACCGCAGCTTCGGCCACATCCTCGACACCGCCAACGAGCTCATCAGCCACAACCGGCAGCGCCTGGGCAAGAACCTGCGCACCGACGCCGGCGCCGGCGAGCCGGTGCGCGTGTTCGAGGCCAGCAGCGACTTTGCCGAGGCGCAGTGGTTCCTGGAAGAAGCCCAGGCCTTGCACCGCAGCGGCCTGCCGCGCAGCGAGATCGCGCTGCTGTACCGCAGCAACGCGCAGAGCCGGGTCATCGAGAGCGCGCTCTTCAACGCCGGCGTGCCGTACCGCGTCTATGGCGGCCTGCGTTTCTTCGAGCGCGCCGAGGTCAAGCATGCGCTGGCCTACCTGCGGCTGCTGGAGAACCCGAACGACGACACCAGCTTCCTGCGCGTGGTGAATTTCCCCGCCCGCGGCATCGGCGCGCGCAGCATCGAACTGCTGCAGGACGCCGCCCGTGCGGCACCCTCCGCTGCCGCCGACGGGGCGGCGGGCCGCAGCCTGAATCAGAGCGTCGGCACGGTGGCGGGCAAGGCGGGCGCCAACCTGCTGGCCTTCGTGGCGCTGATCGACGCCATGCGCGCTGCCACCCAAGGCCTGACGCTGCGCGAGATCATCGACCACGTGCTGCAGCACTCGGGGCTGCTCGACTTCTACCGTACCGACCGCGAAGGCCAGGACCGAATCGAGAACCTTGAGGAACTGGTCAACGCCG
This sequence comes from uncultured Rubrivivax sp., assembly GCA_964371495.1. GTDB lineage: Bacteria > Pseudomonadota > Gammaproteobacteria > Burkholderiales > Burkholderiaceae_C > Rubrivivax. The sequence goes on from CAYJOA010000023.1 coordinate 23,688, forward strand.
CCGAGAGCTTCGTCACCCAGGAAGGCTTCGGCAAGGACGCGGTGGCGCTGCCGTTGGACGAGCAGGGCGCCGCGGCCGGCGGCGCGCCCCCAGTGCCCGACGCCGACACCGGCGAGATCATGTCGCCGCTGGCCGCCTTCCTGACCCATGCCTCGCTGGAAGCCGGCGACAACCAGGCGCAGGCGGGCGCCGACGCGATCCAGCTCATGACCGTGCACTCGGCCAAGGGGCTGGAGTTCGACGCCGTGTTCATCACCGGCATCGAGGAAGGCCTGTTTCCGCACGAGCAGAGCCTGTCCGACGCCGACGGCGTGGAAGAAGAACGGCGGCTGATGTACGTGGCGATCACGCGCGCGCGCCGGCGGCTGTACATGAGCTTCAGCCAGACGCGCATGCTGCACGGGCAGACGCGCTACAACGTCAAGAGCCGCTTCTTCGACGAGTTTCCCGACGCGGCGCTGAAATGGATCACACCGCGCCAGCAGGGCTTCGGCTCGGGTTATGCGCGCGAATACCAGCAGGCCTGGCAGCGCGGCAGCGGCCTGTCGGGCATCGTCGGCGCGGGGCGTGTCGAGCCGCGGGCAGCAGCAGCGGCCACGGTTTCGACATCCGCAGTGCAGGGCCAGCTGGGTCTACGCGTCGGCCAGACCGTGTTCCACACCAAGTTCGGCGAAGGCGTGATCGGCACGCTCGAAGGCCGCGGCGCCGATGCCCGCGCGCAGGTTCACTTCGGCCGCCACGGCAGCAAGTGGCTGGCGCTGGCGATCGCCAAGCTGACACCGGTCGATTGAGCCCGGTCGATTGAAGCTCGCCGCCAGCGACTGGCCGGCCGGAAGCCTTCAGGCGTCGATGGTGCCCGAGGTCGCGCCCGATGCCCCCGGGACGGCGCCGCCGAAGCTGTCGGTAAAGGTGAACAGCAGCGAAATGTAGAAGACGGTGGAGAAGGTCAAGCCTGCCGGCACGCCCACCACGTTGGCCAGTTGCGGCATGCCCAGCAGACCGAACAGCAGCGCCGCCACCAGGCCGAACAGGCCGACGACAGCGGCCCAGGCCAGCGCGTAGGTGAAGAAGGCCCCTTTGCAGCGCCACACCGCCAGCGTGCTGGAAAACAGCGCCTGCGCCACGCCCTGGCCGCCCCAGTAGACGAGCGCCGGCGCATGCCAGAACGGCACTGACAGCGCGGTGCCGAGCACCAGCGCCAGCACCACCGCCGTGGCCACGCCGGGCTCGGCCAGCAGCGCGTCGATCTCGGACTGGGTCTTCTCGCCCTGCATCATCAGCCCCTGCAGGCGCGACCAGGCGCTGTCGGACACCGCGTCGGCCAGCAGCAGGATGGCCAGCGCCGAGACGCCGTAGATCGCGCACAGGATGAGCAGCGAGCGGCGCCGTGCCGGGTCGCCGCGCAAGGGTTCGATGAACTGCGCCGGGTGCACCGGGCCGCCGGTCAGTGCCGACTCGCTGGCGATCATGAATCCCAGCGACAACAGTGGCAGCGCCGCCATCTGCACCAGGCCACCGAGCAGCGGCACCAGGCTCACCACCAGCGCCGCAAACAGGAACACCGCGAACATCATCGTGAACAACAGCGGCTTGCGCGCGAACAGCCGAAAGGCGTCGGCGATCCAGCGCGGGCCGCGCGCGGCGGGAACGGTCTTCAGCTGCAGCGTCATGGCTGGATCATCTCGGCGGGTGCCACGGCGTGGCGATGCGACTGCGCAGCACACGTTCGAACTGCGTCGGATCCTTGGCCTGCAGCAGCGCCGCGCTGCGCGGCAGGTGCCAGTCCCACAGTCGCGAGATCCAGAAACGCAGCGCCGCGGCGCGCAGCAGCGAGGGCATCGCACGGGCCTCGCCGGCGGTGAAGGGCCGCACGCGTTCGTAGGCCGCGGTGAAGACCGCGGCACGGGCTTCGTCGAGCTGGCCACTGGCCAGGTCGGTGCACCAGTCGTTCAGGCACACCGCGACGTCGAACAGCAGCGCGTCGGTGCCGGCGAAGTAGAAGTCGAAGAAACCGCACAGGCGGTCGGCGCCGGCGGTGTCGTCGAACATCACGTTGTCGCGGAACAGGTCGGCGTGGATCGGCCCGCGCGGCAGCGCCTGTCCTGCCGGCGATGCCGCCAGGTGCCGCTGGAAGGCGAGTTCCTCGCGCAGCAGTGCCGCGGGCTCGGCAGCCAGGTGCGGCAGCACCAGCGGCGCCGTCTCCAGCCACCAGGCCAGGCCGCGCAGGTGCGGCTGCTGCAGCGCGAAGCTGGCGCCGGCCCCGTGCATGCGGGCCAGCATCGCGCCGACCTGCGCGCAGTGCGCCGCGTCGGGCGCCAGGCGGTGGCTGCCGGGCAGGCGCGTCACCACCGCGGCCGGCTTGCCGGCCAGCGTGTGCACGAGTCCGCCCTCGGCGTCGGGCTGTGGCGCCGGCACCGGGATGCCCTGCAGCGCCAGGTGCTCCATCAGCCGCAGGTAGTAGGGCAGCTGTTGCGCGGACAGCCTCTCGAACAGCGTCAGCACCCACTGGCCCCGCGCCGTGGCGGCGTAGTAGTTGGTGTTCTCGATGCCCGAGCGGATGCCCTGCAGGTCGGTCAGCGCACCCAGGCCCAGGCGCCGGAACAGCGCGTCGGCCTCGTCGAAGCGGACCTCGGTGTAGACCGCCATGGCGCGGTCTAGAAGTTGAACAGGGACCAGGCGCGCTGGCCGCTGGCGCCGCGGTCCAGAGAGGCATCGCGCCCGCCCGGGGCGACGATGATCTCGTAGGCCCGCACGCCGCCGACCTTGCTCTGCACGGTGATGCGCAACGCCTGCCCGCGCAGGCGGGTTTCCTCGATGCGCACGCCGTCGTCCTCGATCACGGTGAGCGTCGGCGTCAACGCGTCGCGCTGGGCTGCCGACGCTGCCGGCGCGGCGGCCTTGATGGCTGCCACCTGCGACCAGGCAAACCCGGCCCAGCCCGCCAGGAGCAGGCCAGCACCGAGGCGTTGCAGCAATCTCATGGCGCGGATTCTACGCAGCCCCCTGGCTGCTGCCGGCGCACGCCACAATGGCCATCATGACCGAGAAGATCATGCTGCTGGTGGACGGTTCCAGCTACCTGTACCGGGCCTACCACGCGATGCCCGACCTGCGCGCCGGCGACGGCTTCCCCACCGGTGCCGTGCACGGCATGGTGGCGATGATGAAGCGGCTGCGCGAACAGATCCCGGCCGCGCACGCGGCCTGCGTCTTCGACGCCAAGGGGCCGACCTTCCGCGACGACTGGTACCCCGAGTACAAGGCGCAGCGCACGCCCATGCCCGAGCCGCTGGTGCAGCAGATCGAGCCCATCCACGAGGTCGTGCGCCTGCTCGGCTGGCCGGTGCTGATGGTGCCCGGCATCGAGGCCGACGACGTCATCGGCACGCTGGCGCGCGAGGCCGCGGCCAGCGGCCACCGGGTGGTGATCTCCACCGGCGACAAGGACCTGGCCCAGCTCGTCACGCCCGAGGTGACGCTGATCAACACGATGAGCAACGAGGAGCTCGACGTCGACGGGGTGAAGGCCAAGTTCGGCGTGCCGCCGGCTCGCTTCGTCGACTACCTCACGCTGGTCGGCGACACGGTGGACAACGTGCCGGGTGTCGCCAAGGTGGGCCCGAAGACGGCGGCGAAGTGGATCGCCGAGCACGGCTCGCTCGACGGCGTGGTGGCAGCTGCCGGCAGCATCAAGGGCAGCGCCGGCGAGAACCTGCGCCGTGCGCTGGACTGGCTGCCCACCGGCCGCAAGCTCGTCACGGTGCTGACCGACTGCGACCTCGGCGGCCACGTCCCCGGCTGGCCGGCGCTGGACGCGCTGGCGCTGCGCGAGGTCGATCGCCCTGCCTTGCTCGAGTTCTACAAGCGCTACGACTTTCGCAGCTGGCGGCGCGAGCTGGAGCAGCAACTCGGCGCCGACCCGGCGGCCGCCCCGGCGCGCACCGATCGAGAGGCCGCCACGGCCGGCGACGACCCACCGCCGGCCGCTGCCGCAATGGCGCGCGAATACGAGACGGTCACGAGCTGGGAGCGCTTCGACCACTGGCTGGCGCGCCTGCAGTCGGCCGACCTGGTGGCCATCGACACCGAAACCGACTCGCTCGACCCGATGCGCGCGCGCGTCGTCGGCATCTCGTTCGCGGTGGAACCCGGCCGTGCCGCCTACGTGCCGCTGGCGCACGACTACCCCGGCGCGCCCGAGCAGCTGCCGCTGCACGAGGTGCTGGCGCGGCTGCGGCCCTGGCTGGAGGACGCGGCGCGCGCCAAGCTGGGCCAGAACATCAAGTACGACGCCCACGTGCTGGCCAACGCCGGCATCGCGGTGCGCGGCTACGCCCACGACACGATGCTGCAGAGCTACGTGCTCGAAGCGCACCGCTCGCACGGCCTGGGGGCGCTGGCCGAACGCCACCTGGGCCGCAAGGGGCTGAGCTACGAAGACCTGTGCGGCAAGGGTGCCAACCAGATCCCGTTCGCGCAGGTGGACCTGGCGCGCGCCACCGAATACTCGGGTGAAGACAGCGAGATGACGCTGCACGTGCACCAGGCGCTGTGGCCGCGCATCGAGGCCGACGCCAAGCTGCGTGACGTCTACGAACGCATCGAGATGCCGGTGTCGGTGGTGTTGCAGCGCATCGAACGCCACGGCGTGCTGATCGACGCCGCCGTCCTGGCGCGGCAGAGCCAGGAACTCGCCGAGCGCATGGTGGCGCTCGAACAAGAGGCCTACGCCATCGCCGGCCAGCCCTTCAACCTGGGGTCACCCAAGCAGATCGGCGAGATCCTGTTCGGCAAGCTCGGCCTGCCGGTGAAGAGGAAGACCGCCGGCGGCGCGCCTTCGACCAGCGAGGACGTGCTGCAGGAACTGGCCGCCGACTACCCCTTGCCGGCGCGCATCCTGGACCACCGCAGCCTGTCCAAGCTCAAGGGCACCTACACCGACAAGCTGCCGCTGATGGTGAACCCCGACACCGGCCGCGTGCACACCAACTACGCGCAGGCGGTGGCGGTGACGGGCCGGCTGGCCAGCAACGAGCCCAACCTGCAGAACATCCCGATCCGCACGCCCGAAGGCCGGCGCGTGCGCGAGGCCTTCGTCGCGCCGCCGGGGCACGTGCTGATGAGCGCCGACTACTCGCAGATCGAGCTGCGCATCATGGCCCACATCAGTGGCGATCCGGCGCTGCTGCACGCCTTCGCCGAGGGCATCGACGTGCACCGCGCCACCGCCAGCGAGGTCTTCGCCGTGCCGCTGGCAGCGGTCAGTTCCGAGCAGCGCCGCGTTGCCAAGGTCATCAACTTCGGCCTCATCTACGGCATGGGCGCCTTCGGGCTGGCCAGCAACCTGGGCATCGAGCAGAAGGCGGCCAAGGACTACATCGACAAGTACTTCGCGCGCTTTGCCGGCGTCAAGCGCTACATGGACGAGACGCGGGTGCGGGCGCACGAGCTGGGGTACGTGGAAACCGTGTTCGGCCGCCGCCTCTGGCTGCCCGACATCAACGCCGGCAGCGGCCCGCTGCGTGCCGGTGCCGAACGCCAGGCCATCAACGCGCCGATGCAGGGCACCGCAGCCGACCTCATCAAGCTGGCGATGATCGCCGTGCAAGGCGCGCTGGACGCCGAGCAGCGCGCCACGCGCATGGTGATGCAGGTGCACGATGAACTGGTGCTCGAGGTGCCCGACGCCGAGCTGGCCTGGGCACGCGAGGCCATCCCGCGGCTGATGGCCGGCGTGGCGGCACTCAAGGTGCCGCTGCTGGCCGAGGTGGGGGTGGGACCGAACTGGGATCAAGCGCACTGACGGCGGCCCGTGCTGGGAGTGCGGCGGGGGGCGAGGCCGGGGGTGGGTCTGGCGGGGCTCAGATTGCTCGCCCGGTCCTGCGGCCCGGGTGCCCTGCGCTTCTCGCGATCCGGGCGCTCGGTCGCAAACTCGGGCTACGCCCTCGGACAGTGCTCCCTCGTGCGCGCAAGCGCGCCGGTTTGGGCGGCACGCTTTGACCACCGCCAAAGCGTCAAGAGCGAACCGAACGACAACGGCTGAATGAATGCCGTGGGACAGCGAGGCGTAGGACAGCGTCACAGTGCGGGGTCCTCGCGCTAAAGCAGTACGCCACCTGTCGGTGCAGAGCTGATCGAGTGCAGCCGGTGTCGCCGCAAGCAGCACGCGGCGAGCAGTGTCCGCGTCGCAGCAGTCCAGCAGTCCGGAGGGCGGTAGCGCGAGGGCGCGCGTCGTGACGGCCATACCCGCAACATGTGTGGAGAACGGAGGAGCCAAACATGGCTGAAGACGGCGCATTGAGTGTGAATGTGCAGGCGTCATCCGAGGTGGTGTCATTCATCAACACGACCGAGCGCGGCGATGCGGAAATCCTCCAGCGCATCGAATCGCTGTCGGTTTCCGCCGATGCCAAGGCGCTGTTGGCCGATCTGCTCAAGCTCGCCACCCGGGTGGGGCAGACGGTGCTTCGCGTCGGCCGCAAGATCATCGACTTCGTGCTGTCACTGGTGCGGGCGTTTCCCCATCTGGGCTTCGCCGCCCTGGTGGCCGTGGTCGTGACCGCGCTGGTGGCGATGGTGCCTGTCATCGGCGTGGCGTTGGCGTCGGCGCTCGGACCCCTGACACTGGCGCTGGGCATCGTCGTGGGCGGCGCGGTGGATGTCCAGTCACCCGATCTCGAAGCTCGCGTGCGCGAGTTCGCGTCGGGATGCTCCGGGCTGGGTGCATGACGCAGCCACCTTTGTCGGCCAGCCAGCAGGCGATGCTTGACGGCATTGAGGAAGTCGTTGCCGACCGGCTGCGCTTCAAGGCCAAGCTGGCATTCGGCGAGAACGCGTATGCCTCGCTGCGCTCGATCAATCGCGGTAGAGAACTCTGGGATTTGCTGGGTGCTGCCGGCGCAGGCGGGTCGGTGGCCAGCTCAAGCCTTGTCGCCTCCACGTTCTTCGCGCCCAGCGGGCTGCTCGGGCTGCTGGGTATCGGCACTGCGGTCACTCCCATCGGCTGGGTAGCGGTGGCGGCGCTTGCGTCGGGTTGGTGGAAGGCGTGCCAAGAATTCGTCGTTTCAGGCAACTCTGTCCTTGCCGGGCAGCGCGACGCGGTCGGCGTGTTCGACCAGCCACGCCGGGATGTCGCGCCTGTCATGCAGCACCCGCCAGATCTCTATGCGGTCCCGCAGCGGCATGTAGAAGACGATGTAGGGGTAGCGGCCGCAAGGCCAGCTGCGCAAGCCCGGGATGCTCAGTTCGTGTGCCCACCGGGGCGACCCGGTGTCCGGTGCGCGCTGGATCTGCGCGAAGGCCCGCTCCACGGCGCCGACAAAGCCTTTGGCAGTCGAAGCCGATACACCCAGGTAGTGGTCCAGCGCCTCCCCGATGTCACGGTCTGCCTGCTGTCGCCGTAGCAGCGGCAGTCGGGCCCTCGTGACCATGATGGACTCAGCTCCTGATCGAGGCTTTGGGTTTCGTCGCTTTTGGCTGCGAGGCCACGATGCGCTGGCGTAGTCCGGCAAAGTACCGGGCATCGGCCTCGCCCACCACCGGCGACTGCGCGCCCTCGATGATCAGGGCCCGGAGCTGCACCCTCTCCTGGTCGCGCCGGATCAGTTCACGCACATATTCGCTCGACGTGCCGTAGCCCGACCGGCTGACCTGCTGGTCGATGAAGTCACGCAGGGAATCGGGCAGGGAGATGTTCATCGTGCTCATCGATACGCCTTCGCGCCGACACCGTGTCTGCGCACCAGGAGTTTGCCAAAGTTTGGCGCAGTGGCCGAAGGCCGTGTGTCGAAGAACAAAGCCGTCAGAGTCGACAGCCGGTGCTGCGCGGTTGCCGGGCTTGAGGAAGGTCAATGAGGACAAGGCCCCTCGCCGGCAAACTGCGGCGCGTGAAATCAGGGTTTTCCCTGATTCGTAGCCGTCATCGATCGCCGCCTGTGCAGCGGCAGTCAGTGGGCTGTGCGCCCGCGCTTGCCGTTCATCACCCCAACCCTCCGGAGTGCCCATGGTCCTGTTCCTGCAACTCGCCCTCATCGTCGCCTGCCTGTTCTACGGTGCCCGCAAGGGCGGTGTGGCGCTGGGCCTGCTGGGCGGCATCGGTGTCGTGGTGCTGGTGTTCGCCTTCGGTCTGCCGCCGGGCAAGCCGCCGGTGGACGTGATGCTCACCATCGTCGCCGTGGTCGCCGCGTCGGCCACGCTGCAGGCCTCGGGCGGCCTGGACGTGCTGCTGCAGCTGGCTGAAAAGGTGCTGCGCCGCAACCCGAAGTACGTGTCGATCCTGGCGCCGTTCACGACCTGCACGCTGACCATGCTGTGCGGCACCGGGCACGTGGTCTACACCATGCTGCCGATCATCTACGACGTGGCGATCAAGAACGGCATCCGCCCCGAGCGCCCGATGGCCGCTTCGTCGATCGCCAGCCAGATGGGCATCATCGCCAGCCCGGTCTCGGTGGCCGTGGTCTCGCTGGTGGCCTTCCTGGCCAAGGCGCCCGCCGGCGCGCCGATCATCGACTTCGTGACCCTGCTGTCGATCACCATCCCGTCGACGCTGGTGGGCGTGCTGATGATCGGCATCTTCAGCTGGTTCCGCGGCAAGGACCTGGACAAGGACGAGGACTTCCAGAACCTCATCAAGGACCCCGAGGCGCGCAAGAACGTCTACGGCACCTCGACCACGCTGATGGGCCAGAAGCTGTCGGCGCAGCAATGGACGGCGATGTGGATCTTCCTCGGCGCCATCGCCGTGGTCGCCGTGCTCGGCGCGGTGCCGTCGCTGCGCCCGCTGGTCGGCGGCAAGCCGCTGTCGATGGTGCTGGCGATCCAGATGTTCATGCTGATGGCCGGTGCGCTGATCATCGTCTTCACGAAGACCAACCCGGCGGAGATCGGCAAGAACGAGGTCTTCCGTGCCGGCATGATCGCCGTCGTGGCCGTGTTCGGCGTGGCCTGGATGGCCGACACCGTCTTCGAGGCCAACCTGCCCATCATCAAGGCCAGCCTGGCCGAGGTCGTGACCCAGTACCCGTGGTCGTTCGCGCTGGCGCTGCTGCTGGTGTCCAAGCTGGTGAATTCGCAAGCCGCGGCGATTGCCGCCATGGTGCCGCTGGGGCTGTCGATCGGCGTGCCGCCGGGCTACGTCGTCGCGTTCGCGGCGGCCTGCTACGGCTACTACATCCTGCCGACCTACCCGAGCGACCTGGCGACCATCCAGTTCGACCGCTCGGGCACCACGCGCATCGGCAAGTACGTCATCAACCACAGCTTCATCCTGCCGGGGCTGATCGGCGTCTTCTCGTCGTGCGTGGCCGGTTACTTGCTGGCCGCCGCCCGCGGGCTGGTCTGAACCGCGGGGCACACGAGTGCAGAATCACGGGCTCTGAACTGCGAGGTGCGAGCCGTGGACCTGAAGGTGCCGATCATGATCTCCGACGAACTCAGCGACGAGATCGTCGTGGCCACCGGCCTGCTCAACCTGGCCAGCGGCGAGATCCACCGCGTCGAGTACCAGGACTACGACGTGCTGGCGCGCGGCCTGCCCTGGGAACGCGACGACTACGAGTTCACCAGCGGCGTGCTGTCCAACGCCGGCAAGGACGTCGAATTCCGTGTCGACGTCAACCGCACCACCGGGCAGTACGCGGTCAGCGCCAGCGAACTGCTGGAGATCAAGGTGCGCGCCGCGGCGCTGTTTGCCGGCGTCAGCGGCAAGGACCTGCTGGCCAGTGCCGAGGGTCGCGCGATGCCGGGCGCGGCCGCGAAACGCGGCCCCGGCGGCAGCGGGCACCTGCATTGAGCGCGTGAGATCTCTCGTGCCACGGGGCGAAGCCCGCGCACCCGGCCGGGCCGGCCGCGCTCAGCTCGGCGTGTAGGCCAGCCGCACGTAGATCGGCGCAAAGGCCTCGGCCTGCGTCACCTCCACCAGATGCTCGCGCGACAGCTCGAGCATGGCGATGAAGGTCACCACCAGCACCGCCGTGCCGCGCGTGGCGTCGAAGAGCTCGTGGAACTCGACGAAGCGCCGCCCCTGCAGCCGGCGCAGCACGATGCTCATGTGTTCGCGCACCGACAGCTGTTCGCGCGTGATCGTGTGGTGCTGCGTGAGGCGGGCGCGCTGCAGGATCTCGCGCCAGGCCTGCCGCAGGTCGTCGGCGTGGACCTCGGGCCAGCGCGGCTGCAGGCTCTGTTCGATGTGCACCTGGGCGCGCAGGAAGTCGCGGCCGATCAGCGGCAACTGATCCAGCCTGGCCGCCGCCAGCTTGATCTGCTCGTATTCCACCAGCCGGCGCACGAGATCGGCGCGCGGGTCCTCGGGCTCGCTGCCGTCGGCGCTCTTGCGCGGCGGCAGCAGCATGCGCGACTTGATCTCGATCAGCATCGCCGCCATCAGCAGGTACTCGCTGGCCAGCTCCAGGTTGTGGCGGCGGATCTGCTCGACGTAGTCCAGGTACTGGCGCGTCACGCTGGCCAGCGGGATGTCGAGGATGTTGAAGTTCTGGCGCCGGATCAGGTACAGCAGCAGGTCCAGCGGCCCTTCGAAGGCCTCGAGGAAGATCTCCAGCGCGTCGGGCGGGATGTACAGGTCGTGCGGCAGCCGGAACAGCGGCTCGCCGTACAGCCGCGCGACGGCCACCTGGTCCACCACGTCGGGAAGGGCCGCGCCGCCAGTGGCCGCGAGTTCGGCAGCGTCCAAGGCCGGCGGCTCAGGAACCGGTCTTGGTCTGGTAGACGTAGGGCTGCTGCGGCACCCTGGCGTCGTCCCACTCCGCCAGCGCGCGGCGGTCCAGCGCACGGTCCCACAGCAGCGCGCGGCCGGCGCGCTGCTCGGCCTCGAGGCTCGACTTCTTCGCCTTCAGCTCCTCGATGAAGTTCGTCACGTCGGACTTGTAGGGCTTCCAGAAGAATGGCATGGCGGCGACCGGGGAGCGGCAGGGCAGAATTCGAAGGTCCGATTTTACTCTGGGGGGCATGGGATGAGCCTGACAAATGCTTGGCCGCGCCTGCTGGCGCCGGCGCTGCTGGCGCTGGCGGCGCTGGCCGGCTGCGACCCGCAGCGCGTGGCGCAGCTCGAAGAAGGCGTGTCGACCGAGGTCGAGGTGCGCAAGCAGTTCGGCGACCCCGTCACCATTACCGTGCAGGCCGACGGCTCGCGCGTCATGGACTACCCGCGCCAGCCCGAGGGCTGGACCAACTACGTCATCACCATCGGCGCCGACGGCAAGATGAGCTCGCTGCGCCAGCTGCTCAACGACGACAACTTCGCGCGCGTGCGGCCCGGCCTCACGGCGCAGGAGGTGCGCGCGCTGCTCGGCCGGCCGGCACGCCAGCAGCGCTACGACCTGAAGAACGAAGAGGTCTGGGACTGGCGCTTCAAGCAGCACGGACAGGATTCGAAGCTGTTCAGCGTGACCTTCGGCGCCGACGGCAAGGTCAGCGGCAGTGCCATCGCCGACGACCCGCGCGACGTCGCCAACAGTGGCAAGTAGCCTCGCGCCCTTGGAAACCGAACTCAAGTTCCAGGTGCCGCCCGCGCACAGCGCGGCGCTGCGCCGCGCTGTCGCCACCGCGTCGGCGAGCAGCGTGCGGCTGCAGGCGATGTACGCCGACACCGACGACCAGCGCCTGGCGGCGGCCGGCCTGGCGCTGCGGCTGCGCAAGGAGGGCCGGCTCTGGGTGCAGACGCTGAAGGGCCGCGGCGACGGCCTGATGCGGCGCCTGGAGCACGAGGTGCGCCTGCCGCTGCAGCGCGGCGAGCCGGAGCTCGACCCGCAGCGGCACGCCGGCAGCGCCGCCGGCGAGGCGCTGGCGCAGGTGCTGGCCGACGGCGTCGAGCTGCACACGCTGTACCGCACCGACATCCGCCGCCTGCACCGCCGTGTGCGCCATGGCGGCGCGCTGATCGAGATCGCCTACGACCACGGCCGCATCGTCGCCGGCAGTCACGCGGTGGCAGTCAACGAAATCGAGTTCGAACTCGTCAGCGGGCCCGCCGCCGCCCTGCCGGCGCTTGCGGCGCGCTGGGTGGCGCGTTTCGGCCTGTGGTGGGACGTGCGCACCAAGTCCGAGCGGGGTTTCCGGCTGGCGCTGGGGCACGACCACGTGCCGGCGGTGAAGGCCGGCGCTGCCGAGCTGCCGGCCGACGCCGGGCCGGCTGCCGCCTGGGCGACGGTGCTGCACGCTGCGCTGGTACAGGCCCTGCCCAATGCCGCCGAGATCGCAGCCGGCACCGACGCACCCGAACATCTGCACCAGCTGCGCGTCGCCCTGCGGCGGCTGCGCTCGGCGCTGCGCTGGTTTGCGGCCTGGAGCGGCGACGCCGCGGCTGCGCGGACGCTGGAGCTCGAATGGCGCGAACCCTTCCGCCGCCTCGGTGCGGCGCGCGACACCGACGTGCTGACGCACAGCCTGCAGCCGGCGCTGGCGGCGGCCGGCGCGCCACCCTTCACCTGGCCGGCGGCGGCAGCGGGTGCCGGGCCGGGGGAGGTGGTTCGCAGTGCCGAGTTCACGGCCCTGCTGCTGCGCACCCTGGCCTTGTCGATGCGGCCCGCCGCAGCGGGCGCTGGCGGCGACAGGCCGGCGCTGGAAGCGGCCGCCGGCGACGTGCTGCAGCGGGCCTGGCGCCGCGTGCGGCGCGACGCCGCCGGCTTTGCCGAAGCCAGCGTCGAAGAGCAGCACCGCACGCGCAAGCGGCTGAAGCGCTTTCGTTACGGGCTGGAGTTCCTGCTGCCGCTGCTGGCGCGCAAGCCGGCGCGGCGCCTGCATGTCGCCGTGTGCCGCGCGCTCGACGCCCTGGGCGAGCTCAACGACCTGCACACCGCCGAGACGCTGTTGCGCGCGCATGCGGCCGACGACGCGCGGGCCTGGTTTGCGGTCGGCTGGGTGCGGGCGCGGCAGGAGCCGGCGCAGGCGCGTGCCGCCACGGCGCTGGCCCGCGTGGCACGGCTCGACGGCAGGCCGCTGCCTTGGCGGCGATTGAAGCGCCGCAGGCGCTGACCCGCAGCACCGCGGCCAGCGACTGGCGGCTTACCTGACGCGCAGTCCGGGCACTGCGTCGGGACCCGGCTCCAGCACGTAGAGGCCGGGGTGGGCCTTCGCGTCGGCGTGGCTGGCGGCCAGCACCATGCCCTCGGAAACGCCGAACTTCATCGGCCGTGGCGCCAGGTTGGCCACCAGTACGGTGAGCTTGCCGGCCAGCTGTTCGGGGGCGTAGGCGCTGGCGATGCCGCTGAAGACCTGGCGCAGCCGGCCCTCGCCGGCATCCAGCGTCAGGCGCAGCAGCTTGCTGCTGCCCTCCACCCGCTCGGCGGCGACGATGCGCGCGATGCGCAGGTCGACCTTGGCGAAGTCGATGATGCCGATCTCGGCGGCCAGCGCCTCGCCGCCCGGCAGCGTCTCCTCTTCCGCGGCCGGCGGCGCGTCGGCCGGCAGCTCGAACAAGGCCTCCAGCCGCTTCGGGTCGACGCGCTGCATCAGGTGCCGGTACTCGCCGATGCCGTGGTGGCCCATGGCGCGTGCGCTGTCGGCCCACACCAGCGCCGGCACCTGCAGGAAGGCCTCGACGCGTGCCGCCAGCGCCGGCAGTACCGGCTTGAGGTAGATCGTGAGCACGCGGAAGGCCTCGATGCACACCGTGCAGGCGTCGTGCAGCGCGGCGTCCATGCCCGCTTGCTTGGCCAGCTCCCAGGGCTTGACGCGGTCGACGAATTCGTTGACGCGGTCGGCCAGCAGCATCACCTCGCGCAGCGCCTTGCCGAACTCGCGCTCCTCGTACAGCTCCTTGATCGCGTCGGCCTGGGCGCGCAGGCCGTCCAGCAGCACGCGGCCTTCGACGCCGACGTCGGCCGACAGCCGGCCGCCGAAACGTTTGCTCAGGAAGCCGGCGGCGCGGCTGGCGATGTTGATGTACTTGCCCACCAGGTCGGCGTTGACGCGGGCGACGAAGTCGTCGGGGTTGAAGTCCAGGTCCTCGACGCGGCCGTTGAGCTTGGCGCAGATGTAGTAACGCAGCCATTCGGCGTCGAAGCCCAGCTCCAGGTAACGCAGCGGGCTGATGCCGGTGCCGCGGCTCTTGCTCATCTTGGCGCCGCTCACCGTGAGGTGGCCGTGCACGTAGATGCGGTCGGGCACCTTGCGGCCGCTGAACTTCAGCATCGCCGGCCAGAACAGGGTGTGGAAGGTGACGATGTCCTTGCCGATGAAGTGGATCTGCTCGACCGCCGGGTCGGCGAGGTAGGCGTCGTAGTCGATACCGATCTTGCCGAACCAGTTCTTCAGCGACGCCAGGTAGCCCACCGGCGCGTCGAGCCAGACGTAGAAATATTTGCCCGGGGCGTCGGGGATCTCGATGCCGAAGTAGGGCGCGTCGCGGCTGATGTCCCAGTCGCCCAGGCTGACCTTGCCCTGGTCGTCGCGCTTGAACCACTCGCGCACCTTGTTCGCCACTTCGGGCTGCAGGCGACCGTCCTGCGTCCATTCCTCCAGGAACTCGACGCAGCGCGCGTCCGACAGGCGGAAGAAGAAATGCTCGCTGCTGCGCAGCACCGGCGTCGCCCCGGTGAGCGCCGAGCGCGGGTTCTTCAGCTCGGTGGGCGTGTAGACGGCGCCGCAGGACTCGCAGTTGTCGCCGTACTGGTCGGGCGCGCCGCAGTTGGGGCACTCGCCCTTGATGAAGCGGTCGGGCAGGAACATGCCCTTCTCGGGGTCGTAGAACTGCTCGACGATGCGCGATTCGATGAGCTCGTTCTTGCGCAGCGCCAGGTAGATGCTGCGCGCGAGTTCGTGGTTCTCGGGGCCGTCGGTCGAGTGCCAGTTGTCGAAGGCGATGTGGAAGCCGTCGAGCGTGGGCTTGCGGCCGGCGGCGACGTCGGCCACGAAGGCCTGTGGCGTGAGGCCGGCCTTTTCGGCGGCGATCATGATCGGCGCGCCGTGCGCGTCGTCGGCGCAGACGAAGTGCACCTCTTGGCCCTGCAGGCGCTGGAAACGCACCCAGGTGTCGGCCTGGATGTATTCCATGACGTGGCCGATGTGGAAGGGGCCGTTGGCGTAGGGCAGGGCGGTGGTGACGAAGAGCTTGCGCGGCATGGCCACAATTCTAGGCTGCGGGTCTGCACACCCGGCCGGCCCGGGTGCGCTACGCTTGCGACGTGGACCGCAGCCTGATCCCCATCGTCACTGCCGAATCGATGCGCCAACGCAAGCGCCGGCAGACCAAGGGCCGCCAGGTCGACGCCGCGGTGCTGACCGAAGTGCAGGGCTGGCTCGGTGCCGAGCCGCTGCGGCGCGACCGCCTCGTCGAATACCTGCACGCCGTCAACGACCGACTGCGTTGCCTGCCGGCGCCGCACCTGGCGGCGCTGGCGCAGCTGATGCGGCTGTCGCAGGCCGAGGTCTTCGA
>CAYJOA010000024.1:0-38589 GCA_964371495.1 uncultured Rubrivivax sp.
GTGTCGACGATGATCTTGCGCCCGGTCAGGCCGCAGTCGCCCTGCGGGCCGCCGATGACGAAACGGCCGGTCGGGTTGACCAGGTAGCGCGTGTTGACCAGCCACTCCTTGGGCAGCACCGGCTTGATGATGTCCTCGACCACGGCCTCGACGAACTCGGGCTTCATCGTCGAGCCCAGGCTCCACTCGGGCGCGTGCTGGCTGCTCAGCACGACGGTGTCGATGCTGTGCGGCTTGCCGTCGACATAGCGCATCGTGACCTGGCTCTTGGCGTCCGGGCGCAGAAAGGGCATGCGGCCGTCCTTGCGCAGGTGCGCCTGGCGCTCGACCAGCCGGTGCGCGTAGTAGATCGGCGCCGGCATCAGCTCGGGCGTCTCGTCGCAGGCGTAGCCGAACATCAGGCCCTGGTCGCCGGCGCCGGTGTTCAGGTGGTCGTCGCTGGCGTGGTCGACACCCTGGGCGATGTCGTTGCTCTGCTTGTCGTAGGCCACCAGCACCGCGCAGCCCTTGTAGTCGATGCCGAAGTCGGTGTTGTCGTAGCCGATGCGCTTGAGCGTGTCGCGGGCGACCTGGATGTAGTCCACGTGCGCGTTGGTCGTGATCTCGCCGGCCAGCACCACCAGGCCGGTGTTGCACAGCGTCTCGGCGGCGACGCGGCTGCGCGGGTCCTGCTTGAAGATCGCGTCGAGGATGGCGTCCGAGATCTGGTCGGACACCTTGTCGGGGTGGCCCTCGGATACGGACTCGGAAGTGAAGAGGAAGTCGTTCGCCACGGGGTTCTCCGGTTGGGTTGCACTGAGGGCGTCGCCGGTCAGTGTCCTGGGTGCCGCGGCGAACGCTTTAGCGGGTTTGTTGAGTTGGCGCCACACCGTGGCGGCCGTCCCGGCGGGGCTCGGTATGCTCGGGCCCCGCGTCGCCCCGCAAGTTGTCCTTTAACTCGGCGACCCCCAAATTATACGAAGGATGCCCGTCGCCCACCGCCTGCTCGGCTGGCTCGCGCGCCGCTCGCTGCGCTTTTTGCACGCTCTCGGCGCAGCGCTGGGCTGGGCCGGCTACCTGCTGTCGCCCAGCTACCGGCGGCGCCTGGACGCCAACGCCGCCTTGGCGGGGGTGGGCGCGGGCGAGCGTCGCGCCGCGGTCGCCGAGGCCGGCAAGCTGGTGGCGGAACTGCCCCGGCTGTGGCTGCGTCCGCCCGGTCGGGCCATCGAGGACCCGGTGGCCTGGGACGGTGCGGCACTGATCGACGACGCGCTGGCTGCCGGCCGCGGGCTGGTGCTGCTGACGCCACACATGGGCAGCTTCGAGATCTGCGCCCAGGCCTATGCCGAGCGCTACGGCGCGCGCCAGCCGATCACCGTGCTGTACCGGCCGGCGCGCCAGGACTGGCTGCGCGAACTGGAGGAGACCGCGCGCGCGCGTCCGGCCCTGGCCACCGCGCCGGCAACGCTCGCCGGGGTGCGGCAAATGATGCGGGCCTTGCGCCGCGGCGAAACCCTGGGCCTGCTGCCCGACCAGGTGCCGCCCGCGGGCATGGGTGTCTGGGCGCCGTTCTTCGGCCAGAGCGCCTACACCATGACGCTGGCGGCGCGGCTGGTGTTGCAGACCGGCGCGGCGGCGGGCCTGATCTGGGGCGAACGGCTGCCACGCGGCGCCGGCTACGTGCTGCGCGTGCGGCCGCTGGCGCAGGCGCTGCCGCCCAGGGGCGCGCTGGACGAAGAGGCCTGGATGACGGCTGCCGCGACGGCGATCAACCGCTCGATGGAAGCGCTGATCCGCGAGCGGCCGTCGCAATACCTGTGGGGCTACCACCGCTACAAGGCGCCGCGCGGCGCCGCCGTCGCCTGATGCTCGCCGCGCGCGCCCTGCTGGCCGTGGTGTGGCTGCTGCACTGGCTGCCGCTGCCCGTGCTGGCGGCCTTGGGACGCGGCATCGGCCGCCTGTTGCACCGGCTGGCTCGCGGCCGGCGCGAAGTGGCCTTGCGCAACGTCGCGCTGTGCCTGCCCGAGCTGTCGGCGGCCGAGCAGGCGACGCTGGTGCGCCAGCATTTCCAGTGGCTGGGCCGCAGCCTGCTCGAGCGCGGCCTGCTCTGGTACGCCGGCGCACCGCGGCTGCGGCGGCTGATCCACGTCGAAGGCGACGTCAAGCTGGCCGAGCGCAGCGAGCGCCCGGTGATGTGGCTGGTGCCGCATTTCATGGGGCTGGACGTCGCCGGCATCGCGGCACTGCTGTACCAGTCGCAGCCGGCGGCGTCGATCTACCAGGCGCAGAGCAATGCCGTGCTCGACGCCGCCATGCGCCGCGGCCGGCTGCGTTTCGGCGGCGCCGAGATCTTCTCGCGCCACGAGAGCGCCCTGCCGCTGGTGCGCGCCATCAAGCGCGGTCGCGCCTTCTTCAACCTGCCCGACATGGACTTCGGCGCTCGCGACGCCGCTTTCGTGCCCTTCTTCGGCGTGCCGGCGGCCACCCTGCTGGCGCCATCGCGCATGGCGCGTTCGCTGAAGATGACGGTGCAGCCGGTGGTGGCCGAGATCCTGCCCGGCGGCCAGGGCTACCGCGTGCGTTTCCTGCCGCCATGGAGCGACTGGCCGAGCGACGACGCCGAGGCCGACGCGCGGCGCATGAACGCCTGGATCGAAAGCGAGATCCGCCGCAACCCGGCGCAGTACCTGTGGGTGCACAAGCGCTTCAAGACGCGGCCGCCGGGGGCGCCGCCGGTATACGGGTCGCCATAATCGGCGCCATGCGGCTGAAGTTCACCAAGATGCAGGGCGCGGGCAACGACTTCGTCGTGCTCGACGCGCTGCATGCGCCGATCGAACTCACGCCGGCGCTGGCGCGGCGGCTGGCCGACCGCCGCTACGGCGTCGGCGCCGACCAGATCCTGGTCGTCGAGCCCAGCCGCACGCCGGGCATCGACTTCCGCTACCGCATCTACAACCGCAGCGGCGAGGAAGTCGAACACTGCGGCAACGGCGCGCGCTGCTTCGTTCGCTACGTGCACGAACACGGCCTGACCGACAGGGCGACGGTGAAGGTGGAGACCGTCAACAACGTGCTCGAACTGCGCCTGGGCGCCGACGGCCGTGTCACGGTGGACATGAACCGGCCCGTCTTCGATCACGCGCGCATCCCCTTCGACGCCGGCGGCCTGCTGCCGCGGCGCGAGGGCGGCTTCGAGCTGTGGCCGCTGGAAGGCGTGGAAGTCGCCGTGCTGTCGATGGGCAACCCGCACGCCGTGCAGCGCGTGGCCGACGTCGACACCGCGCCGGTGGCGCTGCTGGGCCCGCGCATCGAAACGAACGCGCGTTTTGCCCGCCACGTCAACGCCGGCTTCATGCAGGTGCTGGCGCCGGACGCCATCCGGCTGCGCGTGCACGAACGCGGTGCCGGCGAGACGCTGGCCTGCGGCACCGGCGCCTGCGCCGCGGTGGTGGCCGGCATCCGCCTGGGCTGGCTGGGTCGCCGCGTCGAGGTGCACACGCGCGGCGGCGCGCTGCTCGTCGAGTGGCCTGCCGACGACCGCAGCGTGCTGATGACCGGCCCCGCCGAAACCGTCTTCGAAGGAGAAATCGAGCTGTGACCACGACACCCGGCACCACCCCCGGCATGACCCCGGGCACCCAAGGGGTGCAGGGCATCACCGAAGCCGACATCGCCAACTACCTGGCCAACACCCCCGGCTTCTTCGAGCGCCACGCCGAGCTGCTTTCGGCCGTGCAGCTGAGCAGCCCGCACGGCCAACGCGCCGTGTCGCTGCAGGAGCGGCAGATGCAG
Organism: uncultured Rubrivivax sp.; assembly: GCA_964371495.1. Lineage (GTDB taxonomy): Bacteria > Pseudomonadota > Gammaproteobacteria > Burkholderiales > Burkholderiaceae_C > Rubrivivax. The sequence continues at coordinate 3,775 of CAYJOA010000024.1, forward strand.
ATGCTGCGCGAACGCATCAAGGGGCTGGAACAGAAGATCATGGAAATGATCCGCCACAGCCAGGAAAACGTGGCCATCGCCGACCGCCTGCACCGATACACGCGCAGCATCCTGCTCACCGCCGACGCGGCGGAACTGCCGTCACGCATGCTCGAGTCGCTGCAGCATGAATTCCTGATCCCGCAGGCTGCGATCCGGCTCTGGGGCGTGGATGCGGCGCATGCCGGCCTGGCGTTCGCGCAGACGACCAGCGACGACGTCAAGGACTTCGCCGCCAGCCTCACGGCGCCCTACTGCGGCGTCAACGCCGGCTTCGAGGCCAGCGGCTGGCTGCCCGACCCGGCCACCGTGATGTCGCTGGCGATGATCCCGCTGCGCCACGGCGACGCCACCGTCGGGCTGCTCGTGCTGGGCTCGCCCGACCCGACGCGCTACGGCGCCGACATGGGCACCGATTTCCTGATGCGCATCGGCGACATCGCGGCGGCGGCGCTGTCGCGGCTGCGCGCGCCGGTGTGAGCGCCAAGCCAGCGACCCGAATCCCTCTCCCGCAAGCGGGAGAGGGGGCCAAGCCCGTGCTGTTGCCGGAGATCCAGGCCTTCCTGCAGCACCTGACGGTCGAACGCCGGCTCGCCGTGCGCACGGTGGCGATGTACCGCGAGGCGCTGGTGCGCCTGCAGGCGTCGGCACAGGCAGCGGGGGTGGCGCTGCAGGCGGCGCAGCCGCACCATGTGCGCAGCTGGGTGGCGCAGCTGCGCTCGCGCGGGCTGGCGCCGCGCAGCATCGCCATCGCGCTGGCCGCCTGGCGCGGCCTGTACCGCTGGTGGGGGCGCCAAGGTGTGGTGCCGGTCAACCCGGCGGCGGGCCTCCGCGCACCCAAGGCGGCCAAGCCGCTGCCCAAGGCGCTGTCGGTGGAGCAGGCGGTGGCGCTGGCCGAACACGGCACCGAACACACGACGCCGGCCCTGGCCGCGCGCGACCACGCCATCGTCGAGCTGCTCTACGGCTGCGGCCTGCGCGTGGCCGAGCTGATCGGGCTGGACCTGGCCGCCGGTCCCGCGGCTGCGGGCTGGGTCGACGTACCCGACGCCACGGCGCACGTGCTGGGCAAGGGCAGCAAGCGCCGCAGCGTGCCGGTGGGCGGCGCCGCCTTGCGTGCGCTGCAGGACTGGCTGGCGCAGCGTGCCACGCTGGCGCTTGCCGGCGAGTCGGCGCTGTTCGTCAGCCGGCGCGGCACGCGGCTCACGCCCAACCAGTTGCGCCACCGGCTGCGCGCGCAGGCGCTGCAGGCGGGCCTGCCGACCCACGTGCACCCGCACATGCTGCGCCACAGTTATGCCAGCCACCTGCTGCAAAGCAGCGGCGACCTGCGCGCGGTGCAGGAACTGCTGGGCCACGCCAGCATCGGCACGACGCAGGTCTACACCAAGCTCGACTACCAGCACCTGGCCAAGGTCTACGACGCCGCCCACCCGCGGGCGCGGCGCAAGCCCTGAACGGTGCGGACAGCGCCATGAAGACGATCCGCCTGCGCCCGGGCAAGGAACGCTCGCTGCTGCGCCGCCACCCATGGGTGTTTGCCGGCAGCGTCGACAAGGGCCGTGCCGACCCCGGCGAGACGGTGCGCGTCGAGGACGCCGCGGGCGGCTTCCTGGCCTGGGGCGCCTACAGCGGCCACTCGCAGATCCGCGTGCGCGCCTGGAGTTTCGACGAGTCCGAGCGCATCGACCGCGCCTTCTTCGAACGCCGGATCACGCGTGCGCTGGCGCTGCGGACGCGGCTGGCCATTGCCAGCAGCGGCGTGCGCCTGGTGCACGGCGAGGCCGACGGCCTGCCGGGGCTGGTGGTGGACCGCTACGGCGACACCCTGAGCGCGCAGTTCCTGGCCGCCGGAACCGAGCGCTGGAAAGACACCCTGGCCGACGGGCTGCTGCAGGCCAGCGGCGCGGCGCGGCTGTACGAACGCTCGGACGCCAGCGTGCGCGGCCTCGAAGGGCTGGAGCCGCGCAGCGGCTGGTTGCGCGGCGAAGGGGGCACCGAGCTTTCGATCAACGAACACGGCTGGCAGCTGACGCTGGACGTGGCCCACGGCCACAAGACCGGCTATTACCTGGACCAGCGCGACAACCGCGCGCACTTCGCGCGCTGGGTGCGGCAGTTCGGCTGCCGGCAGGTGCTGAACTGCTACAGCTACACCGGCGGTTTCACGGTGGCGGCGCTGGCCGGTGGCGCCGGCCACGTCACGAGCGTCGATTCGTCGGCGCCGGCGCTGCAACGTGTGCAGGCCCATGTGCAGCTGAACGGCTACGCCGCGGCGGCCAGCGACTGCGTCGACGCCGACGTCAACGCCTTCCTGCGGCAAAGCCTGGACGCCGGCCGGCGTTTCGACGCCATCGTGCTGGACCCGCCCAAGTTCGCGCCGACGGCAGCGCTTGCCGAACGCGCCGCGCGCGCCTACAAGGACATCAACCGCCTGGCGCTGATGCTGCTGGCGCCGGGCGGGCTGCTGCTCACCTTCAGCTGCTCGGGCGGCATCGGCGCCGAGCTCTTCCACAAGATCGTCGCCGGTGCAGCCATCGACGCCGGCGTCGACGGCGCCATCGTGCAGCGCCTGGAGGCTGCCTGCGACCACCCGACGACGCTGTTCTTCCCCGAGGGTGAGTACCTGAAAGGGCTGGTCGTCGTCCGGCAGGGCTGAATCGCCCGCATGCCTGCGGGCAATCGGCGCGCCTCGACTCGGTGCACGCGGCTCAGCGCATGCGGCGCAGCGCCGCCTCGGCGGCGGCGAGCAGCACGTCGTCGTCGGTGTTGGCGTTCAGCCGCGATTCCACCAGCACGGCGAACAGGAACGCGCGGGTGTTGTGGCGCCGCACCTGTCCTGCAGGCGTGGCAAAGGACTCACCCCAGTTCAGCAGCGGCGCCGGATCGACCAGGCGCGCGAACCAGTCCAGCCAGTCCGTGGCGCTGAAAACCCGGCGCTGCGCCAACAGCACGATCGGCGCCATCAGCCGCTCGGCCTCGCCATGCACGTAGGCGTGGTCGGCCGGTGCGACCTGCGCCGCCACCGCGTCGCGCATCGCGACCAGCATCTCGCGCACGTCGAGCACCGGATGCCGTGCCAGTTGCGCCAGCAAGTCGCCTCCATGAGCCACCGCATGCAGCCAGCCTTCACGTGCGTCGAAGGCACGGCGGTCGCGCACACCTGCCAGGAAGGCCGCGCCGCGGCGGGCCAGCACCTGCAGCTGATCTGCAGCGAGCCCGCGCCGCGCGAGGTCGGCGCGCACGACCTCGGCCAGAACCAGCGCGGCGAAGGACGGGCCGAAGGCGGACGGTGCGGCGGGCTCCAGCGCCGTAACCAGCGCCGTGGTCAGTTGCTGCTGCGCAGGAATCGACAGCGAGCCGGCGCGCAGCAGCGTGGCCAGGCCTTCGTAGGCGATGCCGTCGCGCAGCGCCGGGTCCGGCGCCGACAGGCAGGGCACGATGGCCAGGGCCCAGGCGTCGCGCTGGCTCGCGTCGGCGATCACGAAACCGGCGCCGCGCAGTGCATCGAGGCGCTGACGGTCCCAGCCGGCGGGTGGACAGTCCGCCGCGGCGGCGCCAGGCGGCAGCAGTGCGGCCGCGGCGGCACACAGCGCGAGCAGCGAAAGACGAACGGCGTCGATGGCCGCTTGCAGACGGGCGTCCATGGCAGCCGCTCCTTTCAGCCCAGGCGTAGCGGCAGTGCACGTTGGCGCTGCCCGCTGGTTCGTGCCAGCGCATTGGCCAGCGCGGCGGCGGTGGGGTGCGCGGCCGGCTCGCCCAGGCCCGAGGGCGCGGCGGAGCTGGCGACGAACTCGACGTACTGCGCCGGGGTTTCGTCGAAGCGCAGCAGCGGGTAGTCGGCGAAGCCGCCCTGTTGCACCTGGCCATCCCGGGTCGTGATGGCCGCCTTGATCGCCGCACACAAGCCGAAGACCACGCTGCCCTCGACTTGGGCGCGGGCTCCGGCCGGGTTCACGACCAGGCCGCAGTCGACCACGGTCACGACCTCGGCTGGCTTCCAGCGCGCACCGTCTCGTGTCAGACCGACCCACTGCGCCAGATGAGTGTCGCCCAACGTCGCGCAGGCCAGGCCACCGCGGGCCGGGCCCACCCGCTCGCGCAAGCGACGCAGCACGGCGGACAGCCGCGAGGCGTCCAGCGTCTCCTGGTCGTCGCCCAGGGCCCAGCGCCGCATCTGGCCGTCGGCAAGCAGGCGCAGGCGGTAGTCGAACGGGTCGGCATTCGCGGCCAGCGCCATCTCGTCGATCGCCGACTCGACGGCGAAGGCGTGGTTGCCGCTGTAACCGCGCCGCCACCAGAAGACGCGCACACCTTCGTCGAGGTGGCGCTGGCGCAGGCGCACCTGCGGCAGCACGACCGGGAAACGCAAGGCGTCGGCCAGCGCCGGCTGGTCGACGCCGCCGGCCTTGTCCACCTCGGCCGGCTCACGCTGGCGCATCACCGACACGAACGCCATGTCGTGGCTGAGCGCCGTCGGTGCTCCGTCGCCGCCCAGTGCAATCCGCAGCCGATGCCGTGACGGCGGGCAGACCAGGCCGAAGCGCAGATCGTCGGCGCGTGTCCAGAGCAGTTGCACCGGCTGGCCCAGTTCACGCGCCACCCAGGCGGCTTCCAGCGCGTAGTCCACGTCCAGGCGGCGGCCGAAGCTGCCGCCCACGGCCGGGCTGTGCAGCAGCAGCTTGTCCTTCGGCAACTGCAGCCAGGCCATCAGCGCAGCGAGCAGCGCGCTCTGGTGGTGGTTGGGGGCCCAGACTTCGCAGACGCCGTCGTCGCGCCAGCGTGCCGTGGCGTTCATCGGCTCCAGCGGGGCGTGGGCTTGCATCGGATGGGCGTAGTCCAGCTCCAGGACCTGCGCGGCCTGATCGAAGGCGGCCTGCAGGCCGGTGTCGTCGCCCACCTGGTGCGCGAGCACCGGTGCAAACGCGCCTGCCTGTTCGCCGGGGTCGCGCAGCGCCTGTTGCATGCGCTCGGCGAGCCGCTGACTGTCGGCGCCCTGCCCACCTTGCCAATGCGCCTGCAAGCGCGCGCGGCCCTGCAGTGCGCACCAGCTGTTGCGCGCCACCACGACGACCCCGTCGCGCACCACATGCTCAGCGGGCCAGCGTGTGCCGGGCAGGCGCAGCACCGCCTGCACGCCGGGCACGGCCAGTGCTGCCGCCGTGTCGCAGGCGAGCAGCGTCGCGCCCAGTCGCGGCGCACGTTCGATGACGGCAAAGCGCTGGCCGGGCAGGCGCACGTCGATGCCATAGACGAGGCTTCCGCGCACGATTTGCGGCCAGTGCGCCGGCTGCACCGACTGCCCGACCGTGCCGCCGAGCTGCGCGCGCAACACCGGCTGGCTGGGCAGCGGCAGGCGGCCAGCCTCCTGCGCCAGCGCGCCGAAGTCCAGCTGCCGGCCGCTGGCGGCGTGGCGCACGACATGATCGGCGGCATCACACTGCGCCGCCGGCACGCCCCAGCGCGCGGCCGCCGCCTGCACCAGCGCCATGCGCATGGCCGCTGCAGCCGGGCGCCCGACGCGCCAGGCGCCGATCACGCTGGTGGAGCCCCCGGTGATGACGTAGCGCGCCTGGCCCGGCGGCAGCAAGCGGATGTCGCAACGCGTCAGATTGGCACCCAGTTCGGCACACAGCAGCTGCGCGATCGCGGTCGGGGCGCCCTGGCCGATGTCGGTCTTGGTCTGCCAGAGCTCCAGCGTGCCGTTGGGCCACAGGCGCAGCCAGCTGTTGGGCTGCCAGGCCTGGGCCGTGTCGCCGACCTGCACGGCGCTTGACGGCGCACCGAATCCCACCGTGAAGGCCCCGGCGGCCACACCCTGCAGCCAGTGGCGACGCGTCAGCACGGCACTCACCGCGCCGACTCCTGCGCGGCGAGCTTCACCGCCGCGCGCACGCGGGCGTAGCTGCCGCAGCGGCACAGATGGCCGCGCAGCGCAGCGTCGATGTCGGCGTCGGCGGGGCGCGGCACGTCGCGCAGCAGCACAGCGGCAGCCATCAGCATGCCGCCCTGGCAGTAGCCGCATTGCGGCACTCGTTCGGCCAGCCAGGCGCGCTGCAGCGGCCCTTCGGGCAGGGCCTCGATCGTCGTCAGGCGGCGCCCGTGCATCGCCTGCATGGGTGTCAGGCAGGCGCGCGCCGGTGCGCCGTCCAGATGCACCGTGCAGGCACCACAAAGGCCTTCGCCGCAACCGTATTTGGTGCCGGTCAGGCCGAGGTCGTCACGCAGCGTCCACAGCAGGGGCTGCGCCGGGTCGCCTTCCCAGGTCTGGGCGTGGCCATTGAGCAGGAACCGGATGACGGGCATGGTCGTCCCCAGAAGTGCGGGACCCCAGAGTGTCCGACCCGGCGCCCGTTTGCCACCGCCGTGCGACGAGCGGCGGTCGGCGTGGCACCAAAGACGGTATCCGGTTCGGCGAGGCTGGCGCAGTGGCTGCACCGCCCCCCGGTCGCCAACCGGCTTCTCACTCCGGCCGCCGAAGCTGCAGCCGAGGGTCGAACTTGGCGCGCTTGACGCTGAAGTAGGCCTTGACGTTGCGCACGTTGGCGTCCTGCGTGAACAGGCGCTGCACCAGCGCGTGGTAGGCCGCCATGTCGGCGCTGTTCACGACGAGCACGAAGTCGGGGCCCGGCGAGACGCGCCAGCACTGCTGCACCGAGACTTCGGCGACGGCGCGTTGCTCGAAGGCGTCCAGGTGCTCGGCGCCCTGGCGGTCGAGGGTGATCTCGACCACGGCCGTGAGTCCGGCGCCGACACGATGGGGGTCCAGCAGGGCGACGCGGCGTTCGATGACCCCGGCATCGACCAGTCGCCGCACGCGGCGCAAGGCGGTGGCCGGCGACGTGTGGGCGCGTTCGGCCAGCTCCAGGTTCGACATCGAGGCGTCGGTTTGCAGCAGATCGAGCAGGCGCAGGTCGGTGGCGTTCAGATCCATGTTGAAATATTAGCGATCCCGTGTGTCTGAATCCGCACGATATGTTCATTGCCATGATGTGGCGACCGTTTTGAGATGCATATGTCGCTCAAACGATCAAACATTGCAGGCAGGCTGACCTAGGATCGCTGGACCCTGGCGGTCAAGGAGACTTCTCACATGTGTGGCATCGTCGGCGCCGTCAGCAAGCGCAACATCGTTCCCATCCTCATCGAAGGCCTGAAGCGCCTGGAGTACCGCGGCTACGACAGCTGCGGCGTGGCGGTGCACCAGGGCGGCGAACTGCGGCGCGCGCGCAGCACCTCGCGCGTGGCCGAGCTGGAAGCCAACGTGCAGGCCGACGGCATCGCTGCCGGCACCGGCATCGCGCACACGCGCTGGGCCACCCACGGCGCTCCGGCGGTGCACAACGCGCACCCCCACTTCTCGGCCGGGCCCGGCGTGGACGCCATGAGCACCGGCTTCGGCGACCTCGACGGCGCCGACGCCGGGGCCGCCACGGCGCGCATCGGCCTGGTGCACAACGGCATCATCGAAAACCACGACGAACTGCGCGCCGAACTGCAGCAGCGCGGTTATGTCTTCGCCAGCCAGACCGACACCGAGGTCATCGCGCACCTGGTGCACAGCCTGTACGACGGCGACCTGCTCGACGCCGTGCAGCGCGCGCTGCCGCGGCTGCGCGGCGCCTATGCGATTGCCGTGTTCTGCCGCGACGAGCCGCAGCGGGTGGTCGGTGCGCGCCAGGGCTCGCCGCTGGTGCTGGGCATCGGCAGCGCCGGGTCGGGCGAACACTTCCTGGCCAGCGACGCCATGGCACTGGCCGGCGTCACCGACCAGATCGTCTACCTCGAGGAGGGCGACGTCGTCGACCTGCAGCTGGGCAAGGCCTGGATCACCGCCGCCGAGGCGCCGGGCCCGCACGCACGCTACCGACCCGTGCAGCGTGCGGTGCGCACCGTGCACGCGCACAGCGGCGCCGCCGAGCTGGGGCCCTACCGGCACTACATGCAGAAGGAAATCTTCGAGCAGCCGCGCGCGCTGGCCGACACGCTGGAAGGCGTCGAAGGCATCAGCCCCGAACTCTTCGGCGACGGCGCGCACCGCATCTTCAAGCACATCGACCGCGTGCTGATCCTGGCCTGTGGCACCAGCTACTACAGCGGCAGCGTGGCGCGCTACTGGCTGGAGGGCATCGCCGGCATCCCGACCACGGTGGAGGTAGCCAGCGAATACCGCTACCGCGACAGCGTGCCCGACCCGAAGACGCTGGTCGTCACCATCAGCCAGAGCGGCGAGACGGCCGACACGCTGGCGGCGCTGAAACATGCGCGCGCCCTGGGCATGCCGCACACGCTGACGATCTGCAACGTGGCCACCAGCGCCATGGTGCGCGAATGCGAGCTGGCCTACATCACGCGCGCCGGCGTCGAGATCGGCGTCGCCAGCACCAAGGCCTTCACGACCCAGCTGGCCGGGCTGTACCTGCTGACGCTGGCGCTGGCGCAGGTGCGCGGTCGCCTGAACGACGCGCAGGAAGCCGCGGCGCTGAAGGCCCTGCGCCACCTGCCGGTGGCACTGCAGGCGGTGCTGGCGCTGGAGCCGCAGGTCATCGCCTGGAGCGAGGACTTCGCGCGCAAGGAGAACGCGCTCTTCCTGGGCCGTGGCCTGCACTACCCGATCGCGCTGGAAGGCGCGCTCAAGCTCAAGGAGATCAGCTACATCCACGCCGAGGCCTACCCGGCGGGCGAACTCAAGCACGGCCCGCTGGCACTGGTGACGGCCGAGATGCCGGTGGTGACGGTGGCGCCGAACGACGCGCTGCTGGAGAAGCTCAAGAGCAACCTGCAGGAAGTGCGCGCCCGCGGCGGCGAGCTCTACGTGTTTGCCGACGCCGACACCCATATCGAGAACGAACCCGGCGTGAAGGTCATCCGCATGCCCGAGAACTACGGCGCGCTGAGCCCCATCCTGCACGTCGTGCCGCTGCAGCTGCTGGCGTACCACACCGCTTGCGCCCGCGGCACGGACGTGGACAAACCCAGGAACCTGGCCAAGAGCGTGACCGTCGAATGACGGACACGTGCTTGCGCGGCGTGTGTTCGGTGGGAACAAGGTCTGTCGGGGGACCAGGGTCTGGTCGTTTCAAGGCCATATTCCTCGGCAGCCAGGCAGCTGGGAATCTTCTCTGCCCCGGGTCGGCGTGAGTGACCCTGCGATTCGCGCCACGGAGTCGGCCTTCTCATTTGCACTGGGCATTGCAGCCAACACCACTGCTGTCCGGTTAAATGCGCCTTGCCGCGTCGAATCGCAAGCATTGGCGCGGCTTGGCGGTCGATTTGGTTTGGTGCCGATTTGAACTTCGATCTGGCAAAACCGCGTACTTTCCCGGGTTTGACTGCCTCTGGGGACGCACGTGCATGTCGGCATGACCTTGTTCGCTGAAGTCATGGAGTTCGTCCCTTGGACCAGCTTCGCGCGCATCGTGCAGCGACATGGCGGCAACGCTGGCGTACGCGCACTGTCCTGCGCCGGGCACCCCCTGCCGCGAACCGCGCAAGACGTCGAGCGCATAAGGCGGACATTCGGCAAGGTCCGCAACGGGCCGGTCAGAGCCGCCCACCAGGGGCAGCTTCCCGGCTGCTCAGACTGCACGGACTACGACGTCGAAGAGCCCATCGTGCCAGCCATCGGCCGGCGGCCCCAACGGGCGCCGGATGGCGGCCCCGCGCCACGACGAATGAAGGGGCCGGCGCTGTCCGTGTCGCCGTGATTCGCGGCGGCGGCAGTCTGCGGGGAGCCTGCCGGGGCCCGCGGTCGGATATGCTGCTTGCCGGCCTGTCCCGCTTGGGCGGCGCCGCGCCCGGCCACGCACTCGCAAAAGGAACGCATCATGGGTCTCGTTCAGGCAGCGGTTGGAGCTATCGGCGGCACGCTTGCCGACCAGTGGAAGGACTTCTACACCGTGCCCGATGGCCTGCCGCCGACGGCCGCGTTGTTCGCGGCGGTGCCGCGCGGCAGCAACGCCGGGCGCGGCTCCAACACCCGGGGTTCGTCCAACATCATCAGCAACGGTTCGCGCATCGTCGTGCCCGAAGGCTACGGCCTGCTGCTCATGCAGGACGGCGCGGTCACCGCCTTCGTCGCCGAGGCCGGCGCTTACGAATGGAACTCGAACGACCTGCAGTCGCAATCGATCTTCAGCGGCGGCGGGCCGTTCGACGCGCTCGTCCGCCAGAGCTGGGAGCGCTTCAAGTTCGGCGGTCAGCCTGGTTCGCAGCAGGCCGCGTTTTTCGTGTCGCTGAAGGAGCTGCCGGACAACCGTTTCGGCACCCAGTCCGAGATCTACTGGGACGACGGCTATCTGAACGCGCAGGTCGGCGCCATCACCCGCGGCAGCTACACCCTGCAGATCGTCGACCCGATCCGCTTCGTCAAGAGCTTCGTGCCCGCCAGCTACCTGCAGCCCGGCCAGGTGTTCGACTTCACCGATCTGGACAACGCGGCGGCCAGCCAGCTGTTCAACGAAGTCGTCAGCTCGCTGGCGCCGGCCTTCAGCCTCTACACCAACGACCCGGCCAAAGGCAACCGCATCACCCGCATCCAGCAGGACGCCATCGGCTTCGCCGGCAGCCTGTCCGACGCGGTCGAGCGTGCCTACCGCTGGAAGACCGACCGCGGCCTGGTCATCGTCAAGACCGCCATCGTTTCCATCGAATACGACGCCCACACCCGCGAGCTGCTGAAGACGGTGCAGCGCGCCGACGCGCTGGCCGGCGCGCGCGGCAACGCCAACCTGCAGGCATCGGTGGCGGCGGGCGTCCAGGCGGCGGGTGAGAACGCCGGCGTCGGCGGCATCGTGGGCATGGGCATCGCCACCGGCGGCCTGGGTGGCCTGGCCGGCCTGCAGCAGCCGGCGGCCCCGGCGCCGGCGGTCGTGCCTGCGCCGCAAGCGGCACCAGCACCGGCGGCCCCCGCGGCCGACGACCCCGTAGCCCGCCTGACCCAGGCCAAGCAGATGCTCGACGCCAGTCTCATCACCCAGGCCGACTACGACGCGGTCAAGGCCAAGGCGCTGGGTCTGTAACGGCCGGCGCAGCGCATGTCGCCCAACCCGCCCCCCGGGCCCACCGGGCCGGGCTCGCCGCAGGACATGCCGCCCGCGCCGGGGCAGCATCCGCTGGACCCGAGCACGCTGCCGCAGCCGATTCGCGACGAGCTGCTGGCGCCCGACCCCGCCGCGATCGACACCGCGGCCAAGGAACTGCGCGACGGCCTGAACCACTGCCCCAAGTGCGGTTCGACCGAGGTGCGGCATCGGCCGCGGTCCGACCGGCTGATCTGCCTGTACTGCCGCCACGAATGGACGGCCACCCGGGTGGAGGAGGCCTTCGGGCTGGGCGAGGGCATCGCCGATCTCCGGGGCACGCAGATCGCGTCCGGCGCGCGCGACATTGCGGCCGACGCGGCGAGCCTGCGCAGCTACAAGTGCGGCGGCTGTGGCGCCGAGGTGGTGATCAACACCGCAACCGCCATGACCGCGCGCTGCCACTGGTGCCGCCATGTGCTGGGCGTGAACGAGCAGATCGACGACGGCGCGGTGCCCGACGCGGTGCTGCCCTTTCACATCGAGAAAGACGACGCGGTGGCGCGCATCCGCCAGTTCGTGAACAAGCGCCGGCTGTTTGCGCTGAAGGCCTTCAAGGACGGGTTCACGCCCGAAAACGTGGTGGGCGTCTACCTGCCCTACATGGTGGTGGACGCGCGCGGCAGCGCCGACGCAGCGGGCTTCGGCGAGGTCGAAACGCGCCGCTACACCCGGGGCCAGGGCAAGGAGAAACAGACCTACTACGACGCCGACGTCTGGCGCGTGCAGCGCCATCTGGACTTCACGGTGGACGACCTGCCGCTCGAATCCAGCGCCAAGCGCGGCAACCTCGACACGCGCACCAGCACCCACAACGTCATCAACACGATCCTGCCCTTCGACACCAAGAACGCGGTGAAGTGGAACGCCTCCTATCTGGTGGGTTACACCTCGGAGAAGCGCGACCGCGACGTGCAGCACCTGATGCCGCGGCTGCAAGACCAGATGCTCTCGATTGCCCGCGCCCAGATGCAGCCTTCGGTGCGGCGCTACGACCGGGGCGTGCGCTGGGAGCGCGAGCGCATGGACGTCGCGGGTACACGCTGGCTGTCGATGTACCTGCCGGTGTGGCTGTACGCCTATCACCAGCCGGGGCCGGACGGTGGCCTGCGGCACTACATCGCGGTCAACGGCCGCACCGGCGAAACCATGGGCAGCGTGCCGGTGCAGCAGTGGAAGCTCATTCTTGCGGCGCTGAGCATCGGCACGGTGGTCGAGGCGCTGGTGCTTTGGTTCATCGCGCGGTGAAATGAACCCCCCCCGTAGCGCCTTCGGCGCTCCCCCCCAGGGGGGCGACGCCAGCGGACCGGCCAAGCCGGATCCGCGGCGTCCGCTTGGCTGCTCCGGACTCATGCCTCACGGGTGGCGCGAAGCGCGGTGGAGCAACTGATATGGACAGCGACGCCATCCTCTTCCTGCTGGCCCTGGGCCCGGCCAGCGCCGGCGGCTTCTATTGGGCCATGCACCGCCACTATCGCAACACCGACAAATCACACGCCTTCGAACACGAAACCGCCGTCGAGGTGCTGGCGCTGACCGGCGCCGACGCCGACCGCAAGGTCGATGAACTCCGCGGAACCCGCTCGCCGCGCATTCAAGACGACAACGTGGGCAACCATCGGCGGCGTGTGCAGCCGATGTAGGCTGTCGACGGCTTCGAAGCCCAGGCGCCTCAGCGCCGGGCCGAAGCCACGGGCCCAGGAACCCGGCCAAGAGCGTGACCGTCGAATGACGCGCCCGCCGACTGTCCCAACGCCATCGTCGGCAACGGCGGCCAGCGGAGCGCGTGCGGCTGATTGGCCTGGCAGAGATGCTTCAAGGTTCCCGCTCGGCAGCGCCGACGTGCAGAACGATCTCGCCCACGCCTTCGATGCGGCCTTCGATGCGGTCGCCCGCTTGCACCGCGCCCACCCCTTCGGGCGTGCCGGTGAAGATCAGGTCGCCCGGCTGCAGGTGGTAGAAGAGTGACAGGTCGGCGATCAGCTCGGGGATGTTCCAGATCAGCTGGTCGATGTCCGACTGCTGGCGCGGCTGGCCGTTGACCGTCAGCGCCAGCGTGCCGTGGCTGATCACCTGGCCGGGCATGGGCACGATCTCGGCCACCACCGACGATTGCTCGACGTCCTTGCCCAGGTCCCAGGGCCGGCCCTTGTCGCGGGCAGCGAGTTGCAGGTCGCGCCGCGTCATGTCCAGGCCGCAGGCGTAGCCGTAGATCAGCAGCGGCGCGTCGGCGGGCTGGACGCGGAAGCCCGGCTTGCCGATGGCCACCACCAGCTCCATTTCGTGCTGGTAGTTCCGGGTCTGGGGCGGGTAGGCCACGGTGGCGCCCGATTCGACCAGCGTCGACGGCGACTTGGTGAAGTAGAAGGGACGTTCGGCCCCCTTGTCGACCGGCCGGCCCATTTCAACGGCGTGGGCGTGGTAGTTGCGGCCGACGAAGAACAGGCGATGGACGGGCAGTCGCTGCTGGCTGCCGCGCACCGGCAGCGAGTACACGGGCGGCGGGGCCCACAGGTAGGTGGCGGTCATGGCGTGCTCTCTTGCGGCGGCGGAATCAGGCGCGGATCTCGAACACGCCCAGCTTCTGGTGCAGCGGCGTCTCGTCGGCGACGAAGACGAAAGCGGGTTGGCTGCCCCGCGCGTTGGCCAGCGTCACCGCGCTGTAGCCGGGGGCGCAGCAGGTGTCGGCCTCGGCCAGGTCGAATCGCTGGTCCTCGACGTGCAAGGCCAGGCTGCCTTCGATGACGTGGAACACGGTGGCCGGGCTGCGCACCGGCAGCCTCAGCGTCTGGCCCGGGCGCAGCATCAGCGCGTAGAAGCCGAGGATGTTCTGGGCGTGGCCGCCGGTCTCGGGGTTGGTGTAGGTGACCTGCACGGCCTGGAGCTCCGGCTGGTCGGCGGCCAGCGACTCCAGTGCCGCGCGGGCATCGGCCCACGGGTAGCGCAGCATCGGGTAGGCCTTGTGCGAGCGCTCGAACACGGGTGTCGGCACCACGCCGCCGCGGGCATAGGCCCGCTCGCCATGCTGCGGCTTGACGGCCTGGCGGTCGCCGTCGACGTGGTAGCTGGCCTCCATGTAGTAGACCAGTGGCAGGTCCAGCACGTCCAGCCAGACCACGGGCTGGTTGCCGTCGTGGCCATGCTCGTGCCACAGGCCGGTGGGCGTGAGGATCAGGTCGCCGCGGTGCATGGCGCACTTCTCGCCGTCCACCGTGCTCCAGGCGCCAGTGCCTTCGACGACCATGCGCACGGCATTCGGCGTGTGGCGGTGCGCCGGCGCCCACTCACCGGGCAGCAGCAACTGCATGCCCAGGTACATGGCGGCGCTGGCCTGCATCTTCTCCAGGCCATGGCCCGGGTTGGCCAGCACCAGCACGCGGCGCTCGGCCTTTTCGATCGGCGTCAGCTCGCCGGCTTTCAACAGCAGCGGGCGCAGCGCTGCGTAGGGCCAGTGGGTGGCGCGCGTGCGCGGCTGCGGCTGGCCCGGCGGCAGCACGGCGCGCAGGCTGGGCCACAGCGGCACCAGGTTGTGCTGCGTCAGCGCCTGGCGGTAGTCCGCGGGCAGGTCTTCGAGTCGGCCGAGTTCGTTCATGGCGTGCTCCGGGGTCATGCGGCCAGACAGTTTTCGACGCGCCAGCCGTACAGCCATTCCATCGCGTCGTAGAAGCGCTCCGGCGAGCGGCCCTTCCAGAGTTCGTTGCGCACCAGGCGTTCGACGCCCTGGGCGTGGAAGATGCGGCCCATCTCGCGCGCCGACAGCACGATGCGTGCGGTGCGCGCGATGCGCGAGCGCTGGTAGTGCCCGAAGGCGCGGGCGAAGTCGTTGTCGTGCACGCGCAGCGCTTCGCCCAGCGTCACCGCGTCTTCCAGTGCCATGCAGGCGCCCTGGGCCAGGTATTGCAGCGTCGGGTGGGCGGCGTCGCCCAGCAGCGTGGCGCGGCCGAAGGTCCACAGCCCGATCGGCTCGCGGTCGGCCGTGGCCCAGCGCTTCCAGTCCTTGGGCAGGTCGATGAGCTGGCGCGCCCTGGCGCAGATGCCTTCGAAGTAGCTCTGCACCTCCTCGCGGCTGCCTTCGCGCACGCTCCACTCTTCCTTGTCGCGGCTGTGGAAGGTGACGACCACGTTGTACTGCTCGCCGCCGCGCAGCGGGTAGTGCACCAGGTGGCAGTTCGGCCCCACCCAGATGCTGGCGGCGTTCCACTGCAGGTCTTGCGGGAAGTCCTTCTTGTCGACCACGGCGCGGTAGACCACGTGGCCCGAGACGCGGGCCTCGTCGGCCACGTACTGCCGGCGCACCGCCGACTTGACGCCATCGGCGCCGATCAGCGCGCAACCGCGGTGCACGCCGCCCCGGGTGTCGTGCACCGTCACGCCGCCGTCGTCCTGGTCGATGCGCTGCACCGTGGTCGAGGTCAGCACCTGGACGCGGTCGGCGGCCTGCGCGCCTTCCAGCAGCGACAGGTGGACGTCGGCACGGTGAATCACCGCGTAGGGGTTGCCGAAACGCTGGCGGAAAGCCTCGCCGGTGGGAATGCGGCCGACCAGGGTCTCGTCCAGCGCGTCGTGCATCACCATCTCGTCGGTGTAGACGGCGCGCTGGCGCGCCTTCTCGCCGACGCCCAGGGCATCGAAGGCGGCAAAGGCGTTGGGGCCGAGCTGGATGCCGGCGCCGATCTCGCCGAGTTGCGGCGCCTGTTCCAGCACCTTGACCGCCAGGCCGCGGCGCGACAGCGCCAGAGCGGCGGCCAGGCCGCCAATGCCGCCACCGGCCACCAGCACGGGCAGGCCCGACTGCAGTGTGT
Source organism: uncultured Rubrivivax sp. (assembly GCA_964371495.1). Taxonomy (GTDB): domain Bacteria; phylum Pseudomonadota; class Gammaproteobacteria; order Burkholderiales; family Burkholderiaceae_C; genus Rubrivivax. The sequence goes on from CAYJOA010000024.1 coordinate 19,697, forward strand.
TCATGTGTCGCCTTGAATTCCGGTGTGCTGATCATCAGTACACTGATGGTAAGTGTAGTGATAGACTGAAAGCGCAATGCTGGGGTGAACCCTTAAATCAGAAGACGGGCGATGAAGACCAGGACGACGACAGCCTTGGACCCGGATGAACTGCCGGGCTACTACATCCGCCGCCTGCACCAGATTGCGGTGGCCATCTTCCTGCAGGAGACCGAGGCGCACGGCCTCACGCCGGTGCAGTACGGGGCGCTGAGCAAGGTCGGCCTGACGCCGGGGGTCGACCAGCGCACGCTGGCGCGCTCGATCGGCCTGGACACTTCCACCCTCGCCGGCGTCGTCGACCGCCTGGAGACGCGCGGCCTGATGCAACGCCAGGCCTCGCCGCAGGACCGGCGCGTGCGGCTGCTCGGCCTGACCGTTGCCGGGCAGGCCTTGCTGCGGGCCGTCGAGCCCGACATGCGCAAGGCCCAGCAGCGCATCCTGCAACCGCTGCCCGCGCCCGAGCGCAACGAATTCATGCGCATGCTGCGCAAACTGGTGGCGGCCAACAACGACTCGAGCCGGGCGCCCGGCGAGGCCTGAGCCGCTGCCAGCGCTGCCGGGCAGGCGGGGCCCAGCGCTTCCGGCGGGTCTTGCGCCGCGGGGTTCCGGCAGCCGCGGCTGCTCAGCCCGCCGGCCTGGGCGTGTAGCCCAGGATGGCCTTGATCTCCAGGAACTCGCCGAAGGCGTGGTCACCCCATTCGCGGCCGTTGCCCGACTGCTTGTAGCCGCCGAACGGCGCCATCAGATCGGGCGGCGCACTGTTGAGCACGACCTGGCCGGCGCGCAGCCGCGCCGCCACGGCCCGTGCGGCGTCGAGGTCGGCGCCGCTCACGTAGGCGGCCAGGCCGTAGGGGCTGTCGTTGGCCATCGCCACCGCATCGTCGACGGTGTCGTAGGGGATCACGGTCAGCACCGGGCCGAAGATCTCCTCGCGTGCCACGCTGGCGCGGTTGTCGGCCACGGCCAGCACCGTGGGTCGCACGTAGCAGCCCTGGGCCAGTCCGGCTGGCCGGCCGGGCCCGCCGGCAACGACGGTGGCGCCCTCGGCGATGCCCTCGTGGATCAGCGACTGGATGCGGTCCCACTGCGCCGCCGAGACCACCGGTCCGATGGCCGCGCCGCTGTCGGGTGCCCCCACGGTGGTGGCTTCGGCGACCTCCCTGGCGATGGCCAGCGCCTCGTCCAGCCGCGCGCGCGGCACCAGCATGCGCGTGGGTGCGTTGCAGCTCTGGCCGGAGTTGACCATCACGGCGCGCACGCCGGCGGTGACGGCGCGCTTCAGGTCGGCATCGGGCATCAGGACGTGGGCCGATTTGCCACCCAGTTCCTGGTGCACGCGCTTGACGGTCGGCGCGGCATTGCGGGCGACCTCGATACCGGCGCGCGTGGAGCCGGTGAACGACACCAGATCCACCTCCGGGTGGCTGGAGATCGCCGCGCCCACCGTCGGGCCGTCGCCGTTGACGAGGTTGAACACGCCCGCCGGCACGCCGGCGGCGTGCAGGACCTCGGTCCAGACCTGGGCCGAAAACGGCGCCAGCTCCGACGGCTTGAGCACCATCGTGCAGCCGACGGCCAGCGCCGGCGCGACCTTGCACGCGATCTGGTTGACGGGCCAGTTCCACGGCGTGATGAAGCCGCAGACGCCGATCGGCTCCTTCACGACCAGCGTCGTTCCGCGCGGCTGCTGGAAGGCGTACTCCCTGAGCACCGCCAGCGCGGTCTGCAGGTGGCCCACGCCCATCGCTGCCTGCGCCTTCTTCGCCAGCGCGACCGGGGCGCCCATCTCCGCGGTGATGGCCGCAGCGATGTCGTCGTGGCGCCGCTTGTACTCGGCGATCACGCTCTCCAGCAGGGCCACGCGTTCGGCCACCGAGGTCGAGGAATAGGTGGCAAAGGCCTTGCGGGCGGCGCGCACGGCACGGTCGACGTCGGCGGCCGTGCCCATTGCGACGCGGCCGCACACGGCCGCCGTGGCCGGGTCGACGACGTCGAGCCGATGCGGCGTCAGCGGGTCGACCCAGGCGCCGTCGATGTAGAACTGCAGTACTTCGCGCATCTTGACCGTCTCCTTCGAGCCGGCGATGTTAGGGGATCGCAGCCCGGCCACGGCTGCGGCCGGCGCCAAAGCGGCCCGACAACCTTGGCCGCAGGATGGTCAAGGGCAGACCGCGCGAGGCGCACGGCGTGTTCGACTACAAGATCGACCGCCAGCACCTTTCGAGCAGACGCAGATGAATGACAAGCACCGCCGCGCCGAACGCACCGCAGAGGACTTCGAGCGCGCCGGGCGAGCGATCGACGATGCACACGCCTGAGCGAGACGGCCGCCCATGACACCGACGCTGTCCCGCCGCTTGCTGCTGGGTGCCCTGGCCGGCGGGGCGGCCGGTCTGTGCGCCGCCGAGCCGGCGGGGGTTCAACGCCGCCCCTGGCCGCCTGCCAGGGCCACGCCGCCGCTCAAGCTGCCGGCCTGGGAGGGCCCCGCCTGGTCGCTGGCCGGCGCCCGCGGCCAGGTCGCGCTGCTCAACTTCTGGGCCAGCTGGTGCGAGCCCTGCCGTGCCGAGATGCCGTCGCTGGAGCTGCTGGCCGAGCGCCACGCAAACGACCGCGTGCAGGTGCTGGCCGTCAACTTCCGCGAGACCGACGGCGCGATCCGCCGCTTCGTGGCGCAGACCGAGCTCTCGCTGCCGATCCTGCGCGACGCCGACGGCGGCGCGGCGCGCGCCTTCGGCGTGCGCGTCTTTCCCAGCACGGTGGTGATCGGCCGCAACGGCCGCGCCGCCTTCACCGTCATCGGCGAGCTCGACTGGACCGCGGCCGCGGCCCGGGCCTGGCTGGCGCCGCTGCTCTGACCGACTGTTCCCTGCACGGAGGATCCATGAACGCACCCATCCGACGCCGCCGCCTGCTGCAGGCCGGTCTGGCCGCCACGCTGCCGCTGCCGGTGTTCACCGCCGGCGCGCAACAGCGCCGTTTCGAGCCGCAGGTGGGGCCCTGGCGGACCTTCGAGCTGACGACCACCGTCGACGTCGCCGAGCCTCAGGGCCGCACGCAGGTCTGGCTGCCGGTGCCCGACATCGACAGCGCCTGGCAGAAGCCGCTGGACAACGTCTGGACCGGCAATGCGACGAACGCGCGCCTGGTGTCCGACCCGGCACGCGGCGTGCGCATGCTGCACGCCGAGTTCGCCGAGGGCGTGAAGGCGCCGAAGCTGGTGCTGACCAGCCGCCTGCAGACGCGCAACCGCACGGTCGACTGGACGCGGCCGGCCAGGGTCGACGAGGACCCGGCCCTGCTGCGCGCCAACCTTGCAGCGACCGAGTTGCTGCCCGTCGACGGCATCGTGCGCAAGACCGCACTCGAGGCCACACGCGGCGCGCACACCGACCTCGACAAGGTGCGCGGCATCTACAACTGGGTCGTGGCCAATGCGCACCGCGAGCCCAAGACGCGCGGCTGCGGCACCGGCGACATCGAGACCATGCTCGAGACCGGCAACCTGGGCGGCAAGTGCGCCGACCTGAACGCCGTCTTCGTCGGCCTGTGCCGCTCGGCCGGCGTGCCGGCGCGCGACGTCTACGGCCTGCGCCTGGCACCTTCGGCCTTCGGCTACCGGGAGCTGGGCGCCAACCCGGCCGCACTGAAGGGCGCCCAGCACTGCCGCGCCGAAGCCTACCTGGCGGGTTACGGCTGGGTGGCGATGGACCCGGCCGACGTGCTGAAGGTGATGCGCCATGAGACCCCGCAGTGGATCCAGGACCCCGCGCACCCGGTCGTCGCGCCGGTGATGGCGGGCCTGTTCGGGCGCTGGGAAGGCAACTGGGTGGGCTGGAACACGGCGCACGACGTCAGGCTGCCCGGCAGTGCGGCCAAGGGCACGCTGCCCTTCCTGATGTACCCGAACGGCGAAAACGCCAGCGGCCGCTTCGACGAGCTGGCGCCCGACAACTTCAGGTACACGATCGCTGCGCGCGAGATCACGGCCTGAAGCCTGCCCGTGCCGGGTCAGGCCGCAGGGACGGCGTTGAAGTAGTAGGACACCCGCTTGCGCGGGTTGAGGTAGGCGTGGGCCTCGGCCGGCAGCTGCTGCGGCCGCAGGGCCTTGGTGACGGCCAGCTCGGGCTCCTGTTCCATGTCGACGAGCACGGCTTCGTCGCACGGCACGGCGGGGTCGTACACCAGCACGGTGGGCTTGAGCGGGCGGGTGCTGTTGACCGCGGTGACCATGCCCACCACGCCGTTGTTCAGCTCGACGATCGTGCCCGGCGGGTAGATGCCCATGCAGCGCACGAAGGTCGTCAGTGCCGCCGCGTCGAACTGCTGGCGTTGCCGGCTGAACATGATCGACAGCGCTTCGTGCGGCGTCAGCGCATGCGCCGGGTTGTTGGGGTTGCACAGGTTGTCGAAGCGGTTGACGATGGCCACGATCTTCGCCAGCGGCGTCATCTGCGCCCCGGTCAACCGCTTCGGGTAGCCACTGGCGTCGACCATCTCGTGGTGCTGCGCCAGCACGGCCAGTGCCTCGGCCGGCAGCTTGAGCGCCTTGACCGCCTCGCCGCCGCGCTCGCAGTGCAGCTGCAGCAGCGCCAGCTCGGCCTTGCTGTGCGGCTCGACCTTCTTGACCACGCGGTCGGGCATGTCGAGCTTGCCGATGTCGTGGAACAGCGCGCCGAGCCCGAGCACGCGGATCGACTCCGGCGGCAGCGCCAGCTCCTTGGCCAGCATCATCGACAACAGCGCGACATTGAGCGCGTGGTGGTAGCTGTCCTCGGTGCCGATCTTGTCCGACATCAGCTGGATGGCGACGTCGCTGGCCACCAGCATCGAGTCGGCGATCGAGTCGATCAGCGCCACGGATTCCCGCCGTACCTGGTCAGGGCTGGCGAACAGGTTCTGGTTGATCGACTTGAGCACACGCGCGCTCGCCAACAGCTCGCGCTCGCAGGCCGCCACGCGTGCCTGTTGCGCGGCCAGGCGCTGCACCTGTTCCCGCTTGGTCTGTGCCGCCTTCGCCATTTCGGGCGTCGGTTCGGCCGCGCCCGCGGCACCGGCGTCCGGTGCCGGTGGCGGCCCGGCGGGCAGCGGCAGCGGCTTGGCGTCGCTGCGGCCGGGGGAAATGCGCACCCGCGCCAGCCCCAGCGACTGCAGGGTGGCGATCTGTTCCTGGGTCTTGATCTTGAAGCTGGAGAAGGAGAACGGGTGCTCGGTCCACTGCAGGTCGAGGTGCACGTGCAAGCCGATGCAGAGCTGCCGCGGATCGGCATAGACGAAGGGGCCGGAAGGTACTTGTCGGCTCATGGCTGCAGGAGATCTCGAACGTCTGGGACGACCCCCTGTCATCGGCAGCCTGGCCGCCGACTTGAGCCCGCTGCAGGGCGATCAGACGCCGTGGTGCCGAATCATCGACGCGCCGGCGCGCCAACCGCACCGCCGCCGATGGCGGCGACGAATCGCCGCAGCGCCGGCTCGAAGGTGGCGATGCGGGGCGTGTGGCAACGGCCGTCGATCAGCGCCAGCGGCTGGCGGCCGGGCAGCAGCGCGTGCAGCCGCAGCGCCGACGCGAGCGGCGTCACCGGGTCGTCGCGGCAGTGGACCTGCAGCACCGGCGCCGCCACCCGCGGCGCCGCCAGGTCGGCGCGGTAGGTGTCGCGCAGCAGCCAGCGCACCGGCAGCCAGGGGTAGGCGCCTTGCGCGACGTCCAGCGCCGAGGCGAAGCTCGAATCCAGCACCAGCGCCGCCACCGGCACCTCGGCCGCCAGCATCACCGCCACCGTGCTGCCCAGCGACTCGCCGAAGACGACGATGCGCGCCGGATCGACGCGCGCCGCCAGCGCACGGTAGGCGGTGCGCGCGTCGGTCAGCAGGCCGGCTTCGCCGGGCCGGCCGCTGGAGCCGCCATAACCGCGCCAGCTCACCGCCAGCAGGCCGGCACCGTCGGTGCTGAGCCGCGCCAGGCGGCGGTCGCGCGCGCTCAGATTGGCGCCGTTGCCGTGCAGGTACAGGTACACCGGCGCGCTGGCGTCTTGCGGCGCCGCCCACCAGACGACGATGCGCTCGCCGTCGGGCGTGACCAGGGTCTGTGCCTGCAGCTGCGGCAGCCAGACGGCGGCCGGGTCCATCGGCGATGCGTCGGGGCGGTACTGCAGCGCGTGCTGCGCGGCGTACATCAGCGCGCACAGCGCCAGATAGAGAGCGGCCAGGGCCCCGAGGGCGTAAACGAGCCGGCGCATGCCGGCTCCGGCGGGGGTCGGCGGGCGATGCCAGCGGCGCAACATGGGCGCAGCATAAGCCGCAGGCCACGGCGGCGAGCGCCCGCTGCGGGCGCGGCGATGACAGGCACCCGCGCTGCCGCAGCTCAGGCGTCGACCCAGGCGAACTCGGACGTGAAGTGGCGCAGGAACGGCGGCTGCCGGGTGATGCGCACGCCGCGGATGGCGTCGGCCTTCTGTTTGACGTCGGCGATCACCTCGGCGGCGTAGTCGAAGTGCGACTGCGTGTACATGCGGCGCGGGAACGCCAGCCGAACCAGCTCCATCGAGTGGAAGCTCTCGCTGCCGTCGGCCAGCCGGCGGCCGAACATCACCGAGCCGATCTCGACGCCGCGGATGCCGCCTTCGAGGTACAGCGCATTGCACAGCGCCCACGCCGGGTAATGCGCCACCGGCATTTGCGGCAGCACGGTGCGTGCATCGATGTAGACCGCGTGGCCGCCGGTGGGCTTGACGAAGCCGACGCCGGCGGCGTCGAGCCGTTCGCCCAGGTACTCGGCCGTGCGCAGGCGGTAGCGCAGGTAGTCTTCCTGCAGGCCTTCCTCCAGGCCGACGGCCATGGCCTCGAGGTCGCGCCCGGCCAGCCCGCCGTAGGTGGGGTAGCCTTCGGCCATGATGAGGCCGTTGCGCACGCCGTCGATCCAGGTGTCGTCGCGCAACGCGATGAAGCCGCCCATGTTGACCATGCCGTCCTTCTTGGCACTCATCAAACAACCGTCGGCGTAGGAGAACATCTCCTGCACGATGTCGCGGATCGGTGAGTTCTCGTAGCCCGGCTCGCGCAGCTTGATGAACATCGCGTTCTCGGCAAACCGGCACACGTCCATGATGAAGGGCTTGCCGTGCTGCCTGAGCAGCTGCGCGTAGGCGCGAATGTTGGCCATCGCCACCGGCTGGCCGCCGCCGGTGTTGTTGGTCACCGTGATCATCCCGAACGGGATGCGGTGGCCTTCGGCCTGCAGCACGGCCTGCGCGCGGGCGAGGTCGATGTTGCCCTTGAAGGGATGGATCAGCGCCGGCTGCAGGCCTTCGGCGCCGACCAGGTCGAGCGCCTCGACGCCCAGGTATTCCAGGTTCGCGCGCGTGGTGTCGAAGTGGCTGTTGTTGGGCACCAGCTGGCCCTTCCTGCACACCGCCGTGAACAACACCTTCTCCGCGGCGCGGCCCTGGTGCGTGGGCACGAAGTGCGGCATGCCGGTGATGCCCTGCACCACAGCCTCCAGGCGGTAGAAGCTGCGCGCGCCGGCGTAGCTTTCGTCGCCTTCCATGATGGCCCCCCACTGGCGCGACGACATCGCGCCGGTGCCGGAGTCGGTGAGCCAGTCGATGAGCACGTCTTCGGCGCGCAGCTTGAAGACGTTGAGCCTGGCGGCCTCGAGCAGGCGCTCGCGCTCGGCGCGCGTGGTCATGCGGATCGGCTCGACGGACTTGATGCGGAACGGTTCGATCAGTGTCTTGGGCATGGTGGCGGGCTCGGCGGTGCGTGTCGCAGGCGAACCTATCACCGCCCGGGTCGGCGCGGTGTCGGCTATTGCCAACAGGCCGAGGCGGCACTCGTCCACAGCCGAACGGTGGCCGCCGGCGTAAGCTCCGCGGCGCAGCGGGCCGACACCCGCGCCCGGTTCGACACCGCTCGACCGAAAACAAACGAGGAGACGCAGCGATGCCCGCCACGCAAGAGGACCTACAGCGCGAACGCATCGACCTGGTACTGAGCCTGGCGGCCGCGCGGCTGCAGCCGGCGCAGCGGCCGCTGGTCGAAGCCTTCGGGCGCGAGTATTTCCGCCGCCTGGACGCCGACGATCTGCTCGCGCGCACGCCCGAGGACCTGCTCGGCGCCCTGCTGTCGCACTGGCAGTTCGGCGCCCGCCGCAGCCCCGGCGAAACGCTGGTGCGCGTGCTGAGCCCGGCCGTCGCCGAGCACGGCTGGGCGTCGCGCCACTCGGTGATCGACATCGTCAACGACGACATGCCCTTCCTGGTCGACACGGCGACGATGGAGATCAACCGCCAGGGCTCGACGCTGCACCTCATCGTGCACCCGATCTTCAGCGTCGAGCGCGACGCGCAAGGCCAGCTGCTGTCGATCGCGCCGCGCAGCGAGACGTCCGCGCCGCCGGCGACGCGGCGTGAATCGTGGATGCACATCGAAGTCGACCGCCTGGTCGAAGCGCAGCAGCGCGCCGACCTGGCCGCCGGCCTGGAGCGTGTGCTCGCCGATGTCCGCGCTGCCGTCGAGGACTGGGCGGCGATGAAGGGGCAACTGCGCCAGGCGATCGCCGAACTGGAGGGCGCGCCAGCGGCGCTGCCGGCCGCGGCGGTGCGGGAGAACCTGGACTTCGTGCAGTGGCTGGCCGATGACCACATGATCCTGCTCGGCTACCGCCGCCACGACCTCGTCAGCGAAGACGGCCAGGACGCGCTGCGGCTGGTCGCGGGCAGCGGCCTGGGCCTGCTGCGCGAGACCGCGCAGGAAAAGCTGTCGGCCAGCTTCTCGGCGCTGCCGGCCAACGCCCGGGCACTGGCGCGCGCGCCCTTGCCGATGCTGCTCGTCACCAAGGCCAACACACGCTCCACCGTGCACCGCCCCGGCTACACCGACTACGTCGGCATCAAGCGCTACGGTGCCGGCGGCGAGGTCGTCGGCGAGCACCGTTTCATCGGCCTGTTCACGTCCACCGCCTACAGCGCGCGGGTGGCCGAGACCCCCTTGCTGCGCGGCAAGGTCGAGGCCATCGCCGCGCGCGCCGGCCTGCCGCCGGGCGGGCATCTGGCCAAGGCGCTGCACCACATCCTGGAGACCTATCCGCGCGACGACCTGTTCCAGATCTCCGACGACGACCTGTACGACACCGCACTGGGCATCCTGGCGCTCGGCGAACGCCAGCGCCTGCGGCTGTTCGTCTGCCGCGATCCCTTCGACCGCTTCGTGTCCTGCCTGGTCTACGTGCCGCGCGAAACCTACTCCACCGACCTGCGCATCAAGTTCCAGCACATCCTGGTGTCGGCTTTCGGCGGCAGCAGCGCCGAGTTCGACGTCCAGCTCACCGAGGCCATCCTGGCGCGCATCCACTTCACCGTGCGCACGACGCCGGGCCAGACCCCGGTGGTCGACCGCAAGGAGCTGGAGTCCAGGCTCGCGGCGGCCGCGCGGCGCTGGGACGACGAGCTGCGCGATGCCTTGATCGAGGCCGTCGGCGAAGCGCGCGGGCTGGCGCTGTTCAAACGCTGGGGCGCGGGGTTTCCGCTCGGCTTCCGCGAGCGCGTCAGCGCGCGCGCCGCCGTGCCCGACGTGCTGAAGGTCGCCAGCCTGTCGGCAGACGCGCCGCTGGCGCTGGCGCTGTATCGGCCGCTGGGCGCCGAACCCGGCGCGCTGGGCTTCAAGGTTTACCGCCGCGGCGGCGCGGTGATCCTGTCCGACAGCCTGCCGATGCTGGAGCACATGGGCGTGCGCGTGCTGGGCGAGCACAACCACCGCATCGGCGGCGCCGGCGACGAGGCCACGGCGGACGACGAGACGATCTCGCTGCACGACTTCGAACTGCAGGCCACCTTGTCGGACGAGATCGAACCCGAGGCGCTGGCGCGGCTGTTCGAGGACACCTTCGCCCGCGTCTTCGCCGGTGATGTCGAAAACGACGACTTCAACCGCCTGGTGCTGCGCGCCGGCCTGTCGGCCGACGAGATCGTGGTGCTGCGCGCCTATGCCAGGTACCTGCGGCAGATCGGTTTCGCGCTGTCGCAGGCCTCGATCGCCGCGACGCTGGTGGCGCACCCGCGCATCGCACGCATGCTGGTGGGTCTGTTCAAGCTGCGCTTCGATCCGGTCACGCACGACGAACTGGGTGCCGCGGCGCAGGTCAACGGCGTCGAGAAGGCGCTCGAGCGTGTCAGCAACCTGCAGGACGACCGTGTGCTGCGCCAGCTGCTGGCGTTGATCCAGGCCACGCTGCGCACCAACTTCTGGCGCACCGGTGTCGGCCATACCGGCGCCCCCGGCCCGCGGCGCGGTTACTTGAGCTTCAAGCTCGATTCGGCCCGCGTGCCCGGCCTGCCCGAGCCGCGGCCGCTGTACGAGATCTCGGTCTATTCGCCGCGTTTCGAGGGCATCCACCTGCGCGGCGGCAAGGTGGCGCGCGGCGGGCTGCGCTGGTCGGACCGCCTGGAGGACTTCCGCACCGAGGTGCTGGGCCTGATGAAGGCGCAGATGGTGAAGAACACCGTCATCGTGCCGGTGGGCAGCAAGGGCGGCTTCGTGCTGAAGAAGGCGCCGCCAGCGAGCGACCGCGAAGCCACCTTGAAGGAAGGCATCGCCTGCTACCAGGACTATCTGCGCGCGCTGCTCGACCTCACCGACAACCTGGTCGGCGGCAAGCCGGTGCCGCCGCCGCAGGTGGTTCGCGTCGACGGCGACGACGCCTACCTGGTGGTCGCCGCCGACAAGGGCACGGCCAGTTTCTCCGACTACGCCAACGCCGTCAGTGCCGAGTACGGCCACTGGCTGGGCGACGCCTTCGCCTCGGGCGGCAGCGTCGGCTACGACCACAAGGCCATGGGCATCACCGCGCGTGGCGCCTGGGAAAGCGTGAAGCGGCATTTTCGCGAGTTCGGTGTCGACACCCAGAGCACGCCGTTCACGGTCGTCGGCATCGGCGACATGTCGGGCGACGTGTTCGGCAACGGCATGCTGCGTTCGCAGCAGATCCGGCTGCTGGCCGCGTTCGACCACCGCCACGTCTTCATCGACCCCAGCCCCGACCCGGCGGCCTCGTTCGCCGAGCGAGAGCGGCTGTTCAAGCTGCCGCGTTCGTCGTGGGCCGACTACGACAGCCAGCTCATTTCCGCCGGCGGCGGCGTCTGGGCGCGCTCCGAGAAATCGGTTCCGATTTCGCCGCAGGCCCAGGCGGCCCTGGGCATCAGCGCCGACCGGCTCGCCCCCACCGAGCTGCTGAGCGCGATCCTGAAGGCGCCGGTGGACCTGCTCTACAACGGCGGCATCGGCACCTACGTCAAGGCCAGCACCGAGAGCCACGCCGACGTCGGCGACCGCGCCAACGACGCGCTGCGCATCGACGGCCGCGACCTGCGCTGCAAGGTGGTGGCCGAAGGCGGCAACCTGGGCTGCACGCAGCGCGGCCGCGTCGAGGCCGCACTGGCCGGGGTGCGCATCAACACCGACGCCATCGACAACTCGGCCGGCGTGGACACCTCGGACCACGAGGTCAACATCAAGATCCTGCTCGGCCTGGCCATCAGCGACGGCGAGATGACGCTCAAGCAGCGCAACACCCTGCTGCCGCAGATGACCGACGAGGTCGCCGCGCTGGTGCTGCGCGACAACTACTTCCAGTCGCAGGCGCTGTCGATCGCCGGCCGCCAGGGCGTGGCGCTGATCGACCGCCAGGCCCGTTTCATCCGCTTTCTTGAGCGCGCCGGGCGGCTCAACCGCGCCATCGAGTTCCTGCCCACCGACGACGAGATCCAGGAGCGCAAGGCGCGCGGCATCGGTCTCACCAGCCCCGAGATGGGCGTGCTGCTGGCCTACAGCAAGATGTGGCTGTCCGACGAGCTGATCGCTTCCGACCTGCCCGAGGACCCGTGGATCGCCCAGGCGCTGGAGCGCTACTTCCCGGCGCTGCTGCGCGACAAGTACGGCGCCTACATCGCGCGCCACCCGCTCAAGCGCGAGATCATCGTCACCTACGTGCTCAACAGCATGGTCAACCGCGTCGGTTCGACCTTCGTGCACCGGCTCAGCGAAGCCACCGGCGCCAAGCCGGCGCTGGTCGTGCGCGCCTACCTGGCCACGCGCGAGGTCTTCGGCTACGTGCCGCTGTGGCGGCAGATCGAGGCGCTCGACAACCAGGTCGGCGATGCCGTGCAGGCGCAGATGATCAACGAACTGGGCCGCCTGGGCAGCCATGCCACGCGCTGGTTCCTGCGTTCGCGGCGCCTGGCCGAGCCGATGGAGCAGGTGGTCAAGCGCTTCGCGCCGGCCATCGAGACGCTGCGCACCCGGTTCGCCGCCGACAGCGCCACTTCACCGCGCGCCGCGCAGTGGGTGCAGGCCGGCGTGCCGGCGCCGATCGCCCAGGCCGTGATCTCGGCCGAGGGCTTGTTCGCGGCGCTGGACATCGCCGAGATCGCCGATGCGACACGGCGCTCGATCGACGAAGCGGCCGACGTGCACGCCGGCCTGGGCCAGCGTCTGGGGCTGGCCCGGCTGCGCCAGCAGATCGACACCTTGCCGGGCGACAGCTACTGGCAGACCCTGGCCAAGGGTGCGCTGGGCGACGACCTGACGGGACTGCAACGCGCCATCGCGCTGGACGTGCTCAACCAGGGGCCTGGCGACGCCGGCCAGATGCTGGCGGCGTGGGAACAGCGCAACCGCGACGCCATGGACCGCGCGCAGAGGCTGCTGACGGAACTGGCCGATGCCAAGGCGGTGGACCTGGCGATGCTGTCGGTGGCGCTGCGCGAGCTGCGCAACCTGGCTTGAGGGCAGGCCGCGCGCCGCTCAGGCGCCCGGCCGTCCACGCCGCCGGGTGCGCGGCGCGTGCAGCGCGATCGCGACCAGCGTCACGGCCGCGAACACCGCCCCGACGTAGAACGTGAACGCCGAGCCGAGGCGGTGCCACAGCAGCCCGGCGATCACGCTCGACGCCAGCATCGCCAGGCCGCTCACGAGGTTGAAAAAGCCGTAGGCGGTGCCGCGCAGATCGGCCGGTGCGGTATCGGCGACCATCGCCGCCAGCAGGCCCTGGGTCATGCCCATGTGCACGCCCCACAGCGCCACGCCCAGACCGAGATGCACCCAGTGGCCGGCCAGAGCCAGCACCAGGTCCGACGCGATCAGCACGGCCAGCCCCGCCGCCAGCAGCGTGCGGTGGCTCATGCTGTCGGACAGCTTGCCGAAGGGATAGGCCGACGCCGCATACACCGCGTTCATGGCCACCATGACGAGCGGCACCCAGGCGATCGGCACCCCGAGCTGCGCAGCGCGCAGCACGAGAAAGGCCTCGCTGAAACGGGCCAGCGTGAACACCGCGCCGACACCCACCACCCACCAGTAGGTGCTGCCCAGCCGGGCCAGCGCGGCGCGGCGGATCGGGTTGACGGGGCGCCGGGCCTGGTCGCGCGCGGGTTCCTTGACGCCGAAGACCAGCAGCACGACCGCCAGCAGCCCCGGGATCACGGCGACCCAGAACACGGCCCGGAAGTCGTTGGCCCAGGCCAGCATCAGACCGGTGGCCAGCAAGGGGCCGACGAACGCACCCACCGTGTCGAGCGACTGGCGCAGCCCGAAGGCCGCGCCGCGCACGGCCGGCGGCGTGATGTCGGCGATCAGCGCATCACGCGGCGCACCGCGGATGCCCTTGCCGACGCGGTCGATGAAACGGGCGGTGACGACCGCGCCGACGCCGGTGGCGAGCGCGAACACGGGCTTGGTGAAGGCCCCCATCGCGTAGCCGAGCACGGCCAGTCCCTTGCGCCGGCCGAGGTAGTCGCTCAAGGCGCCGGAAAACACCTTCGTGATCAGCGCCGTCGACTCGGCGAGGCCCTCGATGATGCCGACCGCCAGCACGCTGACGCCGAGCGCGCTGACCAGGAACAAGGGCAGCAGGCTGTGGATCATCTCCGACGAGACGTCCATCAGCAGGCTCACGAAGCCGAGCACCCAGACGCCGGGCGGGATGCGGCTGCGGCTCACGGACAAGGGGTGCCGGCCGGCGCCGCGGCGTGGACCTCAGAAACCGAAGGCCAGGCGCAGGCCGCCCCAGTGCCGCCCCGCCACCGCGATCGGCGCCGAGGCTTCCTTCAGCAGCACGAAGCGGCCGCCGCCCATGTCGCGGCGGTAGGTCTGCAGCAGGAACGGCCGCTGGTTGCGCGCCGAGGCCAGCCCGGTGCGGTCGTTGAAGATGCGGCGGTAGCGGCTGTTGGCGGTGTTCCAGACGACATCGCCGCTGCGCTGCGGCTGGTTGTACTTGCGGTTGTGGGTGGCGACGTAGCCGTTGCGGTCGACCGCGATGCAGTACACGACCTTGTCGCTCAGGCCGAGCATGCGTTCCTGCACCTCCGGGAACAGCCGGTCGGCCAGCTCGGTGAAGGCCGTCAGGTGCTGCGCCGGGTTGGTGCCGGCGATCGGGCGGTAGTGTTCGTCGAACAGCTGCTCGACGCGGATCGCGCCGCTGCTCACCGCCTGCTGCAGCAGTTCGCCGATCTCGGCGGCGGCTTGCTGGGCGCCACGGATGTACGGCGAGTCCTCGACCTCGACGCCGGATTCGGCGATCTGCTCGATCAGCTCTTCGGCCAGGCGCAGGAAGCCGTCGCTGCAGGTGAAGGCCTTGCTCAGCCCCTGCACCGCCTGTCGCACCTCGTTGGCCAGCGCCGCGGCGCGATCGTTGAGCGCCGCGCTGGTGCGGCGGCTTTGTTCGGCGGAAGTGGAGATCCGGGCCACGTCGGCCTCGACGTCGGCAAACGCCGCGTGGATGCTGCTCGTCTGCCCGCCGCTGCCCTCGCTGCGCAGTTCGCGGCTGAAGCGCCCGACGCGTTCGTCCAGCGCCGCGATCGAGCCGATGATGGTCTTCGACGAGGTCTCGACCTTGCCCGCCAGGTCCTTCACCGCATCGGCGACGACGCCGAAGCCGCGGCCGGCCTCGCCGGCGTGTTTGGCTTCCACCGAGGCGTTGAACGCCACCAGTCGGGTCTGCAAGGCAATCTGGGTGATCTCGGCGGCGGCGTCCGACACACCGCGCAGGGTCTGCACGATGCCGCCGACCTCCTGGCCGATGCCGGCCAGCGCGGTGCGGGCACGGTCCACCGCACCCAGCGTCTGCTGGGTCGACTCGCCGATCGCCTGCTGCGCCTTCTGCACCTGGCCCAGTTCGCCAGCCAGCGCCAGCATCGCCTGGCCTTGCGCCTCGACGATCTTCTGCGTGTCTTCCAGCACGCCCCGCACCTCGGCCGCGTCCCGCCCCAGGGTCGATACCGACCGCGACAGGCGTCTGACGACGCCCAGGCCGTCGGCCTGGGCCGGCGCCGCGGGTGCCTGCCCGGAGGTCGCGACGTTGTCGCGCCGACGCAGCCAATTGAACATGGTCTCCTCCGGCCGCCTTGGACAGGCGGTTCATCAGTCGCGCAGCTTAACGCGCAATCCGGCCCCGGCCGGCCGGTGCTAGCCCCAAGGCCGCCACTCGGTGCACTCGAGCACGTTCTGTTGCTGCCCGGCACGCGCCAGCACGCGGCCGCGGTACTACTTCTTCGGCGGCGGCAGCCGGGCCAGGTAGTCCGCCACGGCCTCGAGGTCGTCCTGCGCGTAGTTCTTGACCCGCCTGACCATTTCAGGGTTCGAATTGCCGCGGCGGCCGTCGCGGATCAGGCCCAGCTCGCGCAGCAGGTAGCTGTAGTGCTGCGCCGTCAGCATCGGATAGAAGGTTTCGGCGCGGCCTTCGCCGCGGCTGCCGTGGCAGGCCGCGCAGTCCTGGTCGTACAGGGACTGGCCGCGCGCCACGTCGCGGCCCGGGCCCTTGCCCCGGGGGCCCGAGATCGGCATCGCCTGCAGGTAGCTGGCGACGTCGGCGAAGGCCTGCAGGTTCAGCTCCGGGTCGTCGACGTGGGGCTTCATGGGCGGGTTCAGCCGAAGGCCAGCGCGGATGTCGACGATCTGCTTGAGGATCACCGGCGCGTGCTGCCCCGACAGCCGCGGGACGGCGCCGCTGGCGCGGCCCGAGGCATCCTTGCGGTGGCAGCCGGCGCAGTCTTCGAACACCGCCTTGCCGCGCACCGGATCGCCCTGCAGCTCGAGCACCGCCTGCAGCTCGCCCGTCACCGCAACGGCAACCCGCGTTTGCCCGACCGCCGCGGAGGACCCCAGCAGCAGCGCCATCGACACCATCATCGAGGTCTTCAACGGGTTGCTCCCCGAGTCTGAATGCCGTCATTCTGCGCAAGTCCGGCGCCCAGCGGTGGTTTTCCTCCTTGCCCCGGCGGCGCTCAGCCGCCGTGCCAGGGCAGCGTCACGCGTGCCTCGAGCCCGCCTTCGCGCCGGTTGTGCAGCACCACGTCGCCGCCGTGCGTGCGTGCGATGTTGCGTGCGATGCCCAGGCCCAGCCCGGTGCCGCCGGTGGCTCGGCTGCGCGAGGTTTCCAGCCGCGCGAAGGGCTCGAAGATGCGCTCGAGCTCGGCCTCGGGGATGCCCGGCCCGTCGTCCAGGATGCGCAGCACCAGCCGGTCGGGCGTCTGCTCGACGCGCACCGTGGCGCGGCCGCCGTAGAGCACGGCGTTGTCGACCAGGTTGCCCAGGGCGCGCTTGAGCAAGGAGGGCACGCCGACGCAGGGCCGCGTGGCGCGGCCCTCGACCACCACGCTGCGGCCCATGGCCTGATTGTCGGCCTGCAGCGCGGCCAGCAGCGCCATCATGTCCACCGGCTGTTGCGGCTCGTTGCCGCCGAGGCCGCGCATGAACTCCAGCGTCTGCGTGACCATCGCCTCCATCTCCTTGAGGTCGGACTCGAAGCGCAGCCGCTGCTCGTCGTCGTCCAGCAGGTCGGCGCGCAGCCGCATGCGCGTCAGCGGCGTCTTCAGGTCGTGCGACAGCGCCGTGAGCATGCGCGTGCGCTCGTCGATGAAGGCCGCCAGCCGCTGCTGCATGGTGTTGAAGGCGCGTGCGGCCTGCTGCACTTCGCGCGGACCTTCCTCGGGCAGCGGCGGGCGGTTGAGATCCTGCCCCAGCGCCTGCGCGGCCTGCGTGAGCTGCTGCAGCGGCCGCACGACCCAGCGCACGGCCACGTACGACAGCGCCAGCACGCTGGCCAGCAGCACCGCCAGCGTCAGCGCCAGCCGCCACGGCAGCGCCTGCGGCGCGGCCGGCAGTTCGGTGTCGAAACGCGCCCACTCGCCGTCGCGCAGCTGCACTTCGGTGCGCACGATGGCGGCCACGGCGCCGGCGCCGCGGCCCATCATCATGCCGCCACCGCCGCCGCCCCGCATCGGCCCCAGGTGCATGCCCGGGCTGCCGGCGATCGGCGCTGCCGGCGCGTAAGCCTCGCGCGACTCCACGCGCACCGGCCGCTCGCCACCCAGCGCGGCGCGCAGCCTGGCGGCGAACATCTGCGTCTGCCAGGCCGACGCGGCGCCTTCGGCCGTCAAGGGCGCAGCGTGCAGCGACAGCACCAGCGGCGGCACCCTGAACACGGCGACGACGCGCGCGCGTTCGGCCTCGCCCAGGTCGTCCAGCAGCCGCACCACGTCGGCGATGCGCTGCGCCGGCTGCATGCCGAAGCTGCTGCTGAGCAGGCGGTCGCGCTCGGCCACGTTGATGGCGGCGCTGAGCAGCTGCGCCACCAGCAGGCCGCTGGCCAGCACCAGCAGCAGGCGGCCGAACAGCGTGCGCGGCAGCCAGCGCTGCAGGCCGCGCGGCGACGCCGGCGTCAGCGCATCCGCGCCCGGCGTCACGCGCCCTCCCTGGCCACCGGCACCGACAGCACGTAGCCTTCGCCGCGCACGGTCTTGATCAGCTGCGGGCTCTTCGGGTCGTCGCCCAGGCGGTGGCGCAGCCGGCTGACCTGCACGTCGATGCTGCGGTCCAGCGGCTCGGCTTCGCGGCCCTGGCTGAGGTCGAGCAGCTGGTCGCGGTCGAGCACGCGGTTGGGGTGGTCCAGAAAGACGCGCAGCAGCTTGTATTCGGCGCCACCGATCGGCGTTTCCACGCCGGCCGGCGAGACCAGCAGGCGTCGCGCCGTGTCCAGCGTCCAGCCGGCAAAGCGCATCAGGTGTTCGTCCTGCGGCTGCAGGTTCGGCGGCAGGCTGCGCGTGCGGCGCAGGATGACCTTGATGCGCGCCAGCAGCTCGCGCGCGCTGAAGGGCTTGGGCAGGTAGTCGTCGGCGCCCATCTCCAGGCCGACGATGCGGTCTGTCTCGTCGCCGCGTGCAGTGAGCATGACGACGGGGATGTCGGACTTGGCGCGCAGCGTGCGGCACAGCGTCAGGCCGTCGTCGCCCGGCAGCATCAAGTCGAGCACGACGAGGTCGAAGGCGCCGCGGTCCAGCGCCTGCCACATGGCGCGGCCGTCGCCCACGGCGGTGGCGCGCAGCCCGTTCTTTTCCAGGTAGCGCGTGAGCAGGCTGCGGATGTCGGCGTCGTCGTCGACGATGAGGATGTGGTCGGCTCGGTCCATGGTTGGGTCCACCCCGGGTATTTCACCGTGGCCGCGGTCGGTCCTGGGCGCCGAAACGTATCACAGCATGTCAAGCCCGGCCGCTGAAGCCTGGCGCGACAAAAAGGGCGCGGCGGCGACACACCGTGTTTACACGGCCGCGCTGCAATGGGAACCGTTGCACAGGGGTTCCTGGCAACGGCCGGGCCCGCGGGGCCGGCCAGATTCCCACCCCTTCGAGGAACAGATCATGAAGACCACCACGCAAATCGCCGCCATCACCCTGGCCACGCTGACGCTTGCCGCCGCCAGTGCGGTGTTCGCCCATCCCGGCATGGGCTATGGCATGGGCCCGGGCATGGGCGCCGGGACGGCCCAGGGCATGGGCCACGGCATGGGCCCGGGCGCGGGCATGGGCATG
>CAYJOA010000025.1:0-38508 GCA_964371495.1 uncultured Rubrivivax sp.
CTGGAAGGTCGTCAACACCAGCTACTTCATGTACTTCGCGGTGCTGGCCTCGATGCTGCACGGCCTGACGATCCCCGGCGCGATGGAAGTCGCGCAGCGCCAGAAGGGTTTCACGAAGGGCCTGTTCGAGTGGCTGCGCAAGGCGCCCTGGAGCAACCCCACCTTCTCCGGCGTCTTCATCTCGCTGATCGGCTTCGGTTTCCTGGGCGGCATCTCGGGCGTCATGATGGGCACCGAGCAGCTGAACATGATCATCCACAACACGATCTACGTGCCGGGGCACTTCCACGCCACGGTGGTGGTGGGCACCACGCTGACCTTCATGGCGCTCACCTACTACCTGATCCCGGTGCTGTTCAGACGCGAGATGATCTCGCCGACGCTGGCGAAGTGGCAGCCCTACCTGTTCGGCTTCTCGATGTACTTCTTCTGCCTGGTGATGATGGGCGCCGGCACGCTGGGCGTTTCGCGCCGCCACTGGGACATGGCCTTCCAGGGCGCGGCGCTGGCCTATGAATGGCCCGGCGCGGCCTACCTGATGATGGCGCTGGTGGGGCTGGCCGGCGTGGCGGCCATCGTCGGCGGCGGCCTCTACATCTACATCACGGTCGGTTCGCTGCTTTGGGGCCGCAAGCTCGAAGGCGGCCCGGCGAGCGCGCAGTTCACGCCCATTCCCCGCACCGCGCCGTCGGCCGTCGCGCAGACCTATGGCTCGATGGGTTTCGCGGCGCCGGGCACCTTCGCGCTGGCGATGGTCTTCCTGCTGGCCTTCGTGCTGTACTACTTCATCAACTGGAAATACCTTTCGACCCTGTGGGGCTTGAGCTGATCGCCAGCGCAGCCCGAGCCAGAATACGCCCGCCCGGCAAGGACAACAGGAGACACGCCATGAACAGCAGCACCCGGCCTGCCACGTCCCCTTTGCCGGCGCTGGCCACCGCGGCGGGCGAATCCGCCGCGGTGCGCAGCGGCGGGCGCATGCGCACCGTGCTCGGCGTGTTCAAGCTGCGCATCAGCGTGCTCATCATGGCCACCGCGCTGGGCGGGCTGTTCATCGTGCCCGGCGCATCCGTGGCGCCGGTGCAGGCGCTGGTGCTGGCGCTGTCGGTGCTGCTGGCGTCGGCCAGTGCCGGCGCCTTCAACCAGTTCGCCGAGGCCGACAGCGACCGGCTGATGGCGCGCACGCGCAACCGCGCCTTTGCCAGCGGCGCGCTGCCGCGCAGCTTCGGCTGGCTGCTGGCCATCGTCGCGCTGCTGGTGTTCGCGGTTTCGCTGGCGGCCTGGGTCGTCAACCCTACCGCCGCCGCTTTCGTGTTGCTGGGCGCGCTCACCTACGCCGGCGTCTACACGCTGGGGCTGAAGCGGCGCACGCCGTGGAACATCGTCATCGGTGGCCTCGCCGGCAGCTTTGCCGTGCTCGCCGGTGCCGCCGCAGCGAACCCGCAAGTCGGCCCCTTGGCGCTGCTGCTGGCGCTGGTGCTGTTCCTGTGGACACCGCCGCACTTCTGGAGCCTGGCGATCGCCAACGAGGCGCAGTACGCGGCCGCCGGCGTGCCGATGCTGCCGGTCGTGGTGGGTGCTGCACGCGCTGCGCGCATCGTGCACGGCAGCACCATCGTGCTGGTGGCGGTGTCGCTGCTGCCGGTGTTTTTCGGCGCCGGCTGGATCGCCTTTGCCGGCGCCTTGCTCGGCGGCGCGCACTTCCTGCGCAAGACGCATGCGCTGGCGCGCCAGCCCAACCGCCAGACGGCGATGGCGGCGTTCTTCGCCTCGATGGTGCAGCTCAGTGCGCTGCTGGCGGCGGTGGTCATCGATGCAGCTTTGCGCTGATGTTCCCGGCACGCGCACCGCGCCTGCATCCGCCGCCCGCCGCAGCGGGCTGATGCCTCTGGGCAGCGTCCTGGCGACGCTGGTCCTCCTCGTCTCTTTCGCGGCGCAGGCCGGCGGTGGTGCCACCGTGCCCGCGTCCTCGCCAGCCCCCGTGATCGTCGAGCGCGCCGACCCGGCCTTCAGGACCGCAGGCACGGTGCCGTCGCTGGACGAGCGCACGGCGCTGGCCGCCGCCGCCGCCGCCATCGGGCGCACGCCGCCGGACTTCGAGCTGCTCGACCGTCGCGGCCGGCCGGTGCGCCTGTCCGACTTCCGCGGCAAGCCGCTGCTGGTGAGCTTCATCTACACCGGCTGCTTCCAGGTCTGCCCGGCGCAGACGCGCGCCCTGTACGAGGCC
This sequence comes from uncultured Rubrivivax sp., assembly GCA_964371495.1. Lineage (GTDB taxonomy): Bacteria > Pseudomonadota > Gammaproteobacteria > Burkholderiales > Burkholderiaceae_C > Rubrivivax. Next base: position 2,228 of record CAYJOA010000025.1, read on the forward strand.
GTGCAGGGCCTGGACCGCATGCTCGGCGAACACCAGTTCAACGTCGTCAGCATCGGCTTCAACCAGCCCTTCGACTCGCCCGAGGCGATGCGCTCGTTCGCGCGCCAGCATCGCATCGAACACCGCAACTGGGAGTTCCTGAGCCCGCCGCGCGACAGCGTCGATGCGCTCACGCGCGCCTTCGGCTTCAGCTTCGTGGCCACGCCGGCGGGCTTCGACCACGTGCTCGGCGTCACCGTGGTCGACGCCACCGGCCGCATCCATGCCCAGATCTACGGCGACCGCCTGCGCGCCGACCAGATCGGCGCACCGTTGCGGGAACTGCTGCTGAATGCACCGCCGCTGGCCACCTCCACGCTGGCGGCAGTGGTCGAACGCGTGCGCATCCTGTGCACGGTGTACGACCCCGAGACCGGCGAGTACCGCTACGACTACAAGCTGATCTTCGAAATCATCGGCGGCGCGCTGTTCTTCTTCAGCGTGGCGATCTACTTCCTGTTCGAATGGCGCGACCAGCGGCGTGCACGCAGGCCCTCATGCACCGCCCCACGTCCAGCCTCCGGCAGCACGGCCTGAGGGCCTGGCAAGCCGTCGAAGGCGGTTTCGACGCTGCCTTCGGCTCGCGCCTGAACCCGCTGCGCCACCTCGGCGCGATCGGCTTCCTCGCCTTCTGGTTGCTGGCGGCCAGCGGCGTCGTGCTGTTCATCGTCATCGACACCTCGGTGTCGGGCGCCTGGCGTTCGATCGACGACCTGTCCCGCCTGCCGCTGGGCCTGGGCCTGCTGCTGCGCGGCCTGCACCGTTATGCCGCCGACGTGCTGGTGCTGGCGATGGCGCTGCACCTGCTGCGCGAATGGCTGCATGGCCACGAGCGCGGTTTCAGGCGCTTCCACTGGCTGACCGGCGTGCCGCTGATCGGCTTCGTGTTCGTCGGCGCGATCGGCGGCTTCTGGATCAACTGGGACCAGCTCGGCCAGTTCTCGGCCATCGCCAGCATGGAGTGGCTCGACGCGCTGCCGCTGCTGGCCGCGCCGCTGGCGCGCAACTTCCTCGCCGCCGAGGCCGTGAACGACCGCCTGTTCTCGCTCTTCGTCTTCGTGCACATCGGCGTGCCGCTGCTGCTGCTGTTCGCGCTGTGGTTCCACATCCAGCGCATCACGCGCGCCGCGGTGATGCCGCCGCGTGCACTGGCGCTGGGCCTGGTGGCCACGCTGGGCGCCCTGGCGCTGGCCTGGCCGGTGGCCAGCCACGCGCCGGCGGCGCTGGCACGCGTGCCCGAGGCGCTGCGGCTGGACTGGATCCTGCTTTTCGTGCACCCGCTCACCTACGCCACCTCGCCCACTTTCGTGTGGGCGCTGGTGGGCAGCGGCACGGCGCTGCTGTTCGCGCTGCCCTTCCTGCCGCAACCGGCGCGCGCCGCGGTGGCGGTGGTCGACGCGGCCAACTGCAACGGCTGCAAGCGCTGCTTCGCCGACTGCCCCTACGCCGCGATCACGATGGTGCCGCACCCCAATCAGCGCATCGGCCGCACGCTGGCGCAGGTCGACGCCGACCTGTGTGCCGGCTGCGGCATCTGCGCCGGCGCCTGCCCGTCGTCGACGCCGTTCCGCAGCGCGGCCGCGCTCGTCACCGGCATCGACATGCCGCAGCTCACGGTGAGTGATCTGCGCCGCCGTCTGCAGGCCGAGCTGGCGGCGACGCGCTCGGCGCGGCCGCTGGTGCTGTTCGGCTGCGACCACGGCGCGCGCTGCGCCGGCCTGGCCGGCGCCGACGTCAGCGTCTTCAGCCTGTTGTGTGCGGGCCAGTTGCCGCCGTCGTTCGTCGAATACGCCCTGCGCGACGGCGCCGCCGGCGTGCTGGTGGCGGCCTGCCGCGAAGGCGGCTGCGAATTCCGCCTCGGCGAGCGCTGGACCACCGAACGCCTGGCGGGCACGCGCGAGCCACACCTTCGCGCCAGCGTCGCGCCGGACCGCATCGAGCTCGTCTTCGCCGGTGCGGGCGAAGAAGCACAGCTGATGGCCGGGCTGGAACGCCTGCGCCGCCGCGTGCAGCCGCTGGCCCCCGACGCCGATCTGCCCACCCGCTTGCACCATGCCTGACACCACCGCCCGCGCCACGGCGCCTCTCGGACCCCGCGCCTGGATCGGCCAGGTCCTGCTGTACGGCTTGTTCGCGCTGGCCATCGGCGTCTTCTCGCAATGGCCGCTGTACCGGCACCTGGGCCCCGACGAGGCACTGATCAAGCTCAGCTTCACGCGCGTCGGCAAGCCGGTGGGCGACTGCCGCACGCTGAGCGCTGCCGAACTGGCCAAGCTGCCGCCGAACATGCGCGCGCCGACGAGCTGCCCGCGCGAACGCTCGCCGGTGACGGTGGAAGTCGACATCGGCGGCGTCAACCGGCTCAAGCGCGTGGCACCGCCCACGGGCATTGCCAAGGACGGCGCGGCGGCGGTCTACGAACGCCTGGTCGTGCCGGCCGGCGAGCACCGCATCACCGTGCGGCTGTCGGACGACGTGCGCGCACGCGACACCGCCTACCAGCACGAGTCCACCGTGACACTGGAGCCAGGCCAGGTCCTGGTCATCGACTTCGACGCCGGCAAAGGCGGCATCACGCTGCAATGAACACGCTCACCACGCTCGACGACAGCGGCCCGCGGCAGCCGCGCCTGGCACCGGGGCCCGCACCCGGCCCCGTCACCGCCTCCAGCCCGGCCGACTACCTGCTGCCGCTGGTGGCCGTGCGCCGGCGTGCGCTGGCGCGCGCCTGGCTGTGGCTGGCACTGGCGGCGCTGGTGGGCTCGGGCTTGTTCTCGGTGCTGTTGGTGCTGGCGCGCACGCCGGGCATCAACGCCTGGCTGCCGGCGGGTGACTTCTTCCGCGTCGCGCTCGTCGTGCACGTGGACCTGTCGGTGCTGGTCTGGTTCGTCGCCATCGCCGGGTTGCTGTGGAGCCTGAACCTGCGGCCGGCGCACACCCGTCTGGGCGCGGCGCTGACCGGCCTGCCGCTGCTGCTGTGCGGCGCGGGTGCGCTGGGCATGGCGCTGGCGGCTTTCGTCGACCCCGGCCAGCCGGTGATGGCCAACTACATCCCCATGCTCGACAGCGCCACCTTCCGCGCCGCGGTGGTCGTGTTCGGGTTGGGCGTGCTGCTGCTGGTGCTGCAGAGCCTGGTGCGTGCGCTGCCGGTCGGCGCGGCGCTGGACGGCGCGGGCGCGCTGCGGTTCGGCCTGCATGCCAGCGTGGTGGCCACCGCCGTCGCGCTGGTGGCCTTCGCCTGGTCGCTGGCGCTGGTGCCGACCTCGCTGCCGGCCAAGGCCTACTACGAGATCCTGTTCTGGGGCGGCGGCCACGCGCTGCAGTTCACCTGGACGCTGCTGATGCTGGTGGCCTGGCTGGCGCTGGCGCAAGCCTGCGGCGGCCGCATCCCGCTGAGCCCGCGCATCGTGCTGTTGCTGTTCACGGTGGCCCTGGTCGGTGTCTTCGGTACGCCGCTGGCCTACCTGATGCACGACGTGAGCACGGTCGAACACCGCGACATGCACACCTGGGGCATGCGCTTCGGCGGCGGGCTGGCGATCGCGCCGCTGGCGCTGGCGGTATTGATGGCGCTGGCCTCGCTGCGTGGCCTGGGGCCGGTGCAGCGGCCGCTGCGTGCAGCGCTGCTGGCGTCGATGCTGCTGTTCGTGGCCGGCGGCGTGATCGGGCTCACCATCCAGGGCAGCAACGTCAAGATCCCGGCGCATTACCACGGCTGCATCGTCGGCGTCACGCTGGCGCTGATGGGCCTGGTCTTCCACTTGCTGCCGCAGCTGGGTTACCGCGCGCCCGCCGGCCGGCTGGCCGTGCTGCAGCCCTGGCTGTACGGCGGCGGGCAGATGCTGCACATCGTCGGCCTGGTCTGGTCGGGCGGTTACGGCGTGCAGCGCAAGGTGGCCGGTGCCGAGCAGGTGCTGCGCAGCACCGGCGAGGTCCTCGGCATGGGCCTGATGGGGCTGGGCGGGCTGCTGGCGATCGCCGGCGGGCTGCTCTTCGTGGTCGTGGTGGCGCGCTCGATGCGGCGGCTGCACTCATGACGGGGGCATCATGATCTCGCTGCTGCAGCGCGCGCTGCGCGCGGCCTTCATGCGCGCCGAAGGCCTGTTCAACCGTGCCTTCGGCGACCGCCTCAACCCGCTGTACCACCTGGGTGCGATCACCTTCTTCCTGTTCTGGGTGGTGGGGGTGACCGGGCTCGTGCTCTACGCCTTCTTCGACACCAGCGTCGACGGCGCCCACCGTTCGATGGCCGCGCTGTCGACCGTCTTGTGGGGCGCCGGCGGCGTGCTGCGCACCGTGCACCGCCATGCCTCCGACGCGCTGGTGCTGACGATGCTGATCCACGGCCTGCGCTACTTCGCGTTCGACCGCCTGCGCGGTTTTCGCTGGTTCTCGTGGGCCACCGGCGTGGCGCTGATCTGGCTGGCCTTCGTGGCCGGCATCAACGGCTACATGCTGCCCTGGGACCGGCTGGCGCAGTTCGTCACGCAGGCCACCTTCGAGTGGCTGGACTGGATCCCCGGCTTCGGCGGCACGCTGATCCGCAACTTCATCCTGCCCGAGCACGTCAGCAACCGCCTGTTCTCGCTGCTCGTCTTCGTCCACATCGGTGTGCCGCTGGTGATGCTGCTGGTGATGTGGATCCACGTCCAGCGTGTTCCCAAGGCGAGCACGCAGCCGCCGCGGCCGATCGCGCTGGCGCTGCTGATCACCTTGCTGGTGCTGGCGCTGGCCACGCCGGTGGACAGCCAGGGGCCGGCCGACCTGAACACCGCGCCGGCCGTGCTGGCGCTGGACTGGTTCCTGCTGGCGATCTTCCCGCTGCTCTACGCCTGGCCGCTGGGTGCCGTGTGGGGCCTGGTGGGCGGCGCGACGCTGCTGCTGCTGGCCTTGCCCTGGCTGCCGCCGCGGCGCGGCGGCAAGGGGCTGCAGCACATCACGCTGCACCCGGGTCCGGCGCGCATCACCGCGCGCCCCGGCGAGACGCTGCTCGAGGCCGGCCTGCGCGCCGGTCTGGCGCTGCCCTACGACTGCCGCGCCGGCGGCTGCGGCCTGTGCGTGTGCACCGTGCTGAACGGCCGGGTCGACCCCGGCGCTTTCCAGTCCGCCGCGCTGACGCCGGCGATGCGCCTGCGCGGCCAGGAGCTGATGTGCTGCGCAGTGGCGCTGGAAGACGTCGAACTGGAGGTCGAAGGCGTGGCCACGCTCGCCGGCAAGGAGGCCACCGAGCTGCGCCGCTGGCAAGGCCGCGTCAGCGCGATGGAGCGCCTGTCGCCCGACCTGATGCGTCTGTTCGTCACGCTGCCCGCCGACAGCAAGCTGCCCTTCGTGGCCGGGCAGTACATCAATATCGTGCTCGAGGACGGCGCCAAGCGTGCCTTCTCGTTTGCCAATCCGCCGCCCGACCCCGGCCAGCCACCGTCGACCGCGGGCGACGTGATCGAACTGCATGTGCGGCTGATTCCCGGCGGTCGCTACACGACCCACGTCTTCGAAGGCATGAAGGTCGGCGACACGATCGACTTCGAAGGGCCGCTGGGCCGCTTCACGCTGCACGACAGCGAGCGGCCGATCCTCTTCCTGGCCGGCGCCACGGGCTTCGCGCCCATCAAGAGCATCCTCGAAGACGCCTTCCGCCGCGGCGTGCGGCGGCCGATGGCGCTGTACTGGGGCGTGCGCCAGGCGCGCGACCTGTACCTGCTGGACACCATCGAAGCTTGGCAGCGCGAGCACGCCAATTTCCGTTTCGTGCCGGTGCTGTCCGAAGCCGGCGACGACGCTTCGTGGACCGGCCGGCGCGGCTTCGTGCACGAGGCGCTGCTCGCCGACCACCCCGACCTCAGCGGCTACGAGGTCTACGCCTGCGGCTCGGTGCGCATGGTGGAAGCGGCGGTGCCCGACTTCCTGGCGCACGGCCTGGCCGAGCAGTTCTGTTTTTCCGACGCGTTCACGCCGACGGCGGTGGCCCCGCCGGCAGCGGGTGCTGGTTGAGATGGGCCCAGGAACGACAGGCACGAGGTGGCGCTTCAGGCTGCAGTAGTTCTTCGCTGGCTGGGGTCTTCATCGCGTCGCGGCAGGCGGCGCCTTCTCGACGTCACGGCAGTCGCCCCCGCCGGGTGCCGCCTGCCGCGAGGCAACCGTGTTTGTGTTCGTGACGAACGCCAGGAACATGTCCACAAAGGTGCGTCCGGGCAGGCGCCGCGCGTCCGCACGGTCGGGCATCCAACGGGTCGCGTGTTGAGCCACCCGTGCGAGATCACCTGCACGCGCCTGGCTCCGATGGCGCGCGTCCGGCCTCGGGACTGACCGGACGACGTTCGCCTGCTGTCGTGTGCACAGCGCGAGCCCCCTATCAGGCGCGGGAACAAATGCCTGGCGAGTGTCGACCCGGGAGCCAAGGACAGACTTGGCGCCGCGACCACGCCCTTTGCAGCGGCTGCTGACATTGGAGGTCCGGTCGCGACTCACCGGCTCGGTGCGAGAGCGCACAGACAGGCGCGGCCGCAACGATCAGGATGATGAGTGTCTGCGCTGGCTGTCCGGCCGGTGCTGACGACACGACAGGAGCCCGGTCCACCGCATGCAACCCGAACCCACTCCCACCGTCCTGCCCACGGCGTCACCGCTGGCGTTGCAGGCGGCACTCGAGAAGAGCCACGAGGTGAAGGAGAAAGTCGAGGCCTGCGTCGACGACCTGGCCGCGGCCAACGACGACCTCAAGCAGAAGCTCCTCGACGGCGTGACCACTTTGCCCGCCGAGGCGGCGTTGCAGGAGGGGGAGGTGGTCGAAGCCAAGGTGCAGGAATGCGCCGACGATCTCGGCGAGGTCAACGACACGCTGGCCCAGGGGCTGAAGGACCTCGAGCAGGTCGATGCCGCGCTCACCCGGTCTCGAACGGCCCTGGCGCAGACCGAGGCCGCGCTGGCGACAGCACAGTCCGAAGAGCGCAAGGCCACGCAGCGGGCGATGCACGACGCCTTGACGGGACTGCCCAATCGGGGCCTGTTCGACGACCGCCTCGCCCACGGCATCTCGCTGGCCGAGCGCCACCACTGGACGCTTGCGGTGCTGTTCCTGGACCTCGATCGATTCAAGCGCATCAACGACGCGCACGGGCATGCCGTGGGCGACCTGGTCCTGCAGGAGGTAGCCAGACGTCTGCTGCAGTGCGCGCGCGACGAGGACACGGTCTGCCGCAACGGCGGCGACGAGTTCCTGTATCTGCTGGTGAACCCGAATGCACGTGCGGACGTCGAGCGGGTGGCCGCCATCGTGTCGAACAATCTGGCACGGCCGATTCAGGTCGCAGGGTTGGATCTCGTGGTGGGCTCGAGCATCGGCATCGCCGTCTATCCGGCAGACGGCACCACGGGCAGGGCACTCGTCGACAGTGCCGACGCCGCGATGTATCGCTGCAAGCGCAGGGCGTCCCAGGTCGGGTCCACGCCGTAGGAACTCGCCGCGCTGCGCGGCGGCGGGGTCGTCACCTGTCGGGCGCAGTTCCAGGCCTTGACGCCGGCGGCGCCGCAGCCGATGTACTGCCCGGTGAGCAAGGCGACGTCTGCTTGTCGCCGAGGTCGATGAACGGCAGCAGCGCGGCCAGCGGTGCCACCGCCGCGCCCAGCACCACCGCACCCACGGCCCGGCCGGCGATGCGCCGGGCCTCGATGCCGACGTCCGGGCTGCCCAGCGTGCCCTTGACCGTGATCGGGCTGCGCAGCGTGAAAGGCGAGAAGTCCTTGGGCCGGGCCACCGCGCGCAGGTCCAGCGCCTCGGTGCGCAGGTTGAGCTGGCCATCGATGCGGATCGTCGTGTCCTTGTTGTCGAGCACGGCCAGACGCGGCCGCACGATGCCGCCGGCGATGTCCAGGTCCAGCCGCGCGCAGTTCAGCGCCAGCGGGCGGTCGCCGCGCACCAGCACGCCCAGCGCCTGGGCGATGTCCAGGCCCGCGCCTTCGGTGGCCAGGTGCGACATCGTGCCGTCGCGCAGGACCACGTGCGCTCGGCCATCCAGCGTGCCCAGGATCTCGGCCGTCGAGCGGCCGTGGCCGCTGGCCTGCACGTGGCCTTCGAAAGTGCCGGTCAGATAGGCCGTGGCCGGCTGGGCGCCGCCGGCACGCGCCTCGTCGCGGCGCCGCTTCAGTGCCTTGCGGCTTTGCGTCTGCGCTGGCGGGGCTGCGCCGGCCGGTGTCTGCAGGCCGGTGATCCAGCCCGCGATGTCGACCTTGGACAAGCGCAGGTCGGCCTGCCACTGCGCCGGCCGCGCGTTGCTGTCCAGCCGCGTCGTGCCGCCGAGGGTGCCGCCGGCCACCGAGGCCTGCAGGTCGTTCAGCGCCAGCACGCCGCCGGCCAGAACGATGTGCGTGCGCAGCTGGCGCAGCTCTGACAGCTTGTCGCTGCCGAACGCCAGCGCGTCGATCGCCACCTGCACGTCGGCGTCCATCGCGCGCAGCGACGGCAGGTCGAAGGGCCGGTCGGGCAGCACGCGCCCCGCGGCAGGCTTGTTCGCCGCGGCCTTCGGGTCGCCGGTGCCGGTGGTGCCGACCGCGGGGCCCAGGTCGGCCAGGGCCAGCCGCGTGCCTGTCAGGCGGCCCTTCAGCAGCGGTGTCTGCGGCCGCGTGTCGTAGCCGAACTCGCCCGCCAGCCGGCTGTCGCCGATCGTCGCGCGGTCGGCACGGAGGTGCCACAGGCCGGCGTCGTGCCTGAGTGCACCCTGCAGCGCGAAGGGCGGCGTCTGCGGCAGCGTCACGCCCAAGGGTTTGCCGACCTGAGCCAGCGACGGGCCGCGCAACTGCAGCCGGCCGTCGAGCTTGCGCGCCCCCAGCAGGGCGCCGGCCCGGCCGTCGAACAGCAGCGTCGACGCGCCGGCCCGGCCTTCGATGCGCAGCGGCACCAGCGGCGCGTCGGGGTCCTCGTCGAGCAGCGGCAACGAGCCGCCGGTGCTGACCTTCAGTTGCAGCGGCAGCGTGCGCCAGCTGCCGCTGAGCGTGGCGCGATAGCCGACTTGTTCGTCGGGCGGGGTCGATTCGGGCAAGGCATCGCCTTCGCGGCCGGCGAAGTCGATGCGCAGCTCGGTCTCGGTGAGCGGGTCGTCGACGATCACCCGCCCCTGGTCGACGACGAAGGCACCGAAACGCGGCAGCGTGTCGCTCAGGTCGCGCTCGGGCTGCTGCTGCTGCCGGCCGATCTGCCAGCTCGCACGGTCGCGGTCGATGCGCACGAGGTGCGCGTCGAGCGCCGTGGCCCGCAACCGCTGCAGGCGCAGCGGCTCGCCGTGCCGGTGCCAGCGCCACACGTCGCCCCAGCCCCAGCCGACTTCGATGTTGCGCGCATCGACGAGGTGCGGCACTGCGACGCCGCCGGCGGCGCCGACATTCAAGTGCTGCACCGTCATCTGCGGCCGCCACACCAGCCGGGTGCGGAAGTGCCCGTCGAGCAGCACCGGAACGCCAGCCGCACGCGTCAGCACGCCAGCCAGCGGCTGGCGCAGGAACGGCCAGCCGCTGAGTTCACCGATTGCCACGCCCAGCAGCAGCAAGGCCAACAGGGCGCCGGCCGCGCGCCGAGCCCGGCGCGCGGCATTCACGGGCGGCCGCGGGCGCGGCCTTCTTGCTCGGCCTGCTGCATTTCGCGCTGTTCGGCGGCGTCCTTCGGCGCGGCGTCGTGCGCCGCCTGCTCGACGCGTCCCGCGTCGACGAACTTCTCGGCCGACTTGCGGTGCCGTCGTGCGGCGGCGTAGTTGCCTTCGCCCTGCAGCGGCGGATCGTTGGCGACGTCCTGTCGCGGCGTTGCGGCGCGCCTGGGTTGCTGTTGCTGCATCATCGCGGTTCCTCGGCAGTTGAACGATGAAGCGCAGCTTGCGGCCGTGGCGCGCCAGCCGCGATCAGCGCCGGCCCCGCAGGCTTGTCAGCCGAGGCCTACGGCGCAGGCCGCGTCATCCGCCGCGGTGGCCGTGATCGACATGACATGCAGGGACCCTGCTCGGGGGAGCGCCGCATGCGTCGCGGGGGGATTCAGTTCATGCCGGCCAGGCCGGCGTCCGCAAGGCATGGGCCAGGAAGTCGACCAGCAGCCGCACCTTGGGGGCGACGAACCTGCGCGACGGGTAGACGGCGTAGACATCGAGTTCGATCGACCGGTACTCGGGCAACACTTCCACCAGCGTGCCTGCGCGCAGGTCGGGCCCGACCAGGAACGACGGCTGCAGCACGATGCCGCGGTGCCGCAGTGCGGCCACGCGGCAGGTGTCGCCGCTGTTGGTGCGCAGCCGCGGCGCCACCTTGACCGTGACCTGGCCATCGGGCCCCGCGAATTCCCAGTTGTCGCCCATCGAGAACAGGCTGTAGGCCATCACCTCGTGCGTTACGAGTTCCGACGGATGTGCCGGTGTGCCGCGGGCGCGCAGATAGGCCGGCGACGCGCACAGCACCATGCGCGTCGACGTGAGCCTGCGGCTGATCAGCGACGAATTGGGCAGCCGGGCGATGCGCACCGCCATGTCGTAGCCTTCCTCGACCAGGTCGACCACGCGGTCGGCCAGTGTCACGTCGAGCTTCACCTTGGGGTGCAGGCTCATGAACTCCACCCACAGCGGCGCCAGGTGCAGCAGGCCGAAGCTGAGCGGCACGTTGATGCGCAACAGCCCGCTGGCCTCGCCGCTGCTCGAGGTGATCTCGGACTCGGCCTCGTCGACGCTGGCCAGCAGCTCCTTGCAGCGGGCGTGGAAGACCTCGCCTTCGGCCGTCAGCGACAGCCTGCGCGTCGTGCGGTGCAGCAGGCGTACACCCAGCCGTGACTCCAGGCCGGCCACCTGGCGCGACACCGCCGCCTTGGACAGGTCCAGCGCGTCGGCGGCGCCCACGAAGCTGCCGGCGTCGACGACGGCCGCGAACACGCGCATCTCCTCGAATCGGTCCACGGCTTTCCCGGCCTTGTCTGGATGGGGAACGGTCGACTGCGTGCAACCGGGCGCCGGATCAGCGCCCGCCGGGCTTGCCCTGCCACTGCCGAACCGCGCCGAGGATGCCGCGCAGGATCTCGACCGGCGGCGGCGGGCAGCCGGCAACGGTGGCGTCGACCGGAATCACGTTGGCGACCTTGCCGCAACTGGCGTAACTCTCGCCGAAGATGCCGCCGGTACACCCGCAGTCGCCCACCGCGACCACCAGCTTGGGTTCCGGCGTGGCGTCGTAGGTGCGGCGCAGCGCTTCTTCCATGTGGCGCGACACCGGGCCGGTGACGAGCAGCATGTCGGCATGGCGCGGGCTGGCGACGAACTTGATGCCGTAGCCCTCGAGGTTGTAGTAGGGGTTGTTGAGGGCGTGGATTTCCAGCTCGCAGCCATTGCACGACCCCGCATCGACCTGGCGGATGGTCAGCGCCTGGCCCAGGATGTCCAGGATGTCCCGGTGCAGACGCTCGATGGCCGCAGTGTCGCCTTCGGCCACCGGCGGCGCCGGCTCGGTGACGATGCCGTGACGGACGATCTGTCTGAGGACGTGCCACATCAGAGGTCGTGCCCCGCATAGCTCAAGTTGAAGGACTTGTTGATGAGCGGAAAGTCCGGAACGATGTTGCCGATGACCGCGTGTTCGAGCACCGGCCAGTTCTGCCACGACGGGTCGTGGTTGTGGCAACGCACGATGCGGCCGTCGGCCCCGCTCTCCAGCGCGACCAGGACCTCGCCGCGCCAGCCTTCCACCCAGCCGACGCCAAAGGCGCAGCGCTGCGGCGGCTGCAGTTCAAGACGCGTCTGGCCGTCGGGCAGGCCGGCGCAGAGCTCACCGATCAGGCGCAGCGACTCGAACACCTCGTCGAAGCGCACCGCCACGCGCGCCGCCACGTCGCCGCCGTCCTGCGTCGCGATGCGCGGCTTCAGCTGCCGGTAGGGAGGCCAGTCGTGGTCGCAGCGCAGGTCGGCGGCCTGGCCACTGGCGCGGCCGGCCAGCCCGGTGAGCCCGAGCCGCAGCGCCAGTTCGGGCGTCACGCGGCCGGTGCTCATGAAACGGTCCTGCAGCCCGGCGTGTTCGTCGTAGACCCGGCGCAGGCGGCGGACCTCGCCTTCGACGTCGTCGCACTGGCGGCGCTGGGCGTCGCGCTGCGCACCCTGCAGGTCGGCGGCGACGCCGCCCGGTGCCACCGCGTCCATCATGAAGCGATGGCCGAAGATGCTGTTCGACAGCCGCTGCCAGTCCTCGCGCAGCCGCGAGAACTGCGCCAGCCCGAAGGCCAGCGCGGCATCGTTGCCCAGCGCGCCCAGGTCGCCCAGGTGGTTGGCCACGCGTTCACGCTCCAGCATCAGCGTGCGCAGCCACTGTGCACGCGGCGGCACCACGCAGTCCCAGGCCGATTCGAGCGCCATGCAGTAGGCCCAGGCGTAGGCCACCGTCGAGTCGCCCGAGACACGCCCGGCCAGCCGGTGGCCTTCCTGCGGCGCCAGTTCGGTGTAGCGCCGCTCGATGCCCTTGTGCACGTAACCCAGGTGCTGCTCCAGGCGCAGCACCTTCTCGCCGACGACCGAGAAGCGGAAGTGCCCCGGTTCGATGATGCCGGCGTGCACGGGCCCGACGGCGATTTCGTGCACGCCGTCGCCTTCGACACGAACGAAGGGGTAGTCGGCGGGCAGCGTACCGGCGGCTGCCGGCGCGGGTGCTGCGCCGTGCTGCAGCGGGGGCCGCCCGGCCGCCCACAGGCCATGGTCCAGCCAGGGACGCCGGTCGTGGCTGCCCTGGGCCTGCAGTCCCGACAGGTCGCTCATCGCGCGCTGCATGCGGCCGGCGCCGGGAAACAGGGGCGCCAGGTCGGGGAAAACGCGTTCGGCATCGTCGAGCTGCAGTTCGACGCAGACCAGGCCTGCGGGAACGGCATACGCGGCGCACGCCGACAGCCCATCCGCGCGGCCGCGGTCGATGCCCCACACCGAGACCAGCCGGCCACCCTGCTTCGAGATGGCGTCGGCAACCGAGGTCCACGCCTGGCGGTCCACCGGCGCGTGCCAGATCGGCAGCGGTGCCGGCAGGCGCCGCAGTTCGAGTCCGAGCTCCTGCAGTGCCATCGTGTCAGTTCCCGAGCATGGCCGCCGCCTGCCGGTACCAGGCATCCAGGTAGGGCGGGATGTACAGGCCCAGCATCAGGCCCAGCGCCAGGTGGATGAAGACCGGGATCAGCGCCGGCGGGTGCGCCAGCGGCTTGACGTTGGTCTCGCCGAAGACCATCGGCTGCACGCGGCTGAACACCGAGGCAAAGGCCACGCCCAGCGCGACCAGCAGGAAGGGCGTGGCCCAGGGCTGGTCGCGCATCGCGGTGGTGACGATCAGGAACTCGCTGGCGAAGACGCCGAACGGCGGCATGCCCAGGATCGCCAGCGCCCCCAGCATCAGCCCCCAGCCGACCGTCGGGCTGACCTTGATGAGGCCGCGGATGCCGTCCATGATCTGCGTGCCGGCCTTCTGCGTGGCGTGGCCGACGGCGAAGAAGATCGCCGACTTGATGAGCGAATGCACCGTCATGTGCAGCAGCCCGGCGTAGGTGGCGATGGGACCGCCCATGCCGAAGGCGAAGGTCATCATGCCCATGTGCTCGATCGACGAATACGCGAACATGCGCTTCACGTCGCGCTGGCGGATCAGGAAGAACACCGCCGCCACCACCGACAGCAGGCCGAAACCCATCATCAGCCGGCCCGACAGCTGGCTGCTGCCCAGCGCACCGTCGGTCAGCACCTTGCAGCGCAGCACGGCGTACAGCGCGACGTTGAGCAGCAGGCCCGACAACACCGCCGACACCGGCGTCGGCCCTTCGGCGTGGGCGTCGGGTAGCCAGTTGTGCACCGGCACCAGGCCGACCTTGGTGCCGTAGCCGATGAACAGGAAGGCGAAGGCCAGCGTGATGATGTTGGGGTCGAGCTGGCCCTTCACGGCGTCGAGGTCGGTCCACAGCAGGGCGCCGCCTTCGGGGCCGATGACCTTTTCGGCCGCCATGTACAGCAGCACGGTGCCGAACAGCGCCTGCGCGATGCCGACGCCGCACAGGATGAAGTACTTCCAGGCCGCTTCCAGGCTGGCCGCGGTGCGGTAGACGCTGACCAGCAGCACGGTGGTCAGCGTCGCGGCTTCCATGGCGACCCAGACGATGCCCATGTTGTTGGTCGTCAGCGCCAGCAGCATGGTGAAGCTGAACAGCTGGTACATGCTGTGGTACAGCCGCATGCGCGGCGGCGTCATCTTGCCGTGGTCGCGTTCGACGCGCATGTAGGGCCGCGAGAAGACCGAGGTCGTGAGCCCGACGAAGGCCGTCAGCGTGACCAGGAAGACGTTCAGCGCGTCGATGTAGAACTCCTTGTCCCACAGCAGCATCGGCCCGCTTTCGACGACCTGCACGGTCAGCACGCAGGCGGCGACGAAGGTGCCGAAGCTGAACGCGACGTTGACGTCGCGCGCGTTGTCGCGGTGGCCCACCAGCGCCAGCACCAGCCCGCCGGCCAAGGGGCAGGCGAGCAGGAAAGCCAGCGGGTGCAGCGACGCGATCAAGTCATTCCTCTTTCAGCTTCTCGAGGTGACGGATGTCCAGGCTGTCGAACTGCTCGCGGATCTGGAACATGAAGACACCCAGGATCAGCACGCCGATCAGCACGTCCAGCGCGATGCCGAGCTCCACCACCATCGGCATGCCGTAGGTGGCCGAGGTGGCGGCGAAGAACAGGCCGTTCTCCATGGCCAGGAAGCCGATCACCTGCGGCACCGCCTTGGCGCGCGTGATCATCATCAGGAACGACAGCAGCACGCACGCCAGCGCGATGCCCAGCGTGCCGCTGGCCAGCGCCGACGACAGCTGCGAGATCGGGATCGCCAGGTTGAAGGCGAAGATCACGACACCGATGCCGATGAGCATGGTGGTCGGGATGTTGATCAGCGTCTCGACGTCCCAGCGGATGCCCAGGCGGTCGATCACCCGGTGCAGCAGCCAGGGGATCAGCAGCACCTTGAGCAGGAAGGTGAGGGCGGCCGACAGGTACAGGTGGTGCTGCTCGGTGACGTAGCCGACCACCGCCGTGGCCAGCACCAGCGTCGCGCCCTGCGCCGTGAAGAGGTAGATCAGCGACAGGATGCGGCGCTGCGAGATCATCGCGAACGCCAGCATCAGCAGCATCGCGCCGAGCAGGTTGACGAACTGGGTCAGCAATTCGCTCATGGTGCCCCCTTGGGCCTGCGGCCCGTCCCCCCAGGGGGGAGTGAGCGCCTTCGGAACGGCCGGGCGGCGCTCATCTCAGCGGGTCAGCAAGAGGTGAACGAGCATCGCCATCACCGACAGCAGGAAGGCCGTGCCCAGGAATTCGGGCACGCGGAAGATGCGCATCTTGGCGCTCAGGGTCTCCAGCAGCGCCAGCACGAAGCCGCCCAGGGCCAGCTTCAGCACCAGCACCGGCAGCGCCAGCAGCATGGCCAGCGGTTCGCTCGCGTCGGCCACGCCCCAGGGGAAGAACAGCGCCAGTCCGATGCACGAATAGGCGAACAGCTTCAGGCTCGCCGCCCATTCGATCAAGGCCAGGTGGCGGCCTGAATATTCGAGGATCAGGGCCTCGTGGATCATCGTCAGTTCCAGGTGCGTGGCGGGGTTGTCCACCGGCACGCGGGCGTTTTCGGCCAGCGCCACCATCGCGAACGCGACACCGGCGAAGGCCAGCCCGGGGTAGATCACCAGTTCGCGGTGGGCCAGCGTCTGGACGATGGTGGTCAGCGCCGTCGAGTTGGAGATCAGGGAGGCCGAGAACAGCACCATCAGCAGCGCCGGCTCGGCCAGGAAGCCGATCAGCATCTCGCGCCGCGCCCCCAGCGTGCCGAAGGCGGTGCCGATGTCCATCGCGGCCAGCGAGATGAAGACGCGGGCCAGCGCGAACAGGCCGACCAGCGCGATGGCATCGGCCGCCGGCGCCAGCGGCAGGTCGGTCGACAGCGTCGGGATGATCGAGCACGCCAGCACCATGCAGCCGAACATGACGTAGGGCGCGCTGCGGAACAGCCGCGACGCATGGTCGGCGACCATCGACTCCTTGTTGAACAGCTTGTGCAGCATGCGGTAGGGCTGCCACAGGCTGGGTGCCGACTTGTTCTGCAGCCAGGCCCGCCACTGGTTGACCCAGCCGGTGAGCAGCGGCGCCAGCGCGACCGCGATCACGATCTCCAGCAGCTGCGACAGCAGGCCTGCAACGCTCATGCGATCACCGCCAGCAAAGTGGCCGCCAGGGTCAGGAAGCTGTACAGCAGGTAGACCGAGATGCGGCCCTGCTGCAGCTGGCCCATCAGGCGCGCCAGGAAGTTCGCCAGGTCGACGGTGGGCACGTAGATCCAGCGCCAGAAGTGGTCGTCGATCTTGACGCGGTAGTGCGGCTGCGTGTCGAAGGGCGACGGCAGTTCGCGATGCAGCACGAAGAAGGGTTCGAAGATCTGCCGGATGGGCTGGCCGAAGCCTTCGGCGGTGTCCTGCATGCGCGCCGTGCCCCAGGGGAAGCCGCAGGCCCAGGGCAGGCCGCGCCGCATGCGGCCGTGGTAGAGCCCCCTGACGAGCGCGTAGGCCAGCGCAAAGCAGGCCAGGATGCCGAGCAGGAAGATGACCGGGCCGTAGCTCGCCTGTTGCTGGCTGGCGGGCGCCAGCAGCCAGCCGCTGCCGGCGACGCGCTCGCCGAGCCCGGCCTTGACGAGCTGCTGCGTCACCGGGTCGATGAGCTGGATGAACTGCACCGGCAGCAGGCCGAGTGCAACGCAGCCCAGCGCCAGCCACACCATGCCGGTGCGCTCCCAGCGGCCGGCGTCGTGCGCCTGCGCCAGCCTGTCCTCGCGCGGCTGGCCCAGGAAGATGACGCCGAAGAACTTGACCATCACGTAGCCTGCCAGCGCCGCCACCAGCGCGATGAGCGCTGCCACCACCGGGATCAACATCGTCAGCAGCGGCACCGGCAGGCCGGTGGTGAACAGGAAGCTCTGCAGCAGCAGCCACTCGGAGACGAAGCCGCCGAGCGGCGGCAGGCCGGCGGCGGCCAGCACCCCCAGCAGCATCAGCCAGCCGACCCAGGGCATGGTGCGGATCAGCCCGCCGAGCTTGCCCAGGTTGCGCTCGGAGGTGGCGTGCAGCACGCTGCCGGTGCCCAGGAACAGCAGGCTCTTGAAGCAGGCATGGCTGGCCACGTGGTACAGCGTCGCCGTCAACGACAGTGCCGCCATCGGCAGCATGTCGTAGCCGGCGAAGATCAGCGTCAGGCCCATGCCGACGAACAGCAGGCCCATGTTCTCGATCGACGAATAGGCCAGCAGGCGTTTCATGTCGGTCTGCACGGCGGCGAAGACGACACCGAACAGGGCCGTGGCCAGGCCCAGCGCCAGCAGCAGGCCGCCCCACCACCACAGGCGCAGGTGCAGCAGGTCGAGCGAGACACGCAGCAGGCCGTAGATGGCGGTGTTGAGCATGACGCCGCTCATCAATGCCGACACCGGCGACGGCGCGGCCGGGTGCGCTTCGGGCAGCCAGACGTGCAGCGGCAGGATGCCGGCCTTGGCGCCGAAACCGAACACTGCCAGCAGGAACCCGGCCGAGGCCCAGAACGGCCCCAGGCTCTGCGCCCGCATGTTGGCGAAGGTGTAGTCGCCGGTGTTGGCCTGCAGCACGCCGAAACACAGCAGGATGGCGATGGCGCCGATGTGCGCCATCGTGATGTACAGGTAGCCGGCGCTGCGCACCTCCGGGATGCGGTGGTTGGCGGTGACGAGGAAGAACGACGACAGCGCCATCGTCTCCCACATCACCATGAACGAATAGGCGTCGGCGGCCAGCACGACGCCCGCCATGGCGGCCAGGAAGACGTGGTACTCCAGGCACAGCAGCCCCGGCGGCGTGCCTTCGCCCTTGCGGAAGTAGCCGGCGGCGAACGCCGAGATGCCGGCCGACGCGGCGCCGATGACCATCAGGAAGTAGGCCGACAGGCTGTCCAACCGCAGGTGGAAGGGCAGCGACGGCAGGCCGATCGGCAGCACGGCGACCTCGGGCGCACCCGGCAAGGCGCTCACCGCAACGACGAACAGCCCCAGCCCGAACAGCCCGCCGAGCGGAAACAGCAGCTGCGCCACGAAGGTGAAGCGGCGCAGCGCCGCCACGCCGGCGGCACCGATGAGCAGCCACGCGGCCATCACCACCAGGATCCAGTCCAGGTGCAGCCAGTGCGGGCCGGGGGCCAGGCTGGGCATGCTCAACGTTTGCGCCGGGCCGTGCCCCGTGGCCGCCCGCGCGCCTGCGCCGGCGTTGTCAGCGGCTCGGCATCGCTGCCGCCGCCGGGCTCGAACTCGACGCCGTGATGCGCCAGGTAGTCACGGATCAACTGCCGCACCACCTGCGACGCGGTTCGATCCTGCCTGGCGCACAGGCGCTCGAAGGCGGCCTTCTTGTTCGGATCGATCAGCAGCGTCAGGCGCGCCGTCTTCAGTTCCATGGACCCTGCACCTCGCGACACCGGAATTCACATTGCACGCACATCGTACTCTCATGCCATGCGGTCGACGAGGCCCTTTCGGCGGCGCTCGTCGAGCGCCGATGCGACGCGTGCGAAGCCACCGAGCAAGGGTTCGGCGGCCGCCGCGTCCAGGCTCCTCGGCCGGCGCACGACGCCGTGGCGCAGGCGGTCGAAGGCGCGGCCCTTGGCGGCGAAGACGATGCTGTTGCTGCGGTCGGCGTCGCCGACGACGAAGACCGCGTCGTCGAAGCTGCGCCGGATGCGGTCGAGGAAGATCTCCAGGCGCGCGTGGTGCGAGTGCAGGTTGACGACCATGATGCCCTGCGGCTGCAGCAACTCGCGGCAGTCGTCGTAGAAGCGCTGCGAGCACAGGCGGGGCGGCAGGCCGTCGCTGTCGAAGCCATCGACCAGCAGCACGTCGCAGCGGCTGGCGCAGCGGCGCACGAACTGCGCGCCGTCGCCGGGCACGACGGCAAAGCGCGTGTCGTCCGGCGGCACCTGGAATTCGTCGCGTAGCGCGATGACATGCGGATTGATCTCGACGACCTGGATGCGCGAGTTCTTCAGGTGGCGGTGGCAGAACTTGGCCAGCGAGCCGCCGCCGAGCCCGATCATCACGATGTCCTGCGGCTCGGCGTCGAAAAGCAGGAAACCCATCATCGTCCGCGTGTACTCCAGGTCCAGCGCGTGCGGGTCCTCGATGCGCATCCGGCTCTGCAGCTCGCTGAGCGAAAAGTGCAGCGCCTTGGTGTTCTGACTCACGTGCACGTACGGCTTGACGTGGCCTGCTGGCTCTGGGCGGTCGGGCATGGCGGGGCGCGCGGCAAGCGCAGGATCTCTGCTGCGCATGCAATCAAAGTTGCTTTGAATGATACTGACATGATAATGTGATCGGCACGGGGAGATCGTATGGAGCTGAAGACGGCGCGCTTGACGGTGCTGGTCGATCCCGCGAAGAAGAAGGCCTTCGAGGCGCTGTGTGCGCGCCAGGACGTCACGCCTTCGCAAGTGGTGCGGCGGCTGATCCGCGACTACCTGGTGCACCACGGCGTGAGCTTCGTCCCCAGCGGCGTGGACGAGGACGGCGCCGACGTGCCTCAGCGTTGACCCGGCGGGGCCGTTGGCGCCGCAGTCACGCGGCACCCTGCAAGAAGATCGCCACGCTGTCGGTGCTGCGATGCACCGTGCGCCGGGTGGCGGGCCGTCGCAATCCTGCACAAATGGGAAGGGGCGGCTTGCGCCGCCCCATGCCTCGAAGCGTCAACCGGGATGAGTTCCCGGGACGACCGCTACGACGTGGGCCTCACCCTCCAGCCGGCTCAGCGCCTGGATGCAGCCAGCGCGCGTTCGGTGGCTTCGGTCTGCCAGACGTTGGTGGTGACGTCGACATCCTTGGCCTTGTTGCCTTCGAAGTCGATCTGCACCTCGTAGCTGTTGCCGCCCTTGACGACCTCGTACTCGACGTAGTCCTTCTCGTTGTCGTTGACCGAGGTCACCTGGTAGCCCATCGTCTTCAGCTGCTCGCCGTAGTAGCCCTTGTCCTGGCCCAGCGGCAGCGACTTCTCCAGCCGGTCCTTTTCCTGGTTCCAGGTCGTCATGCGCACGCGGTCGCTGAAGGCCTCGTTGCCGCGCTCGAAGCGGTTCGCCACCGGCATCTTCCTGCCGGCCATCGCCGCCTTCGTTGCATCGTGGCGCCACATGTTCGTCGTCACGTCGACCTTGCTGGCCTTGCCCGCCTTGTCGAAGGACAGTTGCACTTCATAGGTCTGCGTGCCCTTGACGACCTCGTATTCCACGGCGTCGGGCTTGTCGGCGTTGACCGACGTGATGTGGAAACCCCGATCGCTGAGCGCCTGCGGGTAGTAGGCCTTGCTCTGGCCGAGCCTGAGTTCGCGTTCGAGCTGTTCCTTCTCGGTGGCCCAGGTCTTCATCTGGACGCGGTCGCTGTAGCTCATGCGGTCGCCGGCGGCGGCAGGCTTGTCGGTGGCTGCGGCTGCGGCCAGGGGCGCCAGCAGGCAAGCGGTCAGGGCAGCCATGGCGAGGTTCATCCGGGTGGGCTTGAAGTTCATGGTCGAGTTCCTTTCGTAGGGGAGTCTCCGCACCTTGGGGTGGGGTGAGCCCATGCTGCGGCCGCGACGCAGGCCGGGCCATCGGCCGGAGCGCCTTGGCACTGTCCGACTGTTCCTACAGACGGCAGCCCGTCTCGCCTTGCGGCACGGCGCCTGCGCTAGCGGTCGGCGGCCGCGAGTCCCCTGCTCCACAGCGCGGCAGCGCCGGCGAAGATCGACGGCCGACTCAGCGCGTTGCCGTCGCGTACCGTCCGGATCCACGCCAGCGTGTCGTGGTGGCTGCCCGGCACCAGGTCCCTGGAGCGCTCGGCAACCAGCCAGGCGTGCAGTCGGGCGAACTTCTCGCCGTGGTGCTGGCGCACCCAGGCCAGGCCCACGAGGTCGGCGTAGCCCTCCTCGCGCCGCACGGCCTTCATGAGCGCGTACGACGGGCGCAGGTCCGCGCTCAGGCCCCCCGGTTCGCCGGCGGCGAATCCTGCCGGCAAGCTGAGCCAGGAGCCGTCCAGATAACGGCGGCAGTGACCCAGCTCGTGCGCCGCCATCAGTTCGAGCGTGGCGTCGACGAGCTCGGGCTCGATGCGTTCCAGTGTGGCCTGCGCCTCGGGGTTGCCGCGCATCGACAGCACGAGTTTGCAGCGGCCGTCGATGAAACCCAGCGCCAGCGGCGCGGCACCCGGTGTCGGCTGCGGCTGCACGACGATGTCCAGCGGCAGCTGCGCCGTCCTGGCGAAGACGACGACCGGCCAGACACCCTGCAGCCAGCGCTCTTCGAGCTCGGTGAGCTCAGCCGCGCAGCACGATGACGCGGCCAGCACTGCGGCGAAGAACCCGGCGACGAATTTCCACACGACCCACACGAGAGGCCTCCTGGTCCAGGCTACTTCGTCATGCCCCGGGCGCAGCTTGAGCGTGGCCGGGCCTTGCGCCGGCGCTGCATGCGTGCGCTGTTGCACGCCAGCTGGCTCGGGTCTTGCTCATGACGGCCATGGCCGCAAGCAGGTCGCCCCTGTCGGTGCTGATCGTCACCGACCCGTACGCCGAGACCTCGGACGACGCCATCGCCATCGCCGGCGCGCTGGCCGATGCCGGACACCTGGTGCTGGGCGTGCGCGCCGGCGACGCATCGCTGCCCGAAGCGATGGCACGCCTGAAGCCCGACGTCGTGGTGGTGAAGAGCGACAGCGCCGTGCGCGACGTGCTCGAGCACATCGTGATGGCCACCCGCGACGCGCGCCGCCCGGTCGTGATGTTCACCGACGACACCGACCGCCCGACCATGCGCAGCGCCATCGGCGCAGGCGTCTCGGCCTACGTGGTGCAGGGGCTGAAGGCCGAGCGTGCGCAGGCCGTCATCGACGTGGCGGTGGAACGTTTCGCCAGCGAGCAGAACCTGCGCACCGAGCTCGACGCCGCGCGCAGTGAACTGGCCGACCGCAAGACCATCGACCACGCCAACGCCTGCTGATGGGGAAGAAGGCCACCGCCGGCCTCGTCATCGACCCCGCCTTGCGATGGCGACGCCCGGATTGGTGCTGCGCCGCACCATCGTGGTTCGGACCGACGCTTCAGCCGAGCAGCGATGCGACGTCGACGATGCGCTGCACCGCGTCGCGCAGCTTGAGGCCGTTTTTCATCACCAGGTCCTGCAGGAAGCGGTGCGCGTCGGGCTCGCTGATGTCCTCGAGTCGCTGCTCGGCCTGGACCACGCCGACGTGCTGCGTTACAGCGACGCCGAACGCGGCCAGCGCCGCAGCGTGCGACTGCTCGCCCACGATGCCGCAGGCCCGACCGCAGGGGCCCGTGTGCAGGCCTTTCTGCTCGCCGGCGACACCCAGGCCGCGGGCTGGGTGAGCACGCTGCTGATGGACGAGTTGCCGGCCCAGGCCTACGGCCGCGCGCTGCTGGCCGGCACCGCGCCGCCGCCGCTGGCCGTGCCGTCGTGTGGCGTGCAGTCGTGCAACTGCTTCGACGTCAGCGAAGCCGAAGTGGTCACCTGCCTGGCCAGTTACGGCGGCAGCGCCGAGGCGCGCCTGGCGCAACTGCAGGCCACCCTGAAGTGCGGCACGAACTGCGGCAGCTGCCTGCCGGCGCTGCGCCTGCAAGTGCGGCATTCGCAGCCCGTGGCGCAGGCCGCGTGAGCACGGCCTGGCCGGACTTCGGCGACGTGATGAACGGGGCCCTGGTGGCGCAGGACGCGCACGCTCGGGCGCCGATGGGCCCGACTCAGGTCGACAGCCAGTACAGCGGCCCGCGCGGATCGTGCGCCAGCGCCGTGGCCACGATCCAGCCGAAGCAGCCCAGCGCCGCCAGTGTCCAGCCCAGGCGCGCCGCCGGTGTCCTGGCGCGCCGCAGCGCCATCGTGCCCAGGCCGATGTAGACCAGCAGCAGCAGGAGCTTGGCGCCGAGCCAGGTCTGCACCAGCGGATGGACCTGCAGCGTCGCCCACAGCAGCGCCCCGGCGCCGAGCAGGCCGCTGTCGACGACCCAGCTCGCAGCACGCGCCGGCAGGGCCAGCGGCCAGCGCGCGCCGCCGAGTGTGGCAACGGCGCGCAGCGCGAACAGCGTGCCGCTGGCGGCGACGAAGCCGATGTGCGCCTGGCGCAGGGTGACGTAGTGTTCGATCAGGCTCATGCGGACAGACGCTGGGGCTCGACACGGCCCGGCATTGTGCCCGCAGCCCGCCGGCGCTCAGCCCATGGCGAACGAATCGCACAGCGCGCCCAGCGCCGCGGCTTCCTCGGGCGGCAACTGGCCGGCCAGCAGCAGGGTCGCCCGCTGGACGCCGCGCAGGCGGAAATAGAGCTCGTCCTCCACCGCCTCGACCTCGGCGGCGTCGCTGCTCACCATGGCGCGCGGGTTCCACATGCCGCTCTCGTTCCAGCCGGCACGCAGCCGCCCGAGCAGGAACTGCGACAGGCCGAGCGCACGCTGCATCGCCGGCAGGGTGGCCTGTGCCGCAAGTGCCGAGACGTTGGACTCGGCGGCCGTCAGCACGTCGCTCAGGGCAGCGAGGCGGGCCTGGATGTCGCCAGGCTCCATGGCGGCCTTGTGCGGCGGCTGCGCGCAGGCGGCCTGGCTGACCTTGCCGACCCAGTGCAGGTCGAATTCGCCGGGCACCGCGCGCAACGCGACACTGGCGTGCAGCAGGTGGTCGAAGGGGCTGCGCACGGCATTCAGCGCCGCTTCGGTGACGGCCAGCAGCCGTCCCAGCCGCGACATCTTGTCGCCGTGCAGGGCGTGCGGGTAGCCCGAGCCATCCAGCCGTTCGTGGTGTTCGGCGATCGCGCGCGCCACCGCGCTGGGGTAGTGGGTCAGCTGGGCCACCAGCAGGTAGCCGATGTGCGGGTGCACCACCAGTTGCTGGTAGCTGACGAAATCCAGGTCTCGGTCGGCCTCGGCTTCGCCGTGACTCGGGTCGATGTACATCTCGCCCAGGTCGTGCAGCAGGCCGCACAGCATCGCCTGTCGGATCTCGGGCGTGTCGCCGCCGCCCTCGACCATGAGCGAGCCGTTCAGGGCCATCGCCGCCACGGCATGATCGAACGACTGCGGCCGCGCCGCCTGCGACGCGGTCAGCAGCAGTTGCGCAGCCGGATGCAGGGTCAGCTGCAGCGCCTCGCGCGCCAGCCTCTCGCCGTGCGGCCGCAGCATCGGCGCCAGCGGCGACTTGCTCTGCACCAGTTCCCGCAGCGCCTGGGCCAGCGTCGCCGCCGTCACGCCGTCCTCGGCGATCAGGCAGCTTTCCAGCGGCTGGCGCAACTGGCGGTCGAGCAGCTTGCGCTGCAGCGCCGCCGACACCGGCTGGCTGCTGGCCCACAGCTTGATGCCCGAGATGTCGAAGATGTCCGTCGCCGCGATGATGCTCTTGGTCTCGCTGGCCTCCAGGATCGTGGCCAGGGCGTGCGAATTGGCGGTGCCGAAGGCGTTGTCGCCCGTGCTCAGGGTCGTCATGTTGGGTTTCCCGGGGAATCGTTGCCCGGTTATCGGCAGCGGCGGCCGGAACCGAAGCGGCGCCTTGCGCCAATTCGTAAGCGTTTTCCTCGAGCCGGCAGCCCGCCCCGCGGGGATCAGATGCCCAGGTACCCCGCCAGTTCCGGGCTGTCGCGCAGATCGGCGGCCGGCCCGGTGAGCACGACTTCGCCCTTCTGCAGCACCACCAGGCGTTCGGCCTGGGCCGCCACCTTGCGGTAGTCGCGGTCGACGATCAGCGTCGCGATGCCGTCGCCGCGGATGGTTTCGACGACGCGCCAGATCTCGGCCACGATGCGCGGCGCCAGGCCCTCGGTGGCCTCGTCCAGGATGATCAGCTGCGGCTGCGTCATCAGCGCGCGGCCGATGGCCAGCATCTGCTGCTCGCCGCCCGACAGTTGCCCGCCGAGCTGCCGGATGCGTTCGGCCAGCCGGGGGAAGGTCTGCAGCACGCGCTCCAGCGTCCAGTCGGCGTGGCTGCCGCTGCCGGGGCGGGCGGCCATCAGCAGGTTCTCGCGCACCGTCAGGTTGGGAAACACGCCGCGGCCCTCGGGCACGTAGGCCACGCCGCGCCGCGCCACTTCGTGCGGCCGCGCGCGCGACACGTCGTGGCCGTCGATCACGATGCGGCCCTGGCGCTGAGTGACGTGGCCGAGCAGGGTGCGGATCAAGGTGCTCTTGCCCATGCCGTTGCGGCCGAGCAGGCCCACCGTCTGGCCGCGCGCGATGCTGATGTCGATGCCGTGCAGCACGTGGCTGGCCCCGTACCAGGCCTGCACGCCGTGTGCTTCGAGCAGCGCTGCCGTGCCGGCTGCGGGCGTCATTCGGCGGTACCCAGGTAGGCCGCCTGCACTTCGGCGTTGGCCTTCACGGCCTGCGGCACGTCGCTGGCGAGCACGGCGCCGTTGACCATCACCGTGATGCGGTCGGCAATGCGGAACACGGCGTCCATGTCGTGCTCGACGAGGGCGATCGCATGACCGGACTTCAATTCGTTCAGCAGCGCGAGCATGCGCTCGGTTTCCTCGGCGCCCATGCCGGCCAGCGGCTCGTCGAGCAGCAGCACCTCGGGGCCGGTGGCCAGGCACATCGCGATCTCGAGCTGGCGGCGCTGGCCGTGCGACAGCGTGCCGGCCGGCCGGTCGTGCAGGTCGGCCAGGCCGACGCGGGCGACGGCGTCGCGCGCCGCGGGCACGCTGTGGTGGCATGCCGCCGCGTCGGCCCACCAGGCCCACGGCCGCTGATGGCGCGCCTGCGCTGCCAGGCGGCAGTTCTCGAGCACCGTGAACACCGGGTAGATCGTCGTGCGCTGGTAGCTGCGGCCGATGCCGGCGCGCGCGCGCCGCGGCTGCGACCAGCGCGTGATGTCGGTGCCGCGCAATGCCACGCTGCCGCTGCTGGCGGCGAGCTCGCCCGACAGGATGTTGATCAGTGTCGACTTGCCGGCGCCGTTGGTGCCGATCACCGCGTGCACGGTGCCGCGCTGCAGTTCCAGCGACACGCCGTCGACGGCGACGACGCCGCCGAAGCGGCGCGTCAGCCGCTGCGCGCGCAGCAGCACCTCGCTCACACCGTGCCCCCGACGCGGCGGCGCAGGCGGTTGGCCAGCACCGCGCCGACGCCGATCAGGCCGCGCGGCAGCAGCGCCACGCTGACGATGATGGTCAGCCCCAGGCCCAGCAACCAGTGCTTGGCGAAGTCGCCGAAGAGGGCTTCGGACTTGAAGAATTCCTGCAGCAGCGCGAACGCGAAGGCGCCGATCACCGCACCGCGCAGGTGGCCGATGCCGCCGAGGATGATCATCACCAGCATCGCCCCCGACAGGTGCCAGCTCAGCAGTTCGGGGTTGACGTAGCCGTCCTTCACCGCGAACAGGAAGCCGCCCAGCCCGGCGATCGCGCCGGACAGCACGAACGCCGCCAGCTTGTACGGATAGGTCGAAAAACCGGTGGCGCGCATGCGCTGCTCGTTGATGCGGATGCCGGCCAGCGCGCGGCCGAAAGGCGACCGCAAGAGCAGCGCCAGCAGGACGAAGGCCGCCGCCAGGGCGGCCAGGACGAAGTAATACAGCGTCAGCGCATGGCCGAGATCCAGCAGCACGACGGGCCCCACTGCAGCCACCGGCTTGAACGACAGGTAGATGCCGTCGGTGCCGCCGCCCAGCGGCGTGTCGTGCACCAGGTAGTAGGCCATCTGCGCGAAAGCCAGCGTGACCATGATGAAGTAGACGCCGCGCGTGCGCAGCGACAGCGCGCCCATGAACAGCGCGTAGGCGGCGGCCACCGCCATCGACGCCGGCAGCAGCCAGAACAGCGACGCCGGCGCGTCCGGCGGCGACAGCTGCACCACCGCATAGCCGGCCAGGCCGAACAGTGCCGCCTGCCCGAAGCACACCAGCCCGGTGGTGCCGACCAGCAGTTCCAGGCTCAGCGCCAGGATGGCGTAGATCATCGTCTTGGTGACGAAGTCGATGCCGTAGCTGCCGGCCGCCAGCGGCCACAGCGCCAGCGCCGATGCGCCGACCACGACGAAGCCGATGCGCGAAGCCTGCATCAGCCGGCCCGGAACAGCCCGTCGGGCTTCCACAGCAGGATCAGCGCCATCAGCACGTAGACCAGCACGCCGGCGGCCTGCGGGAACAGCACCGTGCCGAAGGTCTCGGCGAAACCGATCAGCAGCGCGGCCAGCAGCGCACCGCGGATCGACCCGATGCCGCCGATGACGACGACCACGAAGCAGATGATCAGCACCTGGTTGCCCATGCCGGGGTAGACCGACGACACCGGCGCGGCCACCATGCCGGCCAGCACCGCCAGCGCCACGCCGGCGGCGAAGACGACGCGGTATAGCAGCTGGATGTCGATGCCCAGCGACTGCACCATCTCGCGGTTGGTGGCGCCGGCGCGGATCTTCATGCCCAGGCGCGTGCGCGCGAGCACGAACCACATCGCCAGCGCCAGGCCCAGGCACACCGCAGAGATGAACAGCCGGTACACCGGGTAGGTCATCAGCTCGCCGAGCGGGATCGCCCCGGCCAGCCAGTCCGGCGGCTTGACGCCGTGCACGTCGTCACCCACGGTGATGCTGCGCAGTTCCTCGAAGACCAGGATCAGCCCGTAGGTCATCAGCACCTGCTGCAGGTGCTCGCGCCCGTACAGGAAGCTGAAGAAGGCCCACTCGAGAAGGTAGCCCAGCAGCACCGCCAGCGCGAGGCCGAGTGCCATCGTCGTGAAGAAGCCGCCACCCAGCGTGGCGGCGACGAACGGCGCCAGCGCGTACGCCATGTAGGCGCCGATCATGTAGAAGCTGCCGTGCGCCAGGTTGATGACGCCCATGATGCCGAAGATCAGCGTCAGCCCCGAGGCCACCAGGAAAAGCAGCAGCCCGTACTGCAGGCTGTTCAGGCACTGGATCAGCAGTGTGGCAAGGTCCACCAGTTCCTCACGGTCGTGGCCGAGGTTTCGTCCTCAGCGGCCCGCGCTCGGGTCGGGCAGCGCCGCCGTACTCTCGCACGGCGAGCGGCACGGGCCCGGGGTCGGGTCGCGCGGCAGAAAGGTCGGCTACATCCGGCAGCCGCGGCCGGGGTCGGCCAGCGCCTTGGACGCCACGCCGATGACCTTGTTCTCCTGGCCGACCACCTGGCGCAGATATATGTCCTGCACCGGGTTGTGCGACTGCCCCAGGCTGAAGGCGCCGCGCGGGCTGTCGATGCGGGCCTTCTTCAACGCGGCTGCGAATTCGGTCTTCTTGGTGACGTCGCCCTTCACCGCGGCCAGGCCGATGCCCAGCATCTGCGCCGCGTCGTAGCCCTGCACCGCGTAGACGTCGGGCTGCAGCTTGTAGGCCTTGGCGTAGGCCAGCCGGAAGGACTTGTCGCGCGGCGTGTCCAGGCTGTCGCCGTAGTGCAGCGTGGTCAGCAGCCCGTCGGCGGTGTCGCCCTGGGCCTGCAAGGTACCGTCGGTCAGGAAGCCGGCGCCGTACAGCGGGATCGACTTCTTCAAACCGGCACCGGCGTAGTCCTTGACGAACTTCACCGCGCCGCCGCCGGCAAAGAAGGTGTAGACGGCATCGGGCTTGAGCGAGGCGATCTCGGTCAGCAGGGCCTGGAACTCGACGTTCGGGAACGGCAGGCTCAAGTCCTTGACGACCTGGCCGCCCTGCTTCTCGAAGGCCTCGCGGAAACCCTTCACCGACTCATCGCCGGCGGCGTACTTCCAGGTGATGGTCACCACCTTCTTGTGGCCCTTCTTGGCCATCACCTCGCCCATCGCATAGCCGGGCTGCCAGTTCGAGAACGAGCTGCGGAAGATGTGCGGTGCGCACATCGGCCCGGTCACCGCGTCGGCGCCGGCGTTGGGAACGATGAGCATCGTGCCGCTGTCGCGTGCCACCCTGGCCATCGCCATCGCCACGCCCGAGTGCACGGTGCCGACGAGCACGTCGACGTTGTCGCGCTTGATCAGCTTGTTGGCGTTGTCGGTGGCCTTGGACGGATCGGACTCGTCGTCGACCTTGAACCACTCGATCTCGCGGCCGCCGAGCTTGCCGCCCTGCTCGGCCACGTACAGGCGAAAGCCGTTCTCGATGGCCGTGCCCAGCGCGGCGAAGGTGCCGGTGTAGGGCAGCATCAAGCCGACCTTGAGCTTGGCGGACTGCGCCCAGGCCGGCGCGCCGGCGAAGGCGAGCGCGGCAGCAAGGGCGCCGAGGACGAGGGGCGTGCGACGGGTGCTCATGGACAGTCTCCTGTTGTGAGAATGGGGGAGTCGGTGGCGTGGATTCTGCCCCACGCCCGGGGCCAGCCGGCTTCAGACCGCGACGGTGCGGTCGGGCGCGGCCTGGCGCTGCAGGCGTGCCCAGCCGTCGTCGATCTCGGCCTGCAGCGCGCTGATCTGTTCGCCGCTCATGTGGCGGTAGCGGCGCTGCAGTGCCAGGTACTCGCCGATCGGCCGTGTCTTGTCGGCATTCAGCGTGTAGCGGCGGCCGTCCTCGACCTCGTACAAGGGGAAGGCGCCGGTCTCGACCGCCAGCCGCGCGGCGGTCAGGCCGGCGTCGTCGGCCAGGCCCCAGCCGTCCAGGCACGGGATCAGCAGGGTGATGAAGCGCGTGCCGCGCATGGCCTTGGCGCGTGCCACCTTGCGCTTCAGGTCGGCGACGTGGCCGACGCTGGCGGTGGCGACATAAGGCACGCCGTGCGCGGCCATGATCTCGGTCATGTTCTTCTTGCGCGTGGTCTTGCCGGCCGGCGTCGAGCCGGTCCAGGCGTAGTGCGGCGTCGACGACGACTTCTGCGCGCCGGTGTTCATGTAACCCTCGTTGTCGAGGCAGAAATAGATGAAGTCCTCGTTGCGTTCGGCGGCCGACGACAGGCACTGGAAGCCGATGTCGTAGGTGCCGCCGTCGCCGGCGAGCACGATCACCGTCGTCTCGTGCTTGCCTTGCGCGTCGAGTGCGCGGCGCAGCCCCGAGGCCGCCGCCGCGCTGGCTTCCAGCGTCGGCTGGTAGACGGGGATCTTCAGCGAGCTGTACGGCTGCGGCCCGGCGATGATGGCCATGCACGAAGGCGGGATCACCGCCATGGTGTCGGGCCCCAGCATCGCCAGCACGTGTCGCACCGACAGCGCGTCGAGGCAGCCGGGGCAGGCGGCGTGGCCCGAGCAGAGCATGGCCGGGTCGTTCAATTCGATCTTTTCCATCGTTGGCCCTTGTCGAGCTCGGCGGCTCATCGCACCCACGTCGATTCGGCGACGGCCGGCGTGCCGACTGCGCCGCGCACGAAACTGCAGATCTTGTCCACCGGCACGTTGACGCCGCCGACGCCGGCCAGCAGGCCGTGGATGCGCGGCGCATCCGGCATGCCGTACAAGGCAGCGCGCAGTTCCTGGTGCAGCACGCCACCGGTGCCCGGCGAATGGTTGCGGTCGAGCACCACCACCTCCGGCACGCCGGCCAGCGCGGCGCGCAGCGCCGCCACCGGCAGCGGGCGGAACAGCCGCAGCTTGACCAGGCCGACGGCCTGGCCGGCATCGCGCATGGCGTCGACCGCGTCGCGCGCGGTGCCGCACATGCTGCCCATGGTGACGATGACGCTCGTCGCGCCGTCGCAGCGGTAGCGTTCGACGACACCCCAGCTGCGCCCGCAACGTTCGGCCCATTCGCGGTCGGCGCCAGCGGCCAGACCGGGAACACGCGCCATCGCCTCCTCGGCGGCCTGGCGGTGGCGGTAGAACATGTCCTGGCTGACGACGTTGCCCCACGACTCGACATGCGCCGTGTCCAGACGGTGCGGCGGGTCGAAGGGCGGCAGGTAGGCGTCGACCAGTTGCTGCGCCGGGATCAGCACCGGCTCCAGGGCGTGCGAGACGTAGAACGCGTCGAGGTTGACCATCACCGGCAGCAGCACCTGTTCGGCGACGCGGTAGGCCTGCAGCACGGTGTCCAGCGCCTCCTGAGCGGTTTCCACGTAGTACTGGATCCAGCCGGTGTCGCGCTGCGAAAGGCTGTCGGTCTGGTCGGGCCAGAAGGCCCAGGGCGAGGCCACGGTGCGGTTGACATTGGCCATCACGATCGGCGAGCGCGCGCCGGCGGCGTAGTGCAGCAACTCGTGCATCAGCAGCAGGCCCTGCGACGCGGTGGCGGTGAAGACGCGCACACCCGTCAGTGACGCCGGGATGCACGCCGACATCACCGAATGCTCGGATTCGACGGTGATGATCTCGGCGTCGAACTCGCCGCGCGCCTGGAACTCGGTCAGCAGCTCCAGCACCGGCGTCTGCGGCGTGATCGGGTACACCGGCGCCACCTGCGGCCGCGCCAGCCGCGCACCCCAGGCCACGGCGTGGTTGCCGGTCAGCAGCACGGGCCCTTCATTGACCATGTTCATCGCCGTTCCTCGACCATCTTCATCGACCCGGTGGGGCATTCGCGCACGCACAGCCCGCAGCCCTTGCAGTAGTCGGTGAGCACTTCGTAGCCGTCGCCGACGCGCCGCACGGCCATGTCGGGGCAGTAGACGACACAGTTGTCGCACTGGATGCAGCTGCCGCACGAGAAACAACGCTCGGCTTCGGCCAGCGCCTGTTCGATGTCCAGTCCGAGCTGCACTTCGAGCGCGGCAGCCTGTCTTTCGGCGGGCAGCAGCACCTGCGACGCGGCACGCGGCGCCTGCGGGTAGTACCAGGTGGCGATGCTGGCCAGCGGCACCACGGTCTCGGCGTCGCCGGTGCCGCCGTCGGCGCCGACGGCCGTTTCGGCGAGCAGCCGGCGGTGGATGTCCAGCGCCGCCAGCTTGCCCATGCCCACCGCCTGCGTGACGAAGCGCGCCATGCTGGCGACGTCGCCACCGGCCCAGACGCCGGCGCTGCCGGTGGCGCCGCGCTCGTCGGCCACGAGCAGCGCGCCGCGTGCCGGCAGGGCGTCGAAGGGGCCGAGGTCCGGGTCCTGGCCGATCGAGGTCAGCACCGCGTCGGCGCTGAAACTGAAAGCACTGTCGGCCAGCGGCACGGCGCTGAACGGCCGGCCGGCGGTGCCGGCTTCGAAGCGCACGCGCCGGCAATCCAGCCGCAGACCGGGCGCGCTGGCCGCTGCAGCGTCGAGCATCGCGCCGTCGATCAGCGCGATGCCTTCTTCGACGGCCTCCTCGATCTCCTCGCGCTGTGCGGGCATCTGGGGGCGGCTCTCCAGCGCCAGGATCGTGACCTCGTGCCCGGCGCGGCGCGCGCTGCGCGCGGCGTCGATGGCGGCGCTGCCGCCGCCGATGACGACGACGTGGCGCCCCAGCGCCGGCGGCCGGCCGGCGTTACAGGCCTCCAGGTAGGCGGCACCGTCCATGACGCCGGGCAGGCCGTCGCCGAGCGCCGGCAGCCGCTTGACGCGGCCGGCACCGACGGCGACGAAGACCGCGTCGTGGCCGGCGCGCAGGCGCGCGAAGTCGGCGGGCGAAGACAGCGGCTCGCCGCAGCGCACGGCGACGCCGAGCGCGACGATGCGCGCGATCTCGGCGTCGAGCACGTCGCGCGCCAGCCGGTACGGCGGGATGCCGTGGCGCATCAGCCCGCCGAGTTCGCCGCGCGCTTCGAACAGCGTCACGCGCCAGCCGCGGCGGCGCAGCTGGAAGGCTGCCGACAACCCCGCCGGGCCGCCGCCGACCACGGCCACGTGACCGTTTCGCTCTGCGGCCGGTGGCGTGAAACCCCAGCCGGCGGCGATGGCCGTGTCGCCGACGAATCGTTCGAGCTTGCAGATCGACAGCGCCTCGTCGAAGCCGGCACGGTTGCACGCGGTTTCGCAGGGGTGGTGGCAGATGCGGCCGGCGATCGCCGGGAACGGGTTGTGGCGTGTCAGCACGTCGAAGGCGCCCCGCCAGTCGCGCTGGCGCGCCAGGCCGATCCAGTCGGCGATGTCGCCGTTCACCGGGCAGGCCTGGTGGCAGGGCGAGGGCGCCTGGATGTGGCGCGGCAGCGCGGCACGCCAGGTGCCGGTCTTGATGGCCTCGGTGGAACCGGTCGTCCAGGTCGGAGGCACGGCCTCGTGCAGTGCAGACATCAGGACACCTCGGCGCGCAGCAGCGCGTCGGCCCAGCGCCAGCCTTCTTCGCAGGCCGCCACGTTGCCGGCGTGCAGTTTGGGCGAACGTTCCAGCAGCGTCGCCTCCAGCACTGGCAGCGCCGGCGCGCCGATGGCGCGTGCGAATGCGCCGAGCAGGGCCGAATTGACGATGCGGCCGAGGCCGTTGCGGCGCGAGATGTCCAGTGCGTCGACCGGAATCAGGTGCAGACCCGGCAGCGTGCGCGCGAGCTCGCTCGCGCTTCGTGCCGAATTGACGACGACCAGCGTCGCCGGGGTGGCGGTGGCGAGCAGCGCGCCGCCGAGCAGGCTGGCGTCGAAGCACAGGATCGCGTCGGCGCGCTCGATGTCGCAGCGCACGCGTATCGGACGGTCGTCGACGCGGATGTACGAACTCACCGGCGTGCCGCGGCGCGCGCCGCCGTAGGTGGCGAAACACTGCACCTGGCGGCCGGCGGCGAAGAACGCGGCGGCGAGCAGGTTGCCCGCCGTCTGCGCGCCCTGGCCGCCGCGGCCCTGGATGATGATCTGCAACACGGACGCGATCCTCACTGCCTGCCGTGCGGCAGCACCGCGGTGGCTTCGAGCTCGATCTTGCCGGGGTCGTCGAGCAGGTCCGAGACGAAGATCATGCTCATCGCCGGGTAGTGCGCGCCCATGTGCTGGCGCCAGATGGCACCCAACTGCGGCCGCGCCGCCAGGTAGGCCGGCTTGTCGCAGCAGAAAGCGGTGATGCGGCAGACGTGTCGCGGCTCGCCGCCGGCTTGCGCCAGCACCGCGAGCACGTTCTTCAGCGCCTGCTCGAACTGCGGCACGAGCTCGGTGGACTCGAACACCTGTTGGGCGTTCCAGCCCACCTGTCCGGCGACGAAGACGATGCGTCCGGCGTCGACTTCGATGCCGTTGGCATAACCCTTGGGTGGCGCCCACCCCGGTGGCAGCAATGTGTTCATGCTTGTGCTCCTGCAGCGCGGCCGTCAATCGATGTAACGCGGCGGGTCGGGGTCGTCCGACCAGTCGCTGTCGGGCCGTGGCACCTTGGCCATCCAGGCGGTGACGAGCGCGACGTGTTCCGCCTCCTCGGCCTGCATCTCCAGCGCCGCGGCCCGCACCGAGTCGTTCGTCGTCATGCCCGCCAGCTGGCCGAAGAAGGCCTCGGCGCGCTGTTCGGCCGCCAGCGCCAGCTGCAGCGCGTGGTAGGGCTTCATGAGGTAGTGCACGTCGTCGATGGGCGCCGCCTCGGGCGACTCGTAGCCGGGCCAGCAGATGACCTCACGCGGCACCTTCGGCGCACTCTTCCAGCCCATCTCGTCCATGATGTGCTGCGCGTGCTTGGCTTCGTAGCCTGCCATGGTGCGGAACATCGCCGCCACGTCGGCGTTGTTGTGCGTCTCCATCATGTCGGCGAACTCGGTGTAGCGGTCGACGGCTTCGTTCTCCATCGCCAGCGCGACGGCCATGAATTCGTCCAGGGTCTGCGGGGTGGTGTTCACAGCTCGAACTCCGTTTCCAGGTCGGCCACGCCGGCGGCGGCCAACGCCGTCCGGGCCGGATAGGGGTTGCGCTGGCCGGCATAGAGCACGCCGATGTTGAAGCCGTCGTCGGTCATGAGGCGGCGCGCGGCCAGGCCTGCGTCGTCGGTGTGCTGCACCGGGGCCGCGCGCACCTGCTCCTTCCACTGCTTCTGTTCGGGGCGGAAGGTGACGCAGGGGCTGAGGATCTCGACGAACGAGAAACCCGGGTGCCGGATGGCCTGCGCGATGAGCCCGGCGGTGCCGTTGGGGTCGCCCGAGAAGCCCCGGGCGATGAAGTTGGCCCCCGACGCGAGCGCGATGACCAGCGGGTTGAAGGCGCGGATCCCGGTGCCGCCGGGCGACAGCTTGTTGTCCCAGTCGGGCTCGGTGGTCGGCGAGGCCTGGCCCTTGGTCATGCCGTAGACGTGGTTGTCCATCACGATGTAGGTCATGTCCACGTTGCGCCGGCAGGCGTGCAGGAAGTGGTTGCCGCCGATCGAGTAGCCGTCGCCGTCGCCGCCGGTGACGACGACGGTGAGGTCGGGCCGCGCCACCTTCAGGCCGGTGCCGGCGGCCAGCGCGCGCCCGTGCACGCCGTGAAAGCCGTAGCAGGTGGTGTAGGCCGGGATGCGCGAGCTGCAGCCGATGCCCGAGACCACCGCCACCTCGTGCGGCGGCCGCTGGATCATGGCCAGCGCCTTGGTCAGCGAACTCAGCACGGTGTAGTCGCCGCAGCCCGGGCACCAGATCGGCTTGTAGTCCGACTTGTAGGCGGCGGCGCCCAGTGGCGCCGCCAGGGTGACGTCGTTCATGCGTGGGCCTCCTGCGGCGCGTGCGCGGCCGCCCAGTCGACGAAGGCGGTGCACAGCTCGCCGGGGCGCAGCGGCAGCGGTCCGGCGCGATGCAGCCCGGCCGCACGGCCGGGCAGGTCGGCGCGGCTGCGCAGGTAGCGCAGCAGCTGGCCGCCGTGGTTCTGTTCGACGACCAGCACCTGGCGCACGCCGCGCAGGGCTTCGTCCAGGGCCTCGATGCGCAGCGGCGCCAGCAGCCGCAGCGCCAGCAGCCGCAGCGCCACGCCCTGCGTCGCGGCGCGGGCCACGGCCTCGCGCACGGCGCCGGTGGTCGAGCCGAAGGTGATCACGGCCAGCTCGGCGTCGCCTTCGACGTCGGCCCAGCGCGCTCCGTAGTCGTGGCGGTCGAGCTTGCGCTGGCGCTTGTCGAGCTGCTTGCGGTGGTCGGCCGCCTGGCTGCTGGGGATGCCGCGTTCGGTGTGCTCCAGGCCGTCGGCGGTGTACACGGTGCCCGGCGTGCCCGGCACCGCCATCGGCGAGACGCCCGACGGCGTATCGAGATAGCGGTGGTAGGCGGGGGCATCGGCCGCCGTCTGCGCGGCGGCGGTGAGCCGGCGCGCCGGGACGGTGGCGTGGGCCGGGCGGTCGATGACCGCGCGCGACTGGCCCATGAACTGGTCCGACAGCACGATCGCCGGCGCCTGCAGCGCCTCGGCCAGCTGCACCGCCCATTCGGTGGTGGCCAGGCAGTCGGCGATCGAGTTCGGCGCCAGCACCAGCCGCGGTGCGTCGCCGTGCAGGCCGTCGACGGCGAACGACAGGTCGCTCTGCTCGCTCTTGG
>CAYJOA010000026.1:0-10817 GCA_964371495.1 uncultured Rubrivivax sp.
CGACAACGGTGTCCTGCTCGGCGCGCTGGCCAGGCTGGGCGACAAGGGCAACACCCTGGTCGTCGTGGAGCACGACGAGGACACCATCCGCCGTGCCGACCACCTCATCGACATCGGCCCCGGCGCTGGCAAGCGCGGCGGCACGCTGGTGGCGCAGGGCAGCGTGGCCGACCTTTCGCGCCAGGCCGCTTCGGTGACCGGGCGCTTCCTGGCGACCCCGCTGCAGCACCCGCTGCAGCCGCGCCGCCCGGTGGCGGCCGACGCACCGGCGCTGGCGCTGCACGGGGCGTCGCTGCACAACCTGCAGGGCGTGGACGTGCGCGTGCCGCTGCAGCGCCTGGTCGTCGTCACCGGCGTCTCGGGTTCGGGCAAGAGCACGCTGGCGCGCGACGTGCTGCTGGCCAACGTGCAGGCGGCGGTGGCGCTGAAGGCAACAAAGGCCGGGCGCGAAACGCTGGCCGCCGGCCGGCAGCCGAAGCTGCTGGGCTGCACCGGCTTGACCGGTTTCGAGGCCATCGACCGCGTGCTCGAAGTCGACCAGACGCCGATCGGCAAGACGCCGCGCAGCTGCCCGGCCACCTACATCGGGTTCTGGGACACCATCCGCAAGCTCTTCACCGAGACGCTGGAGGCCAGGGCGCGCGGCTACGCGGCGGCGCGCTTCAGCTTCAACACCGGCGACGGCCGCTGCCCGTCGTGCGAGGGCCAGGGCGTGAAGACCATCGCGATGAGCTTCCTGCCCGACGTCAAGGTGCCCTGCGACGCCTGCCACGGCGCCCGCTTCAGCCCGGAGACGCTGGCGGTGAGCTGGCGCGGCAAGAGCATCGGCGACGTGCTGCGCATGGAGGTCGACGAAGCGCTGCCCTTCTTCGCCAGCATGCCGGCCATCGCGCACCCGCTGCAGTTGCTGGCCGACGTGGGGCTGGGTTACCTCACGCTGGGCCAGCCGTCGCCGACGCTGTCCGGTGGCGAGGCCCAGCGCATCAAGCTCGTCACCGAACTGAGCAAGGTGCGCGACGACGTCACGCGCCGAGGCAACCGCGCCCCCAGGACGCTGTACGTGCTGGACGAGCCCACCGTGGGCCTGCACATGGCCGACGTGCAGAAACTCGTGCGCGTGCTGCACCGGCTGGTCGACGGCGGCCACAGCGTGGTCGTCATCGAGCACGACCTCGACGTCGTCGCCGAGGCCGACTGGGTCATCGACCTCGGCCCCGAGGGCGGCGCCGGCGGCGGCCGCGTGGTTGCTGCGGGGCCGCCGGAGACGGTGGTCGCGGCGGGCACGCACACCGGGCAGGCGTTGGCGCCGGTGCTCGGCCGCACGGGCGCGCCGCGCCGCGCCCCTTGACCGACGTCAGGGCGCAGGCGAGTCGTCGCGATCGGGTCTTTTCGTGCCCACGCTGCCGGATATCAGCTGCAGCGCACGCACCTGCAGCTGGGTCGCGTCGTCGCGGTCGCCACAGCGGTCGAGCACGTCGCTGATGCGCAGCAGCACGGTGGCTTCCCAGCCGGGGTCGGCCACGCGGCCGGCCAAGGTGCTGGCCTCGAAGGCGTGGTCGCGGGCGCGTTCGCGCGCGGCGCGGCCGCTGCCTGGCGCGGGGTCGTCCAGCGCTTCGGCCAGCGCGACGGCTGTCTCGCACAGGTCGCACAGCAGGTCCACCACCTGGTCGCTGGAGCCGGCGCTGCGGGCCCAGCGCAAGGCCGCCTCGTAGTAGCTCTCGGCGCTGGCCGTCGCCTTCAGGCTGCGGTAGCAGGCGGCGACGTCGGCCAGCGCGAGGCTGATGTCGTGGGCCCGCCCGCCGGCCTCGGCGGCGTCCAGGGCGGCAGCGGCGCGGCGCAGCGCTTCGCGGGCGGTTTCGTCGAGCAGGGGCTCTGGCAGCATCGGGGTCACCTCAGGCAAGAGTGTGATGCCGCGGCGACCAGCGCCGTTGCCGTGCCGCCCCCGCATCCGCGGGGGGCGCGCGTGCGCCAGGTCACGGCCCGGCCGCGGGCGGCGAGGGCGGGCCGCTTGCCGGGTTCGACGTCGTGCCGTCTGCGCGTTTTCTGCAATGCGCCGCCGCCACCGCGGGCGCCACAATCGCGGCCAGTCGTTCTCCCCCCCCTCCTGGAGCCCCCCATGACTGTCGTCCGTCCCCTCGTGTTCGCCGCCGCCTGCCTGCTGGCCGTTCCGGCGTCTGCCCAGGTCGTGTTCACTGTTTCGTCCTGGCTGCCGCCCACGCACACGCTGAGCGAGGCGCAGAAGGACTGGTGCGGCCAGCTCGAGCAGAAGACCGCCGGCAAGGCCAAGTGCACCATCCTGCCGCGCAGCGTGGCGGCGCCGCCGGCCACCTTCGACGCCGTGCGCAACGGCCTGGCCGACATCTCCTACACGGTGCACGGCTACACGCCGGGCCGTTTCGTGACCACGCAGGTCGCCGAAATGCCCTTCCTGGGCGACACCTCGGAGCCGGTGTCGGTGGCCTTCCAGCGCCTGTACGCGCGCACGCCGGCGATGGCCGAGGAGCACAAGGGCGTGAAGGTCATCACCGTCTTCACGCACGGCCCCGGCATCGTCTTCAACACCAAGCGGCCGATCACCAAGGCCGACGATCTGGCGGGACTGAAGTGGCGCGTCGGCGGCGGCATCGTCAACGAGATCAGCAAGGCGATGGGCATGAACGTCACGCTCAAGCCGGCGCCCGAGAGCTACGAGCTGCTGTCTTCCGGCGTCATGGACGGCACGCTGTTCCCGGCCGAGTCGGTGGAGAGCTTCAAGATCGACAAGGTCATCAAGTACGGCACCACGTTCCCGGGCGGCCTGTACAACACCAGCTTCGTGTTCATCATGAACCAGGCCAAGTACGACGCGCTGCCGGCCGACGTGAAGAAGGTCGTCGACGAACTCTCGGGCGAGCACGCTGCCCGCATGTTCGGCAAGGGCTGGGACAAGGTCGACCGCCGCGGCCTGGCCTTCATGCAGGCCAACAACGTGCAGATGAGCAAGGCCGACGCCGCCTTCGTCAAGGTCGTCGGCGAGAAGACCGCGCCGCTGGTCGACAACTGGGCCAAGGCGGCGGCAGCCAAGGGCATGAAGGACCCGAAGAAGGCGCTTGCCGACTTCCGCGCCGAAATCGCCAAGCTGCAGTGAACTGGCGCCGAAACGCCCGCGGCGCTTCGCGTTGAGAAGACATCTCGCCACGCTGTGCGGCCTGCTGGCCGCGCTGGCGCTGTTCGCCATCATGGTGCTGACGCTGGTCGACGTGGGCGGGCGCAAGCTGCTGTCGGCGTCGGTGCCGGGCTCGCTCGAGCTGACCGAGCTGCTGATGGTGGTGGTCATCTTCGCCGGCCTGCCGCTGGTGTCGCTGGCCGGCGAGCACGTCGTCTTCGATTCGCTCGACCGCTGGCTGCCGCCCGGCGCGCGCCGCGTGCAGCAGGCACTGGTGGACCTGCTGTGCATGGGCGCCCTGGGCGGGCTGGCCTGGCTGATGTGGCTGAAGGCCGGGCAGATGGCGAGCTACGGCGACATCACGGCGCAGCTGAAGCTGCCGCTGGAGCCCTTCGTCTACCTGATGAGCGTGCTGTGCGCGGTGACGGCAGCGCTGCACGGGCTGCTGGTGTGGCGGCCGGTGGCGCACCATCACGCCGGCGTCAGGGACAGCGCAGCGTGACCGAGGCGCTGCTGGCCTTCGGCGCGGTCTTCGTGCTGGCGCTGCTGCGCATCCCGCTGGCCTTCGCGATGGGGCTGGTGGGCTTCGTCGGCCTGGGCCTGGTGCGTGGCTGGGCGCCGACCATGGCCAACGCCGCGCAGGTGGTCTACGACACCGGCTTCGCCTACACCTTGAGCGTGGTGCCGCTGTTCATCCTGATGGGCAACTTCGTCGCCCGCGCCGGCCTGGCGCACGAGTTGTTCCGCGCCGCTTATGCCTTCATCGGCCACCTGCGCGGCGGCCTGGCGCACGCCACCATCCTGGCCTGTGCCGGCTTCGGCTCGATCTGCGGCAGTTCCATCGCCACCGCGGCGACGATGAGCAAGGTCGCCTACCCGCCGATGAAGAAGCTCGGCTATGCCGACTACCTGAGCACCGGCGTCATCGCCGCCGGCGGCACGCTGGGCATCATGATCCCGCCGTCGACGATCCTCGTCATCTACGGCATCGTCACCGAAACCAACATCGGCAAGCTCTTCGCCGCCGGCGTGCTGCCCGGGCTGCTGTGCGCGGGCCTGCTGATGTCGGGCGTGGCCTGGATCACCTGGCGCGACCCGCTGGCCGGCCCGGCCGGCGAGCGCACGCCCTGGCGCCAGCGCTGGCGCGCGCTGCGCGACATCTGGGGCGTGGCGGTGCTGGTGGTGGTGGTGCTGGGCGGCATCTACGGCGGCGTCTTCACGGCCACCGAAGGCGCCGGCATCGGCGCCTCGGGCGCCTTCTTCTTCGCGCTCGCGCGCCGGGCGCTCACCTGGCGCGTGCTCTTCGAGGTGCTGGTGGAGAGCGCACGCACGACCGCGATGCTGTTCACGATCCTGATCGCCGCGATGCTGTTCTCGGGCTTCGTCAACTTCACCACCATGCCCGGCGACCTGAAGGACTGGATCCTGAGCCAGGGCTTCAGCCCGCTGATGGTGGTGGGCGCGATGATGTTCATCTACGTCGTGCTGGGCACCATCATGGAGGAGCTGAGCATGGTGCTGCTGACCATCCCGGTGTTCTTCCCCATCGTCACCGGCCTCGGATTCGACCCCGTCTGGTTCGGCGTGCTGATCGTGCTGGTGGTGCAGATCGGCCTCATCAGCCCGCCCGTGGGCATGAACCTGTTCGTTCTCAACGCCTTGCTCAAGGAAGTGCGGCTGGGTGACATCTTCCGCGGCGTCTGGCGGTTCGCGTTGGCACTGGTGTTGGCGCTGGTCGTGGTGCTGGAATTCCAGCCGCTGGCGCTGTGGCTGCCGGGGTTCATGCCGTAGTGGGCCGCTGCGCCCGGGCCGAGCGCCGGCGCCACAGGCGCCAACCCAGCAGCACCGACAACACGCCGGCATACGCCGCCACCTCGGCAAAGTCGTTCTTGCCTGCACGCATCCAGAAGAAGTGCAGGATGGCCAGCACCGCGGTGGCGTAGACCAGGCGGTGCAGCTGCTGCCAGCGCTTCGCGCCCAGGGCCCTGATGGCGCGGTTGAACGAGGTCGCCGCCAGCGGCAGCATCAGGGCCAGGGCCGCCGTGCCGACCAGGATGAAGGGGCGCTTGGCGATGTCGCGCACGATGGCGTCGAGCGCGAAGCCCATGTCCAGCCAGGCAAAACACAGGAAGTGCAGCACGCCGTAGAAGAACGCGAACAGGCCCAGCAGACGCCGCAGCCGGGCCAGCGCGTGCCAGCCGGTCCACTGCCGCAGCGGTGTGACGGCCAGCGTCAGGCACAGGAAGCGCAAGGTCCAGTCGCCGGTGGAGCGGATCAGCGCTTCGGCCGGGTTGGCGCCCAGCGTGTCGGCGACGGCGCCGTACAGCAGCGCGGCCAGCGGCAGCAGCGCGGTGCCGAACAACGCCGGCTTGGCCGCACGATGCAGGAGCAGCGTGTCGACGTTCACGGCGGGAGCGGCGGGAACGGCGGCCGCAGTCGTGCCGCTGCCGAGGCTGGGCACGACGACACCGGCTTCAGAAGTGGCGCTTCAGATCCATGCCGGCGTAGAGCTGGCCGACCTGCGGCTCGTAGCCGTTGAACATCAGCGTCGGGCGCTTCCTGGCGAACAGGCCGTCCTCGCCGATGCGGCGCTCGGTGGCCTGGCTCCAGCGCGGGTGGTCGACCTGCGGGTTGACGTTGGAATAGAAACCGTATTCGCTGGGC
The DNA here is from genome assembly GCA_964371495.1 of uncultured Rubrivivax sp. GTDB lineage: Bacteria > Pseudomonadota > Gammaproteobacteria > Burkholderiales > Burkholderiaceae_C > Rubrivivax. The sequence goes on from CAYJOA010000026.1 coordinate 5,810, forward strand.
GCGGCGACTTCCCAACTGGTCCTCGGCTGCTTGTCGACGAAGCGGATCTTCACGATGGACTTGGCCGCCTTGAAACCGTATTTCCAGGGCACCACCAGGCGCAGCGGGGCACCGTTCTGATTCGGCAGCGCCTGGCCGTACATGCCGAAGGCCAGCAATGTGAGCGGGTGCATGGCCTCGTCCAGGCGCAGGCCCTCGACGTAGGGCCATTCGAGCACCGACGAACGCAGGCCCGGCATCTGCGCGCGGTCGGCCAGGGTCACGAACTGCACGAACTTGGCGTTGCCGGTGGGTTCGACTCTCCGGATGAGTTCAGCCAGCGAATAACCGACCCAGGGGATGACCATCGACCAGCCTTCCACGCAGCGCAGGCGGTAGATGCGCTCTTCCATGGCGGCCAGCTTGAGCAGCGACTCGATGTCCCAGGTGCCGGGTTTCCTGACCTCGCCTTCGACGACCACGGTCCAGGGCCGCGTCTTCAGCGCGCCTGCCTTGGCGGCGGGGTCGGACTTGTCAGTGCCGAACTCGTAGAAGTTGTTGTAGCTGGTGGCATCGGCGTAGGGCGTGGGTTTGTCCATCGACAGCGCGCCGGCCACCGTGCTCTTGACGCCCGCCAATGCTGCCAGCTTGCCGGGAGTCGCCGCCTGTGCGCGTGCCGGCAGCGCGGCCAGCGTGGCGGCCGCGGCGGCGCCCTGGAGCAGCTGCCGGCGTTGCAGGACCACGGCGCGCGGCGTGATTTCGGAAGCGACGGGGTGGATGTGGGCTCGTTTCATGGGGTGCATCAACCCTTCGGGCGGGACTGAACTGTCGTGAGCGGACGTACGACCTTACAGCAGCCCCGGCCCGCCAAAGCAAACGGGCTGGTCAAGACCAGCCCGTGCGTGATGCCTTGGCGCCGCGCGCTCAGCGCAGCCCGGCGATGTAGTCGGCGACGGCAGCGATCTCGCGCTCGTTCATCTTGCTGGCGATGGTCGTCATCTGCGCGCTGTTGCCGCGCTCACCGGAGCGGAAGCCGAGCAGCTGCGCCTCGGTGTACTCGCGGTGCTGGGCCGCCACGCGCGGGTACTGGGCCGGGATGCCGGCGCCGTTGGGGCTGTGGCAGCCGGCGCAGGCTGGCACCTGCTTGGAGGCGATGCCGCCGCGGTAGATCTGCTCGCCCAAGGCCACGGTGTCCTTGCTCGACGCAGAGCCGGGCTGGGCCTTCATGCCGGCGTAGTAGGCGGCGATGTGCTTCATGTCCTCATCGGCCAGCGGCGCCGCCATGCCGGACATGATCGGGTTCTTGCGCTTGCCGCCCTTGAACTCGGTCAGCTGCTTGACCAGGTACTCCGCGTGCTGGCCCTGCAGGATGGGGTTGGCGGGCAGGCCGCGCGTGCCGTCGGCGGTGTGGCAGGCTGCGCAGGTGGCTGCCAGCTGCTGGCCCTTGGCCGGGTCGGGCTTGAACGCGGGCTTGCTTTCGGCGGCCAGCGCGGGGCCGGCGAGCACGGCCATCAAGGCCAGGACGAGGGGCAGCTGCATACGGTAAGCCTTCGGCAAAGAAGCTGGTGGGTCGAACGAAGCCGGGAATTTTACAATGCACCATGACACCCACCTTGCAGGCCCCCGAAACCGCTCTCGGTGAAGGCGCGAAAGCCGCTCTGGCGTGGGCTCACAGCGCCCGTTTTCTCACCACCGCGAGCCGGCTCGACCAGTTGCCCGCCAGCGAGCTGGCAGAGATCGCTTTCGTCGGCCGCAGCAATGCCGGCAAGTCCACTGCCATCAATCGGCTGGCGCAGCAGAAGCGACTGGCCTTTGCCTCGCGCACGCCGGGGCGCACGCAGCACATCAACCTGTTCGAAGTCGGCCCCAAGGACGCGCCCAGTGCGCTCTTTGCCGACCTGCCCGGCTATGGCTACGCCGCCGTGGCGCGCGCCGCCAAGCTGCGCTGGCAGGAGGTGATGGCCGACTACCTGCAGTGGCGCCGCCCCTTGCACGGCGTGGTCCTGATGATCGATTCGCGGCTCGGCTTCACCGACCTCGACCGCCGCCTGCTCGAGCTGATGGCGCCGCGCCTGGCCAACGGAGAGGTGCGGCTGCTGGCCCTGCTGACCAAGGCCGACAAGCTCAACCGCCGCGACGCCCAGACCGCGCTGCAGGCGGCGCAGGCGGTGCTGGCGGAGTTTTCCACCGAAGGCGCCGACATCGGCGTGACGCTGTTTTCGGCGCTGTCCCGGCAAGGCCTGGGCGATGTCGCCGAGGTGCTGTACGGCTGGGCCGTGCCGGCGTGATCCGGCGTTTCGATCTGGCGCTGCCACATGGCATCACGCTGGCCTGCCGTGCGGCGGGTCGCGGGCGCGCCCGCGTGATGCTGCTGCACGGCTTTCCTGAAGCGGCTTTCGTCTGGGACGAGGTGATGGCCTGGGTGGCGCCGGTGGCGGCCTGCGTGGCGCCCAACCTGCGCGGCTACCCGGGGTCTTCGGCGCCTGCCGACGTGGCGTCCTACCGCGCGCGCCACCTGGTGGCCGACATCGCCGCCGCCATCGAAGCCAGCGGCGCTCCTGTCGACGTGCTGGTGGCCCACGATTGGGGCGGGGCCGTGGCCTGGGGCCTGGCGGCGTTTCGACCCGAACTGGTCAAGCAGCTCCTGATCATCAACTCGCCGCATCCGGCGACCTTCCTGCGTGAACTGCGCAACAGCACCGCGCAGCAGGCGGCCAGCGCCTACATGAACTTCCTCTGTCGGCCCGACGCAGAGACCCTGCTGACCGAGCGCGACCATGCCCGCCTGTGGTCGTTTTTCGGCGCCGCGGCCTGGCTTGCACCCGCCGTGCGCGAACAATTCGAGGCCTCCTGGCAAGCCGGCCTGACCGGGCCGCTGAACTATTACCGCGCTTCGCCGCTCAGGCCGGCGACCGGCCCCGCCGATGCGGTGCACACGCTGGTGCTGGCGGACGAAGCGGTGACGGTGCGCGTGCCGACGACCGTGCTCTGGGGCGAGCAGGACCGCGCGCTGCTACCCGGCCTGTTGGACGGACTGGAGCGTTGGGTGCCCAGCCTGCACATCGAACGTGTGCCCCAGGGTTCGCATTGGATCGTTCACGAGCAACCGGCCCTGGTGGCCGACCGCATCAGGCGCTTGCTGCCGCTGGCCTGAAGCTCAGGCGCAGGCGGCTGTGGGGTCACGCGGCCGCGTCGGCGGCCATCTGCTCCTGCACCCGGGCGGCCGCGGAGCCGACGATCGAACGCTGCTGGAGCTTCTTCAACAGCGCCTGCTCGCGCATCAGGACCAGCGCGCCGCGGCGCACGGCCCAGGTGGCGTCGGACGCGCCGTCGCCGAAGAGCCAGATTTCCTGTCGTTCACCCGGCCACAACAGTTGCGCGTGCACCCAGCGGCCCTGCAGGAACATGCGCACCCAGTCGCCTGGCTGCACTTGTTGCAGCCAGGCCTGGCCGTCGCTGGGGCCGGGTGGCTGGCGCTGCGGATCGGCCAGCAGGTCGGCCGGCACGGTGTCGAGCTGCGCCACGTCGAGCGTGCCGTGCATCGTCGACGGCATGGCCTGGCCGGCGCAGAGCGTGTCCTCGAGCTTCTGCAAGGCGCCGATGTGGCTGCTGGCGGCCGAGAGCCGGCGCAGCAGGCGCTTGCCCAGGAAGCTCTGCAGCCGCTCCATGGCCCAGCCGTACAGGCCGGTGTTCTGCTCCGGCTCGGTCATCAACTGATCCACGGTGGCCTGCGCCGTCTTGAGCAGGTGCACACGCTCGGGGTCGGCCGGGTCGGGCACCATCTCGGCTTCGAAGGCCAGGCGGTTGATGAAGCGCCACAGCGGGTGTGCGTCCTGGTCGAGCAAGCTGCCGTCGCGCAGCGTCAGCCGCATGGCCGGGCCTTGCAGGCGCGAGATCAGCAGGCTCACGTCCGCGGGTACACGTTCGTCGGCAGCCATGGCGTCGAAGAGCCGGCTCACCAGTTCCACGGCTTGCCGGTCGGCCGTGTTCGTGGCCTCGCCGGCGACGCTGCGCCAGTGCTCGCGGCGCGGCTCGTGCTGCACCTGGCCTTCGTAGCTGAGATCGGTGTCCAAGGGCGCCGGCATCGTTTCCCGCATGCGATGCAGGTCGGGGGCGACCGTGGTCTCGGCAAAGCGGTTGCGCCGCGCACCGGGCGGCAGGATCACCGTTCGATAGGCAGCGGGCTCGAATCCCTGCTGTTCCAGCCGCGACGTGGCGGCTGCGTAACTCTGCCGCAGCAGTTGCGCCAGTGCCGGGCCGGCGTAGCGCACGAAAGCCACCTGGTGCCCACGCGACATCGGCAGGGCCTGGGCGGTGTCCCAGAGGGCGCGCGCGAAGGTCTCGGCGCGGAAGGGGTTGTGGTCGCGCGTCACGTCGGGGTCGCCGACCAACGCCGAGGTGTAGGTCTGCAACTCGCGCAGTTCGTACTCGGCCGTGCTCTTGATGGCCTCGACGGTGTGCGACATCTCGACATCCAGCGCCACTTCGTCCTCGTCGACGAGGGCCCAGGTCTGCGGCTGCGGACGCTTCTGAGGTGACAGCGGCTTCTGCTGCAGCAGTTCGGCGTTGACCTGTTCGCGCAGCGAGCGCAGGAAGTATTCGGCCAGCCGCGGCTGTTGCGCCCGCAGTGCCTGCACCAGATCGGCGGTCGCCGAATGCTGCGCCGGGCCCATGGCCGCCATGGCGTCGCGGGCGGACCGGCGCGTGTTTTCGATCAGCTGATCGAACAGCAACGGTGCACGCAGCATTTCTTCTTCTACGAAATGCAGCAGCACCGCGGGAACTTGCGCCTCCACCATGGTGCGAGGGTAGCCGAGTCCGACCCGGTCGATCAACGGAAAAGGCCTGCGTTCGTCACGCAGGCCTCCAGAATCGCAACACCCGGCCGTTTTGCACGCGGGCGCCAAGCGCCTCGCGGCTGCAGCCAGCCGGGTGGTGGGGGCGGCGCCCCCCCCCCCCGCCGGGGCACCCCCGCAATCCGCCCCAGCCCCCCAAGCCCCCCCAGCCCCCCGGCCAGCCCCCCCCCGCC
>CAYJOA010000026.1:10827-38247 GCA_964371495.1 uncultured Rubrivivax sp.
GGGGGGGCGGCCGCCGGGGGGGGGGGGGGGGGGCCCCCCCCCCCCCCGGCGGGCTTACATGTCCATGCCGCCCATGCCACCCATGCCGCCCATGCCGCCGGGCATGCCGCCGCCGGCCGGCTCTTCCTTCGGCGTCTCGGCCACCATGCACTCGGTGGTGAGCATCAGCCCAGCCACCGAAGCGGCGTTCTGCAGCGCCGTGCGGGTGACCTTGGTCGGGTCCAGGATGCCCATCTCGATCATGTCGCCGTAGGTGTCGTTGGCGGCGTTGAAGCCGTAATTGCCCTTGCCTTCGAGCACCTTGTTGATGACCACGCTGGGCTCGCCACCGGCGTTGGCGACGATTTCGCGCAACGGCTGTTCGACGGCGCGCAGCACGATCTTGATGCCGGCTTCCTGGTCGTGGTTGTCACCCTTGATGGCGCCGACGGCCTGGCGGGCGCGCAGCAGGGCCACGCCGCCACCGGCAACGATGCCTTCTTCCACCGCGGCACGCGTGGCGTGCAGGGCGTCTTCGACACGCGCCTTCTTTTCCTTCATCTCGACTTCGGTGGCGGCACCGACCTTGATCACCGCCACGCCGCCGGCCAGCTTGGCCACGCGTTCCTGGAGCTTCTCGCGGTCGTAGTCGCTGGTCGCTTCCTCGATCTGCACGCGCACCTGCTTGACGCGCGCCTCGATGTCGGCAGCGGCACCGGCACCGTCGATCAGCGTGGTGTTCTCCTTGCCCACTTCGACGCGCTTGGCCTGACCGAGGTCGGTGAGCTGCACCTTCTCCAGCGTCAGGCCCACTTCTTCGGCGATGACCTTGCCGCCGGTGAGGATGGCGATGTCTTCGAGCATGGCCTTGCGGCGGTCACCGAAGCCCGGCGCCTTGACGGCAACGACCTTCAGGATGCCGCGGATGGTGTTGACCACCAGGGTCGCCAGCGCCTCGCCTTCGACGTCCTCGGCCACGATCAGCAGCGGACGGCCGCTCTTGGCCACCTGCTCCAGCGTCGGCAGCAGGTCGCGGATGTTGGTGATCTTCTTGTCGTAGAGCAGCACGAAGGGGTTGTCCAGCGTGGCGCTCTGCTTCTCGGGGTTGTTGATGAAGTAGGGCGACAGGTAGCCGCGGTCGAACTGCATGCCTTCGACCACTTCGAGTTCGCTTTCCAGCGACTTGCCGTCTTCGACGGTGATCACGCCTTCCTTGCCGACCTTGTCCATCGCCTTGGCGATGATCTCGCCGATGGACTCGTCGCTGTTGGCCGAGATCGAACCGACCTGGCTGATTTCCTTGCTCGTGGTGGTGGCCTTGGAGGCCTTCTTGAGCTCGGCGGTCAGGGCCGTCACGGCCTTGTCGATGCCGCGCTTGAGGTCCATCGGGTTCATGCCGGCGGCAACGAACTTCATGCCTTCGCGGATGATCGACTGCGCCAGCACGGTGGCCGTGGTGGTGCCGTCACCGGCGGCGTCGCTGGTCTTGGAAGCGACTTCCTTGACCATCTGCGCGCCCATGTTCTGGAGCTTGTCCTTGAGCTCGATTTCCTTCGCCACCGAGACACCGTCCTTGGTGACCGTGGGGGCGCCGAAGCTGCGCTCGAGCACGACATTGCGGCCCTTGGGGCCGAGCGTGATCTTGACCGCGTTGGCCAGGATGTTTACACCCTCGACCATGCGATGACGGGCGTCCGAACCAAAAATGACGTCTTTTGCTGCCATGTGTATCTCTCCGTGTTCGATTTCTGAGGGCTGATTACTTTTCGACGACGGCGAAGAGGTCTTCTTCGCGCATCACGAGCAGTTCGTCGCCATCGACCTTGACGGTCTGGCCGCTGTACTTGCCGAACAGCACGCGGTCGCCGGTCTTGATGTTCAGGGCCACGAAGTCGCCCTTGTCGTTGCGCTTGCCGGGGCCGACGGCCAGCACCTCACCCTGGTCGGGCTTCTCGGCGGCGTTGTCGGGGATGACGATGCCGGAAGCGGTCTTGGTTTCCTGTTCCAGGCGCTTGACGATCACGCGATCGTGCAACGGACGAAGTTTCATAGGATCTCCTTGAGGTGTCGAAGTAGGCATACTGCAAGGATCAACGAAAGTTGGTCCTCACTGACATGCGACAGCCGGTGACGCGTTGGCATCGGACCCGACTATTAGCACTCAGCGCGTTCGAGTGCTAGCAGAAGCATTATAGGGGCCGTCGACGACAGTTCAAGGGGCAAGTCGCCGCCAGGGACTTCGGGTCGGGCGAGATCAGCGGGCCCTGGCTAAGATCCGCCCAAACGGCTCAGCACAGGAGCAGCGATGCCAGAGTTCTCGCCCGCCGGCCGCCGGCGCCGGCCCCTGCGGACCGCTGCGCTGGTGCTGTTCTTCGTCTGCGGATCGGCGGCGGCACAGGCGCCGCTGCCGATCTTCGACGCCCACCTGCACTACAGCCACGATGCCTGGGAGCGGCTGCCGCCCAAGGAGGCCGTGGCACTGCTGCGCCAGGCCGGACTGCAACGCGCCATGGTCTCCAGCAGCAGCGACGAAGGCACGCAGAAGCTGTACGCCGAGGCGCCTGACCTCGTGCTCCCGGCGCTGCGCCCCTATCGCACGCGGGGCGAGATCGGAACCTGGGCGCACGACGCGAGCATCGTGGGCCACCTCGAGTCGCGGCTGCAGCGCCACCGCTACGTAGCCATCGGCGAATACCACGTCTACGGCGCCGATGCCGACCTGCCGGTGGTGCGTCGGGTGGTGCAACTGGCCCGTGAACACAAGCTGTTCCTGCATTCGCACAGCGACGCCGAGGCCATCGAACGCCAGTTCAAGCAGGACCCCGATGCGCGCATCCTGTGGGCGCACGCCGGTTTCGACTCGGCCGAGAAGGTGCGCGAGATGCTGCGCAAGCACAAGAACCTGTGGTGTGACCTGGCCTTCCGCAGCGACCATGCCAGCATGGGCAAGGTCGACGAAGGCTGGCGCGCGGTGTTCCTCGAATTTCCCGACCGTTTCATGGTCGGCACCGACACCTTCACGCCCGAGCGCTGGCACTACGTGGTCGAACACGCGCGCTGGTCGCGGCAGTGGCTGGCCGACCTGCCGCGTGAAGTCGCCGAGCGCATCGCCTGGAAGAACGGCGAGGCGCTGTTCGGCGCCATGCTGGCCCGGCGCGCGCCCTGATGACGGTGCTGCGGGCGCTGGCGGCCCTGCTGCTGGCCGCCGCCGTGCCGGCCTGGGCGGCCTGTCCGCCGCCAGCCGAGGCCGGCGATCGGCTGGACGCCGGCGTGGTACAGCTGGCGTGGCGGGCGGAAGGCGGCGCCATTGCCGTCGGTCAGCCGTTTGCGCTGCTGGTCACGCTGTGCCCGCACGAAGCGCGGCTGATGCGCGTCGATGCGACGATGCCGGAGCACCGGCACGGCATGAACTACCGCCCCAGCCTGCGGGCACTGGGTGCCGGGCTATGGCGCGCCGAGGGCCTGCTGTGGCACATGGCCGGACGCTGGGAGCTGCGACTGGATGTCGAGGCGGCCGGAGCAGCACACGGCTTGCGCCAGTCGTTGACCCTGAAATGAAGCTCGGCCCGGTGCTGCTGGCTGCCGTGCTGGCCGGACCGGCGGCGGCGCAGACGCTGCTCGACTTCACGCCCGACGAACGTGAGCGCATCGCCAGCCACGGCCCCTGGCCGCCGGCGCCGCAGCGTGACCCCGCCAACCGCGTGGACGGCCGGCGCGGGGCCATCGACTTCGGCCGCGCGCTGTTCTTCGACGCGCGCCTGTCGGCCAACGGCGACCTGTCGTGCGCCAGCTGCCACGTCCCGGCGCGTGCCTTCCAGGACGGCCTGCAGGTGGCGCTGGGGCGCGCCCGCGGCACGCGCAACACGCCGACGCTGCTGGATGCCGCGCAGCGCCGCTGGTTCGGCTGGGACGGCGCCCACGACTCCTTGTGGGCCGCCAGCCTGTCGCCGCTGCTGCAGGCCGGCGAGATGGGCCAGCATTCGCAGGGCCTGGCCGCGACCGTGCGGCGCGAGCCGCACCTGGCCGCCGGCTATCGCAAGGCTTTCGGCGCCGCAGCGGGCGCCGACGACGAACGTGTCGCCACCGATCTGGCCAAGGCACTGGCCGCCTACCAGGCCACGCTGGTATCGCCGCGAACCGCCTTCGACGACTTCCGCGACGCGCTGCAACGCGGCGACGACGCCGCAGCGGCGCGTTATCCCCTGGCTGCGCAGCGCGGCTTGCGCCTGTTCATCGGCGCGGCCCGCTGCAGCGTCTGCCACGCCGGAGCCGGCTTCAGCAACGGCGAGTTCGCCGACATCGGCGTGCCCTTCTTCGTCGCCGGCGGCGTCGACCCCGGCCGCCACGGCGGCCTGCAAAAGCTGCTGGCCAGCCGCCTGAACCGCCTTGGCCCGTACAACGACGCGGGAGCGGGCGATGCGCGCGCTGTGGTCACGCGCCACGTCGTCGTCGAGCCACGCCACTTCGGCGAGTTCAGGGTGCCCGGGCTGCGCCAGCTCGTGCACACCGCGCCCTACATGCACGACGGCAGCCTGGCGACCATCGACGACGTGGTGCAGCACTACTCGGCGCTGAACGAGGAGCGCTTGCACGCCGACGGCGAACGCATCCTGCGGCGGCTCGACCTGACGCCGCAGCAGGCGGCAGACCTGGCAGCCTTCCTGCGCAGCTTGAGCCGGTGAGCGTCACGCGGGCCCGCCCCTGGCCGTCAGCGCGTGCGCGTGACCTTGGCCAGATGCCGCGGCGCGTCGGGATCGAGGCCACGCTCGCGCGCGAGCCGCTCGACCATCGGGTAGAAGGACTGGATCGCCGCGATCGGGTCCAGGTCCTCGTGCGCGGTCGGCAGCAGCGGCAGTTCGGCGCCGGCGGTGCCGGCCGGCGCAGCCAGCAGAACCCGGGCGCCGCGCTGGCGCAGGTCGCGCGCCAGTTCCAACAGCCCGGCCTGCGCCGGCCCGCGCGGCGCGAAGATCAGCAGCGGATAACCCTCGTCGACGAGCGCCATCGGCCCGTGGCGAAGCTCGGCACCGGAGAAGGCCTCGGCCTGCAGGCCGCAGGTTTCCTTGAGCTTGAGCGCCGCCTCCATCGCCACCGCCAGCCCCGGGCCGCGGCCGATGACGAGCAGCCGGTCGGCGCCACCGAGCACCGGCAGGGCGGCACGCCAGTCGCAGCGCGACGCGGCGTCCAGTGCCGCCGGCAGCGCCGCCAGCGCCTGCAGCAGCGATGTGTCGGCGTCCATCGCCTGGGCCTGCCAGGTCGCCACCAGCCGCGCTCCGGCCGCAAGCTGGGTGATGAAGCTCTTGGTGGCGGCGACGCTGGCCTCGACGCCGGCATGCAGCGGCAGCACCCACTGGCTGGCGCGGGCCAGCGGCGAGTCCGTGTCGTTGACGAAGGCCACCGTGCGCGCGCCGCCTGCGCTGAAGAAGCGCGTGGGGGCCACCAGGTCGGGACTCTGGCCCGACTGCGAGAAGGCCAGCGAGACCAGGCCGTTGCAGCGCAGGCGCGCCGGGTACAGCGTCACCAGCGACATCGGCAGCGACGTCACCAGGCGGCCCAGCCGCGACATCACCAGGTAGGCCATGTAGTGCGCGGCGTGGTCGGAGCTGCCGCGGCCCACCGTCACCAGCGCCTGCGGTTCGTCGGCCAGCAGTTCAGCGGCCAGCGCGCGGTACGTGGCCTCATCGGCCGCCAGCAGCCGCGCCACGGCCTGCGGCGCCTGCAGCGCCTCAGTGTGCATCGTCGAGGTCAATCGACTCCCCTTCGACGATCACCCCGGTGACCTGCAGGCTTGCGTCGAGCACCACGATGTCGGCCCAGGCGCCTGCCGCGAGCCGGCCGCGGTCGGCCAGGCCCAGGTGTTCGGCCGCCAGCGTGGCGGTACGGCGCGAGGCCTCGGCCAGGCTCAGGCCCAGGCCGACCAGGTTGCGCAGCGCCTGGTCCATGGTCAGCGTGCTGCCGGCCAGCGTGCCGTCGGCCAGGCGCACGCCGCCCAGGCACTTGGTGACGGTGTGGCGGCCGAGCCGGTAGTCGCCGTCGGGCATGCCGGCGGCGGCGGTCGAGTCGGTGACGCAGTACAGGCCCGGGATGGCGCGCAGCGCGACGCGGATCGCCCCCGGGTGCACGTGCAGCAGATCCGGGATGATCTCGGCGCGCTGGGCATGCGCCAGCGCCGCGCCGGCCATGCCGGGCGCGCGGTGGTGCATGCCGGTCATGGCGTTGAACAGGTGCGTGAAGCCGCTGGCCCCGGCGTCGAGAGCGGCCACGCCGTCTTCGTACGAGCCCGCCGAGTGGCCGATCTGGACCACGAATCCCTGCTCCCGCAGCGCCACGATCAGCGCCAGGTGTCCCGGCAGTTCGGGCGCGATGGTGATCAGCTTCAGCGGCGCCAGCCGGTGCAGCGCCAGCACCTCCGCCAGCGTCGCCGTGGTGGCGAAGTCGGGCTGCGCACCGAGCTTGCCGGGGTTGATGTAGGGGCCTTCGAGGTGCACGCCGAGGATGCGTGCCGTGCCGCGCCGCCGCTGCGCGACGAAGGGCGCGATGGCGCGCAGCGCGGTTTCGATCTCGTTGCGCGGCGCCGTCATCGTCGTCGCCAGCAGCGTCGTCGTGCCGTGCCGGGCATGGCTGCGTGCGAGGCGCGCGCTGGCGTCACCGCCGCTCATCGTGTCGTGGCCGCCACCGCCGTGCACGTGCAGGTCGATGAATCCGGGCACCAGCACGGGCAAGCGGCCGGCACGCACCGTCGCCTCGTCCACCGCGTCGCCGGCGAGGACTGCGATGCGCCCTCGGTCGTGCTGCAGGGTGCCGCAAATCCAGCCCTGTGGCGTCAGGATGTGACCCTTCAGGACGGCGGCGCTATCGCTCATCGGGCCGGGTTGGTTCAGGCGCCCGGCGGCGCGCCGTCGTCGTCGGTGGGCGCCTGGTCCGGCACGCGGAAGCGCTCGCTGGCCCAGGCGCCGAGATCGGCGCTGCGGCAGCGCGCGCTGCAGAACGGCCGCCAGGGGTTGCGCTCGCTGTACACGGCCTGCCGCTTGCAGGTCGGGCAGGGCACGCGGCGTTCGGCGGTCTGGTCCATCGGCTTCAGGCGCACAGCGAGAGCTCGAAGGTGGCGTCGCTGCCGGTGGCGCGCAGCCGGCCGTCGGCGTCGGGGCGCATGAAGCGCACCGAAACCAGCAGCCGGTGGCCGCTGATTTCGGGCACCACGCCGTCGCTGTCGTCGAGCCGCACGCGCATCAGCTGGTAGACCTTGCCCTGCTGCAGGCTCTGCTGGTAGTGGCCGGCCGGCGCCACCATGCGCTGCGGTGTGCCGCTCTCGCGCAGCAGGCCCAGCAGCACCTGCAGGGCCTCGGCCAGCGGCAGCAGCGTCGTCATCCAGCCGCGCAGGTCGGCGCGGCGGCGCTCGGGCGCGTACTGCTGCCAGGCGTAGTACGCCGGCAGGTCGAACTCACAGGTGCCGCCCGGGATGTTGATGCGGCTGCGGATGCTCATCAGCCAGTCGTTGCCGGCCAGCGCCTGGCCGGCCTTGCCCTGCAGCTGGTTCAGGCCGTCGAAGGCGTGGTCGATGCGGCCCACGACCTCGTCCAGCGCAGCTTCTGAAATGCCCGGGTGGCCGCGATAGCTGTTCAGCTGGGTGCGATGGCGCTCGAGGTCCTTCAGCACGTCGCTCTTGATGTCGGCGCGCGACGCCACGTCCATGATCTCGAACAGCGTGGCCAGTGCGAAGTGGTGGTCGATGGCGGTGTCGCGCGCCACCAGCTGGCCCAGGCGGTCGAACAGGTGCTCGAGCCGCAGCATCGTGCGGATGCTCTCGTTGAAGGGGTACTCGTAGAGGACCAAGGCGTGCTCGGGTGGCTGGCAGTGAGGCAGGTCGGATCGCTGCCGCGGGCGATTGTTCCACAGCCCTCGCTGCTGTGGCCCCTGCAGGCCCTCAGGCGGCGGCGCCGCGCGCCGGGAACCACAGTGCCCACAACGCGCCCAGCTCGGCGTGCAGTTGCGCCAACGTGAGGCCATCGTTGTCGATCACCGCGTCGGCGATGGCACGGCGTGCGGCGCGCGGCGCCTGGCGGGCGATCACGCGGCGGGCGTCGTCGTCGCTCCAGCCGGGGCGCTGCGCGACGCGGGCGACCTGGGTCGCCTCGTCGCAGTCGATGACCAGCACGCGGTCGACACGGGCGCGCCAGTGCTTCGACTCGGCGAGCAGCGGCACGTCGAAGACCACCGGCCGCGCCCCCGCAGCGGTGGCCTGGCGCTGCGCTTCGGCGCCGATCAATGGGTGCAGGATGGCCTCCAGCCGCACCCTGGCGGAGCCGTCGGCGAAGACACGCTGGCGCATCTTCTCGCGGTCCAGTGCGCCGTCCGTGGCCAGTGCGTCGGCGCCGAACGCGGCGGCCAGCGCCGGTATCGCGGCGCCGCCGGGGAGCGTCAGCGCGCGTGCGATGGCATCGGTGTCCACGAGCAGCGCACCCCGCGCCACTAGGCCCTGCGCCGCCGTGCTCTTGCCGCTGCCGATGCCTCCGGTGAGGCCGATCGTGGCCACACGCGGTCGGGCCCGAGCCTCTACCAGCCCATCCACTCCAGCACCACGGGCAGGCCGACCAGCATCACCACCAGCCCGCCGCCGGCCAGGAAGGGGCCGAAGGGAACGAAACGGCCTTCGCGCAGCGCACCGCCGGCCTTCATGATCAGGCCGACGGCGGCGCCGATGACCGAGGCCATCAGCACGACCGGCAGGATGGCCTGCCAGCCCAGCCAGGCACCCAGGGCACCGAGCAGCTTGAAGTCGCCGTAACCCATGCCCTCCTTGCCGGTGACGAGCTTGAACAGCCAGTACACCGACCACAGCGACAGGTAACCCGCCGCCGCGCCGCCCAGGGACTGCGCCAGCGTCAGACCTGGCAGCCAGCCCAGGGCCGCCGAGGCCAGGCCCGCCCAGAGCAGCGGCAGCGTCAATGCGTCGGGCAGCACCGTGGTGTCCCAGTCGATCAGTGCCAGCGCCAGCAGCACCGCGACCACGCCGCACCACAGCAGCACCTGCGGTTGCGGCCCCACCCGCCAGGCCACGGCGGCGAAGAGCGCGGCCGTGGCCAGCTCCACCAGCGGGTAGCGCAGCGCGATGCGCACGCCGCAAGCCGAACAGCGGGCCTTGAGGGCCAGCCAGCTGAGCACCGGCAGGTTCTCGTACCAGCGGATGCGGTGGCCGCAGTGCGGGCAGCGTGAACCGGGCCGTGCCAGGCTCAGCGGCGGCAGCGCGGCGAGCGCCTTGTCGAGCGCGCCGCCGACCTGCGCCAGGCGCTCCGGCGCCGCCACCGCAAAGACACGCCGGTGCGACTCGCCGTCGGCCAGCTGCGCGGCGACATCACCCCACCACTGGCGCTCCAGCATCAGCGGCAGGCGGTGCACGACGACGTTGAGAAAGCTGCCCACCGCCAGCCCCAGCAGTGCCAGGGCCCAGGGCGAGAGCAGCAGGTGCAGCGGAAGATCGCTCAGAAAGGAGGTCACGAGCAGCGGCGATTCCGGCCAAGCGGCCGCCGCGGATCCGGCTCTGCCGGCCCGCTGGCGGCGCCCCCCTGGGGGGGCGCGCCGAAGGCGCTACGGGGGGGGGTCAAACCACCGCACCGAGCTTGAAGATGGGCAGGTACATCGAAACCACGATGCCGCCGATCAGGGTGCCGAGGATGACGATGATCAAGGGCTCCATCAGGCTCGACAGGCCCTTGACCATCTCGTCGACTTCGTCCTCGTAGAACTCGGCCGCCTTGGCCAGCATGTGGTCCAGCGAGCCGGATTCCTCGCCGATCGACGCCATCTGCAGCACCATGGTCGGGAACACGCCGGTGGCCGCCATCGAGGTGGTCAGCGCCGCGCCAGTGGAGACGTCGCGCTGGATCTGCTCGGTGGCCTGCGCGTAGACGGCGTTGCCGGAGGCGCCGCCCACCGAGTCGAGCGCTTCGACCAGCGGCACGCCGGCGGCGAACATCGTCGACAAGGTGCGCGTCCAGCGCGCGATCACCGACTTGTGGACCAGGTCGCCGAAGATCGGCAGCTTGAGCAGCAGCCGGTCCATTGCCATCTGCACCTTCTCGGAGCGTTTCCAGCTCTCCAGGAAGAAATAGATGCCGCCGCCGAGCAGGCCGAAGATCGCCCACCACCAGCGGGTGAAGAACTTCGACAGCGCGATGACCACCAGTGTCGGCGCCGGCAGCTCGCCGCCGAAGGACTGGAACACCTCCTCGAAGGCCGGAATGACGAAGATCATGATCACCGTCAGCACGACGAAGGCGACCACCAGCACCGCCACCGGGTACATCAGCGCCGACTTGATCTTGCTCTTGATCGCCATCGTCTTTTCCTGGTAGATCGCCAGGCGGTCGAGCAAGGCTTCCAGGATGCCGCCGGCCTCGCCGGCCTCGACCAGGTTGCAGTACAGCGCGTCGAAGTGCATCGGGTGCCGGCGGAACGCCGCCGACAGGCTGGTGCCGGTCTCGACGTCGGCGCGGATGTCGCTGAGCAGCTTGGTCATGCGCGGATTGGTGCTGCCGCGACCGACGATGTCGAAGGACTGCAGCAAGGGTACGCCGGCCTTCATCATGGTCGCCAGCTGGCGCGTGAAGATGGCGATGTCCTTCTGCTTGATCGAGCGCCCGCCACTCATGCGCCGCCGCTTGACCTTGGTGATCAGGATGCCCTGCCGCCGCAGGCTGGCGTTGACCGCGGCTTCGCCCCCGGCGCGCATCTCGCCGCGCACGACCTTGCCGTTCTTGTCCTTGCCTTCCCACTCGAAGAGGGCTTCCTTGAGATTCTTGCCGAGTGCTGCTGTGGCCATGGATGTGTGGGGCTTGCGGGGTGTGGGGTGGCGTGGCCGGCTATTCGTTGGTGACGGTGATCACTTCTTCGAGGGTGGTCACGCCGGCGCGCACCTTGGCCAGGCCGGCCTGGCGCAGGTCGCGCACGCCTTCGATCTCGGCCTGCTTGGCGATGTCCAGGGCGGTGCCCTCGGTGAGGATGATGCGCTGGATGGCCTCGGTGATGGGCATCACTTGGTACAGGCCGACGCGGCCCTTGTAACCGTTGTTGCAACTCGCACAGCCGACGGCGCGGTAGGGCTTCCAGTTGCCGTCGATCTCTTCGGGCTTGAAGCCGGCCTTGAGCAGTGAGTCGCGCGGGTAGTCGGCCGGCTTCTTGCAGTTCTCGCACAGCCTGCGCGCCAGGCGCTGCGCGGTGATGAGCAGCACGCTGGAGGCGATGTTGAACGGCGGCACACCCATGTTGAGCAGCCGCGTCAGGGTGGTCGGCGCGTCGTTGGTGTGCAGCGTGCTCATCACCAGGTGGCCGGTCTGCGCGGCCTTGATCGCGATGTCGGCGGTTTCGAGGTCGCGGATTTCGCCGACCATGATGATGTCCGGGTCCTGCCGCAGGAAGGACTTGAGCGCGGCGGCGAAGGTCAGGCCGGCGCGTTCGTTGACGTTGACCTGGTTGATGCCCGGCAAGTTGATTTCCGCCGGGTCCTCGACGGTGGCGATGTTGACGCCCGGCTGGTTGAGGATGTTCAGGCAGGTGTACAGCGACACCGTCTTGCCGCTGCCGGTGGGGCCGGTGACGAGAATCATGCCGTAGGGCCGGCCGATGGCGTGCATCAGCCGGTCCTTCTCGACCTTTTCGTAGCCGAGCGCTTCGATGCCCAGCTTGGCGCTGGACGAGTCGAGGATACGGATCACGACCTTCTCGCCGAACAGCGTGGGCAGCGTGCTGACGCGGAAGTCGATCGCCTTGCTGCCGAACTTCAGCTTCATGCGGCCGTCCTGCGGCACGCGCTTTTCGGCGATGTCCATGCGCGAGATGACCTTGATGCGCGAGGCCAGCTTCTCCTTGATGGCCACCGGAGGCTGCGTGATCTCGCGCAGTTCGCCGTCGATGCGGAAGCGCACGCGGTAGGTGTACTCGTAGGGCTCGAAGTGCAGGTCCGACGCGCGCATGTTGATGGCGTCGATGAGCATCTTCTGCAGGAAGCGCACCACCGGCGCGTCCTCGACCTCGGTCGAGACATCGGCTGCTTCGGCGGCCGTCACCGCGTCGTCGTCGGTGACGTCGAAGTCGAAATCGGCGCTGGCCATCGACTCCAGCACGTCGTTGGCGCTGGCGTTCTGCGCCTCGAGCTGGCGCATCAGCTTGTCGTGCTCGACGATCACCCATTCCGGCGTGAGCTGGGTGGTGAACTTGATACGGTCGACCGCTTCCTGGTCGGTGGGATCGGCGGCGCCGATGAACAGGCGGTTGCCGCGCTTGCCCAGCACCATCAGCTGGTACTGGCTGGAGATCTTGTGGTCGACGATGTTGCGCGGCAGCTTCTGCGCGTCGACGGCGTTCAGGTCCAGCAGCGGCAGCGCCAGCGCGCTGGACAAGGTGTGCGCCAGGTCGTCGGACTTCACGGCCCCGGCGCTGATGACGGCCGCAACGAAGCTGCTCTTGCGCTCGCGCGCCGTCTTCGTCAGTTCCTCGGCGGTCCTGGCGCTGAGCTTGCCGGCGTTGACGAGCACGCGCGCCACGCCCGACAGCGAGGAAGGCGGCGGTTCAACCAGCGTCTCGACGGCCATGCGCGTCAGTTCGGCGAATGCATATCGAAAAGATCATCGCCGATCCGCCCCGAGGTGTAAACGCTGAAAAGCCACGCCCCATGGGGGCCGATATTCCGGTGGCGTTTGGACCGGCCGGCGCCGGAGATCGATGAAAACCTGGTCGGGGTGAGAGGATTCGAACCTCCGGCCTCTACGTCCCGAACGTAGCGCTCTACCAGGCTAAGCTACACCCCGATGGTGTCATGCCGCGGTCTTGCGCCGGCAGCGTGACGTGTGGCAGAAGTCACCGATCTCAGGACGACCGGTGCATCAACCGAACGCATAAGTCTAGCAGAGCCTCGTGCGCCCGCGAGGCGGGCAGCGCCGCCAGGGCCAGCCGCGCGTCGTCGGCCTCCTTGAGCGCAGCCGAGCGGGTGGCGTCGAGCGCGCCGGTGCCCTTCACGATGGCCAGGATCTCGGGCAGCTTGTGCTCCTCGCCGTGCTCGATGGCGTGGCGGATCAGCGCCCGCTGGGGCGCGGCCGCGCGCTCCATGGCGATGAGCAGCGGCAGTGTGGGTTTGCCCTCGCGCAGGTCGTCGCCGACGTTCTTGCCGAGCTCGTCGCTGTTGCCTTCGTAGTCGAGCAGGTCGTCGACGAGTTGGAACGCGGTGCCCAGCGATCGCCCGTAGGAGGCGCAGGCCTCTTCCAGCGCCGGCGGGGCACCCGCCAGCACGGCGCCCAGGCGCGCGCTGGCCTCGAACAGCTTGGCTGTCTTGTAGCGGATGACCTGCAGGTAGTCGGCCACGGCCAGATCGGGGTCGTGGATGTTCATCAACTGCAGCACTTCGCCTTCGGCGATGACGTTGGTGGCGTCGGCCAGCACCTCGAGCACACGCATGCGGTTCACCGACACCATCATCTGGAATGCGCGCGAGTACAGGAAGTCGCCGACCAGCACGCTGGCGGCGTTACCGAACATCGCATTGGCCGTGGCCCGACCGCGGCGCAGCGCCGACTCATCGACCACGTCGTCGTGCAGCAGGGTCGCGGTGTGGATGAATTCGACGATGGCCGCCAGCTCGTGCTGCTCGGGGCCGTCGAAGCCCAGTGCCTCGCAGAAGAGCAGCACCAGGCGCGGCCGGATGCGCTTGCCGCCGGCGCCGATGATGTAGTGCGAGATCTGGTCGATGAGAACCACGCGCGAGGCCAGCCGTTCCCGGATCACGGCGTCCACGCGCTGCATGGCCGACTCGGTCGGGTCCGCGGCGTTGGCAGGGGGAACGGTGGTTTCGAGCACGAAAGGACTGGCCGGAGCGTCGCGCATTATAGGAAGCTGAGCCCGCTCGAGCGCGCTCGGTCTGCCGCGGTCGCCAGGCGTGGTAGTATCGCAGGCTCTGCGCCGGGCGGACGGCTTCCATGGGGACGCCGCATCTGCATGAACCCGCGCGCGGCAGTTCTTAGAGAGGTCACACATGTACGCGGTCATAAAAACCGGTGGCAAGCAATACAAGGTTGCTGCCGGCGAAAAGATCAAGGTAGAACAGATAGCTGCGGACGTGGGCCAGGAAATCGTCATCGACCAGGTACTCGCCGTCGGCAGCGGCGCCGAGCTCAAGGTCGGGGCGCCCTGGGTCGCGGGTGCCAAGGTCACCGCCACCGTGCTGTCGCAGGGCAAGCACGACAAGGTGCGCATCTTCAAGATGCGCCGCCGCAAGCACTACCAGAAGCACGGCGGCCATCGCCAGACTTACACCGAGCTGCAGATCGGCTCGATCAACGCCTAGAAGGAGCATCCACCATGGCACAGAAAAAGGGCGGCGGCTCCACCCGCAACGGCCGCGATTCGCAGCCCAAGATGCTGGGCGTGAAGGTCTTCGGCGGCCAGCAGATCAGCGCCGGCGGCATCATCGTCCGTCAGCGCGGCACCAAGTTTCACGCCGGCGTTGGTGTCGGCATGGGCCGCGACCACACGCTGTTCGCGCTGGTTGACGGCGCGGTGTCCTTCGACATCAAGGGCGAGAAGAATCGCCAGACCGTGTTCGTGAAGCCGGTCTGAGGACTCACTTCGCTCGCGCGCGAAGCCCCGGTCTGCCGGGGCTTCGTCGTTTATCCGCTGCCGCTACCATCTGCTGACCATGAAATTCGTCGACGAAGCCACCATCGACATCGCCGCCGGCGATGGCGGTGCCGGCTGCGCGAGCTTCAGGCGCGAGAAGTTCATCCCCTTCGGCGGCCCCAACGGCGGCGACGGTGGCCGCGGCGGCAGCGTCTGGGCGCTCGCCGACCGCAACATCAACACCCTCATCGACTACCGCTACGCACGCCGCCACATCGCGAAGAACGGCGAGCAGGGACGGGGTTCGGACCAGTTCGGCGCCGCCGCACCCGACATCGAGCTGCGCATGCCGGTAGGCACCATCATCAGCAACGCCGAAACCGGTGCGGTGATGGTCGAACTGCTCGAGCACGGCCAGCGTGCGCTGCTGGCCAAGGGGGGCGACGGCGGTTTCGGCAACCTGCACTTCAAGACCAGCACCAACCGCAGCCCGCGCCAGAAGACACCCGGCTGGCCCGGCGAGGCCTACAAGCTGCAGCTCGAGTTGCGCGTGCTGGCCGACGTCGGGCTGCTGGGCATGCCCAACGCCGGCAAGTCGACCTTGATCGCGGCAATCTCCAATGCGCGGCCGAAGATCGCCGATTACCCGTTCACGACGCTGCACCCCAACCTGGGCGTGGTGCGTGTCGGGCCCGAGCGCAGCTTTGTCGTTGCCGACATTCCCGGCCTGATCGAAGGCGCGTCCGAGGGTGCGGGCCTCGGCCACCAGTTCCTGCGCCATCTGCAGCGCACGCGGCTGCTGCTGCACATCGTCGATGCGGCGCCTTTCGACGACGCCGACCCGGTGGCCCAGGTGCGCGCCATCGCCGCCGAGCTGAAGAAGTACGACCCCAAGCTGCACGCCAAGCCGCGCTGGCTGGTCTTCAACAAGATCGACATGGTGCCGGCGGCCGAACGCGAGCAGCGCATCAAGGACTGGGTGCGCCGGCTGCGCTGGAAGGGCCCGGTGTTCACGATCTCGGCGCTGGCGCGCGAGGGGCTGCAGCCGCTGGTCGAGGCCATCTGGACCCACGTCGCCGAATACCAGCGCGAAGAGCCGCTGCCCGACCCGCGCTTCGACGACGAGACGCCGGCGCCGCATGCCTAGCCTGCTTGCCGGCGCGCGCCGCATCGTCGTCAAGGTCGGCTCCAGCCTCGTCACCAACGAAGGCCGCGGCGTCGACGCCCAGGCCATAGGCAACTGGTCGCGCCAGCTCGCCGCGCTCGCCCGGCAGGGCCGCGAAGTCGTGATGGTCTCCAGCGGCGCCATCGCCGAGGGCATGAAACGCCTGGGCTGGACGCAACGGCCGAAGGAACTGCACGAACTGCAGGCCGCCGCCGCGGTGGGGCAGATGGGGCTGGTGCAGATGTACGAGTCGCGGCTGGCCGCGCACGGCATGGGCAGTGCGCAGGTGCTGCTGACGCACGCCGATCTGGCCGACCGCGAGCGCTATCTCAACGCACGCTCGACGCTGCTCACATTGCTGGCGCTGAAGGTGATCCCGGTCATCAACGAGAACGACACCGTCGTCAACGACGAGATCAAGTTCGGCGACAACGACACCCTCGGCGCGCTGGTTGCCAACCTCGTCGACGCCGACGCCTATGTCATCCTGACCGATCAGCGCGGCCTGTACTCGGCTGACCCGCGCAAGGATCCGCAGGCGCGATTCATCGCCGAGGCCACCGCCGGCGACCCGGCGCTAGAGGCGATGGCCGGCGGCGCCGGTTCGGGCATCGGCCGCGGCGGCATGCTGACCAAGATCCTGGCTGCCAAGCGAGCGGCCGGCAGCGGCACCAGCACCGTCATCGCCTGGGGCCGCGAAGACGACGTGCTGCTGCGCCTGGCTGGCGGCGAGGCCATCGGCACCGCGCTGGTCGCCGGCACGGCCAAGCTGGCGGCACGCAAGCAGTGGATGGTCGACCACCTGCAGTTGCGCGGCGCGGTGGTGGTCGACGACGGCGCGGTGGCCAAACTGCGCGACGAAGGCAAGAGCCTGCTGCCCATAGGCGTGCACGAGGTCACCGGCGAATTCGCGCGCGGCGACGTCATCGCGGTGCGCACGCTGGCCGGCGCCGAGGTGGCGCGCGGGCTGGCCAACTACTCGGCCGCCGAGGCGCGGCTCATCGCGCGCAAACCTTCGGCGCAGATCGAAGCGCTGCTGGGCTACGCCAACGAGCCCGAGCTGATCCACCGTACCAACCTGGTGCTGGTGTAACGGCGGTCGGCTCGGTGGCGGGGCTCACTTCGCGGGCGTCGGGTTGACCTCGGGCGGCAGCGGCGGGAATGGCTGCGTCTCGGGTTCGGTGCGCTGCGAGCGCAAACCGGTGCGCAGATACCGGTTGTGGTGGCTGACGCGGGGCAGGAAGCGCGCCAGTTCGGTGAGCGCCAACTCGTAGACGCCGCGCTTGAACTCGATCACCACGTCCAGCGGCACCCAGTAGTCGTTCCAGCGCCAGGCGTCGAATTCCGGGTGGTCGGTGGCGCGCAGGTTCATGTCGCTGTCGCGACCGACCAGCCTGAGCAGGAACCAGATCTGCTTCTGGCCGCGGTAGTGCCCGCGCGCATCCTTGCGGATGAAGTGGTCGGGCACCTCGTAGCGCAGCCAGTCGCGCGTGCGGGCGAGGATCTGCACGTGCTCGGGCAGCAAGCCCACTTCTTCATGCAGTTCGCGAAACATCGCCTGCTCGGGCGACTCGCCGTATTTGATGCCACCCTGCGGAAATTGCCACGAGTGCGTGCGCAGCCGCTTGCCCCAGAAGACCTGATTACGCGAGTTGAGCAGGATGATGCCGACGTTGGGCCTGAAGCCTTCCCGGTCGAGCATAATCAAATCCCGAATTTGTCACTGATTTCATTATTGCACCGGCGCGGTGCGGAGCGCGAACCCGCGCTAACCCGCATGCGCCTGTGGAGGCCGTTTCAGGCCTCCGAGGGGCCTTGCCGCCGACCCGCCGCCGCGTGCACATAGAGCCCCATGAAAGCCTCCCAGACCTTCATCTCCACGCTCAAGGAAGCGCCTGCCGACGCCGAGGTCGCCAGCCACCAGCTGATGATGCGCGCCGGCCTCATCAAGCGCCTGGGAGCCGGCATCTACAGCTACATGCCGCTGGGCCTGCGCGTGATACGCAAGGTCGAAGGCATCATCCGCGAAGAGATGAACCGCGCCGGCGCGGTGGAACTGCTGATGCCCGTGGTGCAGCCCGCCGAGCTGTGGCAGGAGACCGGTCGCTTCCAGAAGTACGGCCCCGAGTTGCTGCGCGTGAAGGACCGCCACGACCGTGACTTCGTGATCCAGCCGACGAGCGAAGAAGTCATCACCGACATCGCGCGCCAGGAACTGCGCAGCTACAGGCAGCTGCCGCGCAATTTCTATCACATCCAGACCAAGTTCCGCGACGAGCGCCGGCCGCGCTTCGGCGTCATGCGCGGCCGCGAGTTCACGATGAAGGACGCCTACTCCTTCGACCGTGACTTCGAGGCCGGTCGCCGCAGCTACGACGCCATGCACGGCGCCTACTGCGCCATCTTCGACCGCATGGGCCTGCGCTACCGTGCCGTGGCCGCCGACACCGGGGCCATCGGCGGCGACGTGTCGCAGGAGTTCCAGGTCATCGCCGACACCGGCGAGGACGCCATCGTCTACTGTCCGACGAGCGACTACGCGGCCAACATCGAACTGGCCGAAGCGCTGCCGCTGCTGAAGGAGCGCGCCGCCCCGGCCCTGCCGCTGGCGAAGACACCGACGCCGGCCAAGGCCACCTGCGAAGACGTGGCGGCTCTGCTGGGCCTGCCGCTGCAGCGCACGGTGAAGTCGCTCGTGCTGGCCACCGACGAGAAGAACGAACGCGGCGACATCGTCCGCACCACCGTCTGGCTGCTGCTGGTGCGCGGCGACCACAGCCTGAACGAGATCAAGGCCGGCAAGGTCGAAGGCCTGAAGGGTGGCTTCCGCTTCGCCACCGGTGCCGAGATCGAAGACCACTTCGGCTGCAAACCCGGGTACCTGGGGCCGATTGCGACGCGCAGGCCGGTCAAGGTCGTTGCCGACCGCACGGTGGCGCTGATGAGCGACTTCGTCTGCGGCGCCAACGAGGCCGACTTCCACCACACCGGCGCCAACTGGGGCCGCGACCTGCCCGAACCGGATGTCGTGGCCGACCTCCGCAACGTCTCGCCCGGCGACCCCTCGCCCGACGGCCTGGGCGTGCTGGCGATCCAGCGCGGCATCGAGGTCGGCCACATCTTCCTGCTCGGCACCAAGTACAGCGACGCCATGAAGGCCACCTACCTGGACGAAGCCGGCAAGCCGCAGCCCTTCGTGATGGGCTGCTACGGCATCGGCGTGACGCGCTTGCTCGGCGCGGCGATCGAGCAGAACCACGACGAGCGTGGCATCGTCTGGCCGCTGGCGATGGCGCCGTTCACGGTGGCCATCTGTCCGATCGGCTACGACCGCAGCAGCGACGTGCGCCTGGCCGCCGACCGCCTGCACGACGAGCTGGCGGCAGCCGGCGTCGACGTCGTGCTCGACGACCGCGGCGAACGGCCCGGCGCGATGTTCGCCGACTGGGAACTCATCGGCGTGCCGCTGCGTGTGGTGGTGTCCGACCGCGGCCTCAAGGCCGGCACGGTGGAAGTGCAGGGGCGCCGCGACGTCGCGGCCACGGTGCTGCCGCTGGCCGGGGCCGAGGCCGGCGTGAGAGGCCGTCTGCAGGCATGACGCCGGCGCGCCGCGCGCTGCTGGGCACACCGCTGGCGCTGCTGGTCGCACAGCTGCCGCCCTGGCGGCGCCGGGCCCACGCCGGCGCGCAGGTCGAAGAACCGCTGGCCGACGCGGTGCGCACGGCGCTCGCCGCGTCGGTGGCCGAGTCCGCACCGCCCAGGCCGCGCTTCGACACCGTCGAGCAGCGGCTGGCCTACCTGCGCTGGCTGGGTGCCGCCAGCGAACGGCTCAAGCGACGCAAGGCCGAACACCACACCCGGGTCGAATTCCTGGAGGCCGTCTGGTATGAAAGCCGGCGCGCCGGGCTGGAAACGCCGCTCGTGCTGGGTCTGATCCAGGTCGAGAGCGGCTTTCGCAAGTACGCCATCAGCAGCGCCGGCGCGCGCGGCTACATGCAGGTGATGCCGTTCTGGGCGCGGCTGATCGGCGACGGCGATGCCAGGCGCCTGTTTCACCTGCAGACCAACCTGCGCTTCGGCTGCGTCATCCTGCGCCACTACCTCGACCGAGAACGTGGCGACCTGTTCATGGCACTGGGCCGCTACAACGGCAGCCGCGGGCGTGCCGACTACCCGAACCTGGTGTTCGGCGCGCGGCGGGCCTGGGACATTGCAGCGGTCTGAAAGCTGGACCGCACAGCCGGGGCGGCACGGTCAGAGGCCGTTCCACTCCCTGGGCGCTGCACCGCGAAGTCCGAGCAGTGCGAGCACGCGCTCGACGCTGTCGTCGACCATCTCGGCGATGCCCGCCGGCTTCAGGTAGAAGGCCGGCAAGGGCGGGAAGACGATGGCGCCCATTTCGGTGACGGCCGTCATGTTGCGCAGGTGCGCCAGGTTGAACGGCGTCTCGCGCACCATCAGCAGCAGCCGCCGGCGTTCCTTCAGCGTGACGTCGGCGGCGCGCGTGAGCAGGTTGTCCGCAAATCCGTGGGCGATGGCGGCCAGCGTCTTCATCGAGCACGGTGCCACGACCATCGCCGCGGTGTCGAAGCTGCCGCTGGCCAGGCAGGCACCGACGTCGCCGGGCGCGTAGGCCCGGTCGGCCATGGCGTCGAGGGCCCTGCGGTCCAGCGCGAGTTCGTGGTGGGCGTTCAGCACCCCCGAAGGCGTCACGACCAGGTGAGTCTGCACGCCCAGTTGGCGCGCGCGCGCCAGCAGCCTGACGCCATACACCGCGCCGGTGGCGCCGGTGATGCCGACGACCAGGCGCTGTGGGGCGTTCATGGCGATGGCCCCGCCGAAGGCGCCGCGGGGGGATTCACTTCAAGGCTTGCCCAGCACCTGCTGCAGCTCGCCGCTCTGGTACATCTCCATCATGATGTCCGAGCCGCCGACGAATTCGCCGTTGACGTAGAGCTGCGGGATGGTGGGCCACTGCGCGTAGTCCTTGATGCCCTGGCGCACTTCTTCGTCTTCGAGCACGTTGAAGGTCTTCAGGTCGTCTGCGCCGCAGGCCTTGAGGATCTGGATCGCGCGGCCCGAGAAGCCGCACATCGGAAACTGGGCCGTGCCCTTCATGAAGAGCACGACGTGGTTGCCCTTGACCAATTCATCGATGCGTTGCTGGACGTCGCTCATGGTGATCGATCTCGATCGGTTGCTGTGGGGACTGCGTTTATACGGCATCCCAGGCCACAGCGGACCGCCGCGCCGCCATGCCCGGGTTGCCGTGGTGGCCGCGGGCGCCGCCGCGCCGGCGATTCAGAACGCGTACGACACGCCGAGCTGGATCACCGGCGCCAGGCGCAGGTCGTTGAGCACGTTCTCGAACTGTGCCGCGGTCGGATTGCCGGCGCCGAAGCGTACGCGTTCGCCCGGGCGCTGGCCGCCCAGGCCGATGTCGGCCGACAAACCCCATCCGGCGCGCGACGACAGGCTGGTGTAGCCCAGCCCGATGTAGGGCAGGGCGACGCGGGCGCCGTAGCGATCTGCCAGCGTGGAGCCCGCTTCGCGAGGCCCCCACTGCAGTCCACCTTCCAGGCGAGAGGGCGGCAACGCCGCAGTGCCGTCGCGCGGCCCGATCGCCAGGCCGCTGGTGACGCGCAAGCCGCCGCTGACCTGGGCGCCGCCGAAGCCGGGGCCGGTGAGGTAGTAGTCGCCGAGCAACCGGGCGCGGGCTCGCGCCGTGCCCGGTTCGGCCACCGACAGGTCGAAGCGGAACTCGCCGACGCCGAAACGCAGGCTGCGCTCGGACGCGCGCGCGCCAGGCGCCGCGTCCAGACTCACATTCAATCCGTTCTGGGCGCCGGCGCTGGTGGCCAGCAGTGCGAGCAGGCAGGCGAGAGGGATCTTGTACATCTTCCGCTCCTTCCCCCGGGGCCGGGGACCGGGCCGTCGCGGACAGCGCCGGCCTTTGCATCGATAGTAGTCCCGCAGCCCCGTGTTGGGTTTGACCCGATCGGTGCAAATGCCCCCCGAACGAGGGGCAATTCAGGCGCCGTCGGCGGCGTCGCGTCGGCTGTGCGGCGGTACCTCCGGCTGTTGGGCAGACACAACGGTGGCGGGCCGGCGGCCGCCGCTGCAGCGTTCGTGGTCGGCCAGGTCGCGCCGGGTACTCACCGCTTCGAATCCGGCCTCGGCGAGGCGCCGGCGCACCGCGTCGGCCTGGTCGTAGCCGTGCTCGACGAGCAGCCAGCCGGCGGCCCGCAGGTGCGCCGCGGCGCCGGCGATCAGCGCCTCGATGGCCGCCAGGCCGTCGCCGCCCGGCGTCAGCGCGGCGCGTGGTTCGTGCTTCAGCGCCGGCAGGTGGGGGTCGTCGGCGGCGATGTAGGGCGGGTTGCTCAGCGCCAGGTGCACCGGCGGTGGCGGCAGCGCCGACCACCAGTCGCTGGCCAGCCAGTCCACCGCCAGGCCCAGCCGCTCGCCGTTGGCACGGGCCACGGCCAGCGCGGCCGGACTGGCGTCGAGCGCGCGCACCCGGGCGCGCGGGCAGGCCTGTTTGACCGCCAGCGCGATGGCACCACTGCCGGTGCCCAGGTCCAGCACCTGCGGCTTGGCGACGCCGGCCAACTCGCCGGCCAGCAGGTCCAGCGCCCAGTCGACCAGCGTCTCGGTGTCCGGCCGCGGGTCGAGCACGTCGGGCGTGACTTGCAGCTGCAGACCGTGGAATCCGCGGCTGCCGGTCAGGTAGGCCAGCGGTACGCCGTCGGCCAGGCGCAGCAGGTCGGCGCGCACGGCCTCGGCGGCCGCGGCGGGCAGCACGTCGGTGTCGTGCGCCAGCAGCCAGCTGCGCGGGCGGCCGAGGTGGTGGGCCAGCAGCCACTGCGCATCCAGCCGCGTCACGCCCAGCTCCCTCGCCGTGGCCATCGCCGCACCGACGCTGGCGGGCAGCGGTGGGTTCAGAGCCTGTGAAGGCACGAAGCGCATCCGCCCAAGGGCCCGGAGCAGGCGCTCACATTCCGCTGCCGGTTTCCAGCGCCGCCAGCTGTTCGGCGGCACGGGCCGCCTGCAGCGCCGCCACCACGTCGCCGAGGTCGCCTTCCATGATCTGACCCAGCTTGTACAGCGTGAGGTTGATGCGGTGGTCGGTGAGCCGGCCCTGCGGAAAGTTGTAGGTGCGGATGCGGTCGCTGCGGTCGCCGCTGCCGATCAGGCTCTTGCGCTGCGCCGCTTCCTTGGCGGCGCGCTCGGTCCGTTCCTTGTCGCGCAGCCGCGCCACCAGCACCGCCATCGCCTTGGCCTTGTTGCGGTGCTGCGAGCGGTCGTCCTGGCATTCGGCCACCAGCCCGGTGGGCAGGTGCGTGATGCGGATGGCGCTGTCGGTCTTGTTGACGTGCTGGCCGCCGGCACCGCTGGCGCGGAAGGTGTCGATGCGCAGCTCGGCCGGGTTGAGCTGCACTTCCTCGGTTTCGTCGGGTTCGGGCATCACGGCCACCGTGCAGGCGCTGGTGTGGATGCGGCCCTGGCTCTCGGTGGCCGGCACGCGCTGCACGCGGTGGCCGCCGGACTCGAAGCGCAGCTGCTCGTAGACCCGATCGCCTTCGATGCGCAGCACGAGCTCCTTGTAGCCGCCGAGTTCGGCCGGGCTCTCGCTCATGACCTCGACGCGCCAGCCCTGGCGCTCGAAAAAACGCAGGTACATGCGCGCCAGGTCACCGGCAAAGAGCGCCGATTCGTCGCCGCCGGTGCCGGCGCGTATTTCCAGAAAGGCGTTGCGCTCGTCGTCGGGGTCGCGCGGGATCAGCGCCGCCTGCAGTTCGGCCTGCAGGCGCTGCATGTCGGCGCTGGCGGCGGCGATCTCCTCGCGCGCCATGGCCGCCATTTCGGGGTCGCTCTCGGTGCCGGCCATCTCGCGCGCGGCGGCGAGGTCGCGCTCGCGCTGCTGCCAGCGGCGGAAGCGGCCGACGATGTCCTGCGCTTCGGACTGCTCGCGCGAGAGCTGGCGCCAGCGCTTGATGTCGCCGGCAAGCAGCGGGTCGGCCAGGGTCGCGTCGAGTTCGGCCAGGCGCAGGACCAGCCGCTCGAACTGTTCACGCAGGGCGGGTGTCATGTCTGGGGGGTCGAATCCACAGGGCCCGGACTGGCACCGGGCCGCCGTGTGGCGGAGCCGCTAACGGCCCTCGCCGCCGGGCCGGCGCTGGCCCTGGCGCAGGAACAGGCGCGACACGGTGTCGGCCAGCTTCTCGCGCTCGGCGCCCTCGGCGGCGTGCAGTTCGGCCAGCGTGCCGTGCAGCATCTTGTGCGTCAGGCCCTGGGCCAGCGCTTCCAGCACGCGCTCGACCGGCTCGCCGCGCCCCAGCAATTTGCGCGCACGCGCCAGCTCGATGCTGCCCCAGTCGTCGGCCTGGCGATTCAAGGCCTGGATCAGCGGCACTGCGGCGCGCTGGTCCAGCCAGTGGGCGAAGCTCAGCACGCCGGCGTCGATGATGGCCTCGGCCTGCTCGACGGCGGCCTGGCGCTTCTCGCCCGCGGTCTGCACCAGGGCCGAGAGGTCGTCCACCGTGTACAGGTAGACGTCGGACAGGCGCGAGACCTCGGGCTCGATGTCGCGCGGCACAGCCAGGTCGACCATGAACATCGGGCGGTGCCGGCGCGCCTTCAGCGCGCGTTCGACGGCGCCCAGGCCGATGATCGGCAGCGTGCTCGCGGTGCACGAGACGACGGCGTCGAACTCGTGCAAGCGCGACGGCAGGTCCGACAGCCGCATCGACTCGGCGCCGAAGCGCGCCGCCAGCCGCTCGCCGCGTTCCAGCGTGCGGTTGGCCACCGCCATGCCCTTGGGCATGCGTGCCGCGAAGTGCGTGGCCACGAGCTCGACCATCTCGCCGGCGCCGACGAACAGCACCCGGATCTGGCCCAGGTCCTCGAACAGCTGCGCCGCCAGCCGCACCGCAGCGGCGGCCATGCTGATCGAATGGGCGCCGATCTCGGTCGAGGTGCGCACTTCCTTGGCCACCGCGAAGGAGCGCTGGAACAACTGGTGCAGCGTGGTGCCCAGCGTGCCAGCCTCGTCGGCCAGGCGCACCGCTTCCTTCATCTGGCCCAGGATCTGCGGCTCGCCCAGCACCATCGAGTCGAGCCCGGCGGCGACGCGGAAGGCGTGGCGTGCCGCGGCGCGGTCTTCCCTGACATAACTGTGCGCCTGCAGTTGGCCGCCGCTGATGCCGCCGCGTTCGGCCAGCCAGTCCAGCGCCGGCCGCACCAGCGCCTGCGTGCTGTCCTTGGCTGCGGCCACGTAGAGCTCGGTGCGGTTGCAGGTGGAGACCAGCGCCGCTTCGGGCACGCTGCGCTGCAGCCGTTCGCGCAGGCCGTGCAGCGCCGGCGCCATCTGTTCGGGTGCGAAGGCGAGCCGGCCGCGCAGGTCCAGCGGCGCCGTCGTGTGGTTGAGCCCGAGGGCGAAGACACTCACGTCACAATTGTAGGTTTAGCGGGCGTGACAGTGCGACAGGCTTTCCAGGCAGCAGATGTGCCGGCCTCGAGCCGGCTGCTGCGCTCCAGGAGAACCGCTCGCACGATGGGACCGCTGGACGCCTTGTGGCACCTCACCAACCTGTTCGTCCCCGCGCTCGCGCTGGGGGCCCTGGCGGCTGCTTTCGCCAAGCTGTCGTGGCGCCGCGCCCTGGCTGGCGTGAGCTGGCGCCAGCTCGCCGGGCCGGCCTGCGCAGCGTGCGCCGCGGTGACGCTGGCCGGGCTGGTGCTGTCCGGGCGCGACGGCAAGATGGCCACCTACGGCGCGATGGTGCTGGTCTGTGCCGTCACGCTGTGGTGGCGGGGTTTCGGTCCCGGGCGGGGCCGGCGCTGACGCCGTCCTGCGCCACCGGCGTACCGCGCAGCGAGTGCGGCAGCGCTTCGGTGATCAGCACGTCCAGCATCTGCCCGACGAGCCGCGCCGCCAGCGGGCCGCCGTCGAAGTTGACGATGCGGTTGCATTCGGTGCGGCCCATCAGTTCGTTCGGGTCCTTGCGCGATGGCCCTTCGACCAGGATGCGCTGCACCGTGCCGACCCGGCTGGCGCCGATGCGGCGCACGTTGGTTTCGATGGCGGCTTGAAGCTGCTGCAGTCGCTGGAGCTTGACTGCCTGCGGCGTGTCGTCGTGCAGCGCTGCCGCCGGCGTGCCCGGGCGCTTGCTGAAGACGAAGCTGAAAGAGCTGTCGAACCCGACCTCGTCGATCAGGCTCATCGTGCGGGCGAAGTCGTCCTCGGTCTCGCCGGGGAAGCCGACGATGAAGTCGCTGGACAGGCTGATGCCGGGCCGCACGGCGCGCAGCTTGCGGACCGTGCTCTTGTATTCCAGCACCGTGTAGCCGCGCTTCATGGCCGACAGGATGCGGTCACTGCCGTGCTGCACCGGCAGGTGCAGGTGGTTCACGAGCTGGGGCAGCCGCGCGTAGGCGTCGATCAGCCGCGGCGTGAACTCCTTCGGGTGGCTGGTCGTGTAGCGGATGCGTTCGATGCCGGGGATCTCGGCCACGCAGTCCAGCAGCAGCGCGAAGTCGGCGATCTCGGCCGTCTGGCCCAGCCCGCCGCGGTAGGCATTGACGTTCTGGCCCAGCAGCGTCACTTCCTTCACGCCCTGGTCGGCGAGGCCGGCGACTTCGGCCAGCACGTCGTCGAAGGGCCGGCTGACTTCCTCGCCGCGCGTGTACGGCACGACGCAGTAGGAACAGTACTTGGAGCAGCCCTCCATGATCGAGACGAAGGCCGACGAGCCGTCCACGCGCGCCGGCGGCAGGTGGTCGAACTTCTCGATCTCGGGAAAGCTGATGTCGACCTGCGGCCGGCGCTGGCTGCGTCGCGCCTCGATCATCTGCGGCAGGCGGTGCAGCGTCTGCGGGCCGAAGACGATGTCGACGTACGGTGCGCGTTGGATGATGGCCGCGCCTTCCTGGCTCGCCACGCAGCCGCCGACGCCGATCAGCACGCCCTTCTTCTTCAGGTGCTTGACGCGGCCGAGGTCGCTGAAGACCTTCTCCTGCGCCTTCTCGCGCACCGAGCAGGTGTTGAAGAGGATGAGGTCGGCCTGCTCGACGTCGTTCGTCGGCTCGTAGCCCTCGGCGGCGCGCAGCACGTCGGACATCTTGTCCGAGTCGTACTCGTTCATCTGGCAGCCGAAGGTGCGGATGAAGACCTTCTTGGCGCCGCTCATGGCCGGCTCCAGACCTGCGCCGCGGGGTCGAAGACCCAGCTGCGGGCCTGCTCGGGCAGCGTCGGCCAGGGGCGTTTGGCGATCTCCGTCGGCGTCAGCACCCAGACGTCCTGCAGCTCGCCGGTCGTGTTCAGCGTGTAGTGCACGAGCAGCCGCTGGTCGATCAGCGCGCCTGACAAGACGAACAGGTTGTTGTCGCCGCGGATGCGCGCGCCGGGGGCCAGCCGTGCCGGGCGCCCGTTCAGGCGCGCCTCGGGTGGCTGCAGCACGACCAGTTCACCACGCAGCGCGGTGGCAGGGAAGTTGCGCTGCATCTGGGCAGCTGCCGGCAAGGCAAACGCCAACAGGGTGGCGGCCAGCGTGACACAGCGAATCATGGTGTGGATCCAGGGGCTGTGAAAACAAAAGGCCCGGGCTGGATGGAGAGCCCGGGCCGCGAACTTGGTGGCGCTTCAGGGATTTGAACCCCGGACCTGCGGATTATGATTC
>CAYJOA010000027.1:0-23000 GCA_964371495.1 uncultured Rubrivivax sp.
GCGATGGCCTGGCCGGCGTTCGCGGCGCTGCTCGAGCAGGCCTTCCGCCGCGACGGCTACACCGTGCAGCGCGGCAAGACGGCGGCCGTCGACTTCGAGCTCGAACGCCAGGGCCGCCGCATGCTCGTCAGCGCGCGGCGCTGGAAGTCGGCGCGCACCGGACTGGACGCCTTGCGCGCCCTGCAGGCCGCGCGTGCGGCCAGCGACGCGTCCGACGCACTTTTCGTCGGCCTGGGCGAGATCAGCGCCAACGCACAGCCGTTTGCCGCCGAACACCGCATCGCGATCTGGCAGGCCGCCGAGCTGGCGCAGGCGCTGCGCGGCCTGCCGCTGGGCCCCGCAGTGGGCGCCGGCGCGCGGTGATGGCGGACTTCCTCTTGCGCGGCAGCGCGTGAAGGCGCCGGCAGTCGCAGCCGCGCTGCGCCGTGCGCGGCCGGCGCGCACAGAAGCGCCCGTCGAAAACCCCTCAACTCACGGCTTCCTCCAGCCACGCCTTGCCGCACACTGCCCCGGGGCTGACCGATGACACCGCATTCAGGCCGAACGTTTCACGCCGCCATGGCCGGGCTCGCCTGTGCCCTCGCGCTGGCCTGGGCGTGGGCGCCGTCTGCGCAGGCACAGTCCTTGAATCCGGCCGATGCGTCGCAAACGGCCATCAGCCAGTTCAAGATCGACCGCTGGCAGACCGGGCAAGGCCTGCCCATGAACACGGTGCAGACCCTCTTCCAGACCCGCGATGGTTATCTGTGGGTGGGCACGGGCGGCGGGCTGGCGCGTTTCGACGGCAGCCGCTTCGTGGCCTTCGAATCGTCCGTCGGGACGGTGCTGGCTTCGCGCCCCGTCTTCGGCTTCATGGAGGACGCACAAGGCGCGCTCTGGATCGGCCACAGCTGGGGCGCAACGCGCTACCGCCAGGGGCGCTTCGAGCTGGCGTTCGCCCACGAGCTGACCGAAGGCCGACGCGTCTGGGCGTTTGCCCAGGGCAGCGACGGTGCCGTCTGGGCCGCCACCGAAAACGGCCTGGTGCGCTGGCAAGACGGCGCCGCCAAGGTCTTCAAGCAAGCCGATGGCCTGCCCACCAACCGGCTGCGCACGCTCGCCTTCGACAAGGACGGCACGCTGTGGATCGGCACCACGGGCGGCGGCCTCGTGTCGATGTCCGCAGGACGCTTCACGGTCCTGAATCCGACGAACGGTTTCCCGCACCTCGAGGTGCGCCATGTGCTGGCCGATCCGGCAGGCGGCATCTGGGCGGCCACCGCCGGGGCAGGACTGGTGCGCGTCGACCGCGGCCAGATCCGCACCTACACCGTCGCCGACGGACTGCCCACCGACCAGCTTACGACGCTGGCGCGCGACCAGGGCGGAGCGTTGTGGATCGGCACCTGGGGTGCCGGCGTCAGCCGCATGAGCGACGGCCGCTTCTCGTCGGTCAACGCCGCCGCCGGACTCGAGGGTGACCATGTCTGGTCGGTGCACGTCGACCGCGAGGGCAGCGTCTGGGTCGGCACCTGGCATGGTGGCCTGAACCGACTCGCCAACCGCGCCTTCATCGTTTTCGGCAAGCCCGAGGGTCTGTCCCACGACAACGTGCGGTCGGTCCTGCATGCCCGCGACCGCACGTCCTGGGTCTCGACGGCCGGAGGCGGGGTCAACCGCGTCGAAGAGGACCGGATCACGGCCATCACCCGCAACGACGGCCTGTCCAGCGACGAGTCCTCGAGCCTGTACGAAGACCACGACGGGGCGGTCTGGATCGCCAGTTATACCGGCGGTGTCTCACGCTGGCACGCGGGCCGGCTGCAGAACTTCGGCATCGCCGACGGCCTGCCCAACGTCGATGTCCGCGTGCTGCACCGCGACCGCAGCGGCGTGCTCTGGGCCGGCACCGCGTCGGGGCTGGCGCGTTTCGACGGCCGGGTCTTCACGCCGGTGCGCGACCCGGGTGTGCCCCTCGAAGCGGTGGCCGCGATCGTCGAAGACCGCAGCGGCACGCTGTGGTTCGGCACCGTCGGCAGCGGGCTGCTGCGCTATCGCAACGGCAGCTTCGACACCCTGACGCGAAAGCAGGGCCTGGCGTCGAACTCGATCCTGGCGCTGCACGAAGACGCCGCCGGCTCGCTGTGGATCGGCACCAACGGCGAAGGCATCAACCGACTGCGCGACGGCCGCATCGGCACCATCCGGCCTGCCGACGGCTTGTGGGACGGCCTGGTGCAGGTGATCCTGGAGGACCGCACGGGCAACTTCTGGATCACCAGCAACCGCGGCTTCTACCGCGTGCCGCGCGCCGAGCTCGACGCCTTCGTCGAAGGGCGCGTCTCCAAGGTGAGTTCCACCGGCTACGGCCCGGGCGACGCGCTGCGCGCCAACACCTTCGCCGGCGCCCTGCAGCCGGCGGGCGCCATCGACGCCAACGGCCACCTCTGGCTGCCTTCGTTCAGGGGCCTGGTCATCGTCGACCCGGCCCACCTGCCGGACACGGGCGAGCCGCCCTCCGTGGCCGTCGAGGAGGTATCGGTGAACGGCGTCGCAGCGCTGCCGGACGCGGCGATCGTGCTGCCGCCCGGGTCGGTGCCGCTGAGCATCCGCTACACCGCCGGCACGCTGCTCAACGCCGAGCGGGTGCGTTTCCGCTACCGCATGGACGGCATCACGCCCGACTGGGTGGACGCGGGCAAGAGCCGCGAGGCCACCTTCCCGGCGCTGCCGCACGGCAGCTACAGCTTCCGCGTCGCGGCGTCGATCGACGGCAAGCGATGGCAGGAGGCCGGCGCGGCGATGGCCGTCACCGTGCAGCCGCACGTCCACCAGACCGCCTGGTTCAGGGCGATGGCCGTGCTCGTGGCTTTGGCCGCGGCGGTGGGCGTGTTCCGGCTGCGCACCCGTCACCTGCGCCTGCGGCACGCCGAGATGGAGAGGCTGGTGGCCGAGAAGACCGAAGAGCTGAGGCTGGCCAACGAGCACCTCTCGCGCCTGTCCTTCGCCGACGCACTGACCGGCCTGCCCAACCGCCGCCGCCTGGACCAGGTGCTCGACATCGAGTGGCGGCGCGCCTTGCGCACGCGAACGCCGCTGGCCGTGGTGATCGCCGACATCGACAACTTCAAGGCCTACAACGACACCCTGGGGCACCCCGAGGCCGACAAGTGCCTGGTCGCCGTGGCCGACGTGATCCGCCAGGCGGTGAACCGGGCCGGCGACCTGGCGGCGCGCTACGGTGGCGAGGAATTCGTCGTGCTGATCCCCGGCGCCGACCGGGCTGCGGCGCTGGCCTTCGCCGAACGGCTGCGCCTGGCCTGCGAGGCGCGGGCGATTCCCCATCCGGCATCGGCGGTGTCGCCGGTGCTCACGATCAGCCTGGGTGTGGCGGCCGGCGTCCCCGCGGCCGAGGCGTCGGCCATGGAACTGGTGTCCGCAGCCGACGCCGCCTTGTACCGGGCCAAACACGAAGGCCGCAACCGGGTTCGCTAGCGGTGCGGCAGCGTCCCGGTAGCGCCGATGCGAGGCGGCAGGCGCCGCTTCAGTACTCCGGGCCTCAGCGCGTCGGTGCGGTCTTGCCGGCAGCCAGCAACTGGCTGGCGTCGCGGCTCGGGCGCGTCTGGGCCAGCCGGAACGAGCCGCTGTCTTCGCCCAGCATCGCGACGACGTCGCCGCTGGAGCGCGCGTTCACCGCGTCGGCACGCACGGCGTCACGCGAGGTCACCGACTTCGCCAGCGCCAACGGGTTGTAGCTGCTGGACCAGACCTTGATCGTGCCGTCGGCGCGGGCCTGGACGAGTTCGGCCTGCACCTGCGCGCGGCTCTTGGTTTGCGACCAGGCCTGGGTGGCCGAGTCGTCGAAGGTCGGGTCATCGGCGTAGGCAGCACCGGCAGCGGCGAGCGCGACGGCGGCAACGAGCGAGGCAGTGATAGTCGAGCGGGAGTTCATGGTGAGTTCCTCGTGGCATCCGGGAAGGTGGAAGGACCGTCTGTCGGCGGATGCGTAACCGGCGTCGTCCATGAAGCAAAGTCTAGGGTTCACCCCAGGGACGAAAAAGCACCGGCGGCGGAATGCACCATTCCCATTTTCGGAATTCATGGGTGCCAGTGCTATCGATTCAACCGTTCCCTGGAACGAGACTGGTGTTCACGAACCCCCAATGCAAAGGGACCGCGCGCTCAAGCAGCGGTGGCATTTGACGATAGTGTGGCAAGCCCGGTGCCCCCATGTGTCGTCTTGCAGCCTACATCGGTGAGCCGCTCTTTCTGGAAGAGCTCATCGCCAAGCCTCGTCATTCACTGATGCGGCAGTCCTTGCGCGCCGAAGGGGCCAAGGCGGTGACGAACGGCGACGGCTTCGGCATCGGCTGGTACGGCGACCGCGACGAACCCGGTGTCTACCGCGAGGTGATGCCGGCGTGGAGCGACGACAACCTGCTCGCGCTGTCGCAGGCGCTGCGCTCGCGGCTGTTCTTCGCCCACGTGCGCGCCACCACCTGCGGCGGCATATCGCGGCAGAACTGCCACCCCTTCCGCCATGGCCGCCATCTCTTCATGCACAACGGCCAGATCGGCGGCTACGGCAGCTTGCGTCGCACGCTGGAAAGCTGGCTGCCCGACGAGCTTTACGCCGCGCGCCGCGGCGCCACCGATTCCGAACTGCTGTTCCTGCTGGCCATGGCGCGCATCGCCGACGGCGTGCCCGCGGCAGGCGCAGTGCTGTCGGTGCTGGACGACACGATGGCGCT
Source organism: uncultured Rubrivivax sp. (assembly GCA_964371495.1). Lineage (GTDB taxonomy): Bacteria > Pseudomonadota > Gammaproteobacteria > Burkholderiales > Burkholderiaceae_C > Rubrivivax. The sequence goes on from CAYJOA010000027.1 coordinate 4,731, forward strand.
GATGCGCGAACGCGGCGTGGCCGCGCCACTGCGTTTTGCCGCCACGCTGGCCGATGGTGAGACCCTGTTCGCCTTTCGCATCGCCAGCGACGACAGCCCGCCAACGCTGTACCTGCGCTGCTGTGCCGGCGGCACGATCGTCGCCTCCGAGCCACTGTGCGACGACGAGCCCGGCTGGCAGGCCCTGCCGGCGGGTGCGGTGGTTCAGCTCGACGCCGCGGGTTGCCGCGTTGCCGATCGCGGTACCCAGCGGGCCGCGACCGAGTTCGCCTAGGCGCTGCAGCGCCGACTGTGGGGCCATCCTCGCGATGGCCGAAGTCGGGCCGGTCCCGTGTCTCGACGCGCGTCGCCCGCGACGCATTCATTACCATGCACGGGTCGCCGCGCGTTCTGCATGGCCTGCGCCTCTTGCTTCCGACCCCAGTCCTGACCGTTGAACGGGAAATACGTGCCATCGACCCCCCCCTGCGTGCCATGGCGCTTGTGTATCGCGCCGATGATGGACTGGACGGATCGTCACTGCCGCTACCTCCACCGCCTCATCACCCGCCGCACGCGCCTGTACACCGAGATGGTCAGCACCGGCGCCTTGTTGCACGGCGACGTGCCGCGCCACCTGGACTTCGACGCCGAGGAACACCCGTTGGCGCTGCAACTCGGCGGCAGCGAGCCGGCCGACCTGGCAGCCTGCGCGAAGCTGGCCGGACGCTGGGGCTACGACGAGATCAACCTCAACTGCGGCTGCCCCAGCGAACGCGTGCAGCGCGGAGCCTTCGGCGCCTGCCTGATGGCCGAACCCGAACTGGTGGCCGACGGCGTGAAGGCCATGCGCGACGCCTGCGCGCTGCCGGTGACGGTGAAACACCGCGTCGGCATCGACCGCGGCGAGAGCTACGCGTTCATGCGCGACTTCGTCGGCACGGTGGCCGAACGCGGCGGCTGCAGCGTCTTCATCGTGCATGCGCGCAATGCCTGGCTGCAAGGGCTGAGCCCGAAGGAAAACCGCGAGGTGCCGCCGCTGCGCTACGACGCCGTGCACCGGCTGAAGGCCGACTTTCCTGGGCTCACGATCGTGCTCAACGGCGGCATCACCCGCGACGAGCAGATCGCCGAACAACTGCGCCACGTCGACGGCGTGATGGTCGGCCGCCACGCCTACCACGAACCCTGGGCCATGGCCGGCTGGGACGAACGCTTCTTCGGCGCGGCGGGGCCGGCAGCCGACCGCGACGAGGTCGAAGAACGTTTTGTCGTCTACATGTCGAAGCTGCATGCCGCCGGCGTGCCCTGGGGCCACGCCTCGCGCCACATGCTCGGCCTGCGCAACGGCCTGCCGGGCGCCCGCCGCTGGCGACAGATTTGGTCGGACCCGCGGCTGAAGGACGGACCACCGCAGGCCGCACTGACGCTGGCACGTGCCGCGGTCAACCAGCAGAATGCGCCCGCCGCCGCTTGATGTCTTCACTCTGGAGCTGATCCATGACCGAACCCCTGCTGGCCATCATCGGAGGCAGCGGCCTCTATGACTTGCCGGGCCTGACCGACACACGCTGGGTGGCCGTCGACACGCCCTGGGGCGCGCCGTCCGACGAAGTCTTCGTCGGCCGCCTCGGCGCTGCCCGGCTGGCCTTCCTGCCGCGCCACGGCCGCGGCCACCGCATCCCGCCGTCGGAAGTGAACTACCGCGCCAACATCGCGGCGCTGAAGAGCCTGGGCGCCACCGACGTGCTCTCGCTCAGTGCCGTCGGCAGCCTGCGTGCCGACCTGCCGCCGGGCACCTTCGTCGTCGTCGACCAGTACATCGACCGCACCTTCGCGCGCGACAAGTCCTTCTTCGGCACCGGCATGGTGGCGCACGTGTCGATGGCGCACCCGGTGTGCCCGCGCCTGGGCGACCACGTGCAGGCCGCGCTGGCGGGGCAGGGCGTGCCGCATGTGCGCGGCGGCACCTACGTGGTGATGGAAGGGCCGCAGTTCTCGACGCTGGCCGAGTCGCAGCTGTACCGCGGCTGGAACGCCAGCGTCATCGGCATGACCAACATGCCCGAGGCCAAACTCGCGCGCGAGGCCGAGCTCTGTTACTGCTCGGTGAGCATGGTCACCGACTTCGACTGCTGGCACCCCGACCACGACGCGGTGACGGTGGACAGCGTGATCCGCGTGCTGCTGAGCAATGCGCAGACGGCGCGCGCGCTGGTGGCCGGGCTGGCCGGCACGGTGGCTGCCGACGCCAGCGCCACCGCCTGCGCCTGCCGCCATGCGCTGGACCAGGCGCTGATCACCGCGCCCGAAGCGCGCGACCCGGCGATGGTCGAACGGCTGCGCTTCGTCGCCGCGCGCGTGCTGGGCACGGCGGCATGATCGTCGGCGGCGTGGCCTTGCGGCCCTTGGCGGCGGTGCCTGAGCGCGACGCGGTGGTGGTCATCGACCAGCGCGCGCTGCCGCACCGGCTGCGCTTCGAAAGGCTGAAGTCCGCGCACGACGTCCACACCGCCATCCGCGACATGTGGCTGCGCGGCGCGCCGCTGATCGGCGCTGCGGCGGCCTACGGGCTGGCGCTGCAGGCGCGCGCCGACGCCAGCGATGCGGCGCTCGACGCCGCGGCGGCGCAGTTGTCGTCGGCGCGACCGACGGCAGTCAACCTGGCCTGGGCGCTGCAACGTTTGTGCCGGCACCTGCTGGCCTTGCCGCTGGACCAGCGCGTGTGCGCGGCCTGGGACGAGGCCGGTGCCATCGCCGAGGAAGACGTGCGTGTCAACGCCGCCATCGGCCGCCACGGGCTGCCGCTGCTGCAGGCCGTTGCGGCGCGCAAGGCCGGGCCGGTGAACGTGCTGACGCACTGCAACGCCGGCTGGCTGGCCACCGTGGACTGGGGCACCGCGACGTCGCCGATCTACCAGGCGCACGCCGCCGGCCTGGCGGTGCACGTGTGGGTCGACGAAACGCGGCCGCGCAACCAGGGCGCCAGCCTCACCGCCTGGGAACTGGGCCAGGCCGGCGTGCCGCACACGGTGATCGCCGACAACGCCGGCGGCCACCTCATGCAGCATGGGCAGGTGGACCTGGTCATCGTCGGCTGCGACCGCGTCAGCGCACGCGGCGACGTCTGCAACAAGATCGGCACCTACCTCAAGGCGCTGGCGGCGCACGACAACGGCCTGCCCTTCTACGTGGCGATGCCGACGTCGACGCTGGACCGGTCGGTCGCCGACGGCGTGGCCGGCATCGCCATCGAGGAGCGCAGCGCGCGCGAAGTCACGCACGTGGCCGGCCGCACGGCGGCGGGCGACATCGTCGAGGTGCAGCTGGTGCCCGACGGCAGCCCGGCCGCAAACCCGGCCTTCGACGTCACGCCGGCACGGCTGGTGACGGCCTTGATCACCGAACACGGCCTCGTCGCCGCCACGCCCGAGGCCATTGCCGCCCTCGGAGCCGCAGTGCCATGACCGACGACGACAAACCCGACGCCGAACTGCGCGCCCAGGCCGTGGCCGCCGTCAGGCGCCTGGACGCCCTGGGCCTGAACCGCGGCAGCACCGGCAACCTGAGCCTGCGTGCAGGCCGCGGCGACGGCTGCTGGATCACGCCCACCGGCATGGCGGCGGAAGAGACCGGCAGCGACGACCTGGTCCGCCTGGCAGCCGACGGCACGGTGCTGCAGGGCCGCTGGGCGCCGTCGAGCGAATGGCCTTTCCACCTGGCCATCTACAACACGCGGCCGGACCTGACCGCCGTGGTGCACATGCATTCGCCGCACGCCACCGCGCTGGCCTGCCTGCGCCGCGAGCTGCCGGCCTTCCACTACATGGTGGCGGTGGCCGGCGGCGACAGCGTGCCTTGCACGCCCTACCAGCTGTTCGGCAGCGCAGCGCTGTCGGCGGCGGTGGCCGACGCCTTCAAGGATCGGCAGGCCTGCCTGATGGCCAACCACGGCCTGGTGGCCGGCGGCGCGACGCTGGCGCAGGCGATGAAGGTGGCGCTGGAAGTCGAGTCGCTGTGCGGCATCTACCTGCAGACGCTGGCGGTGGGCGAACCGGCGCTGCTGTCGGCGGCGCAGATGGCCGAGGTCATCGAGCGCTTCAGGACCTACGGCCAGGCGCGGCGCAGCGGCTCAGGCTGAGGCCGGCGCCTGTTCCGGCCAGGTGGCGAGCAGCAGGCCCGCCAGCGCCAGCGCGAAGGCCAGCACGTGCACGGCGGTGAAGGCTTCGCCGAGCACCACGATGCCCACCAGCGCCGCGCTCACCGGCAGCATCACCGTGAACACGCCGGCGCGCGACGACGGCACGTGGCGCAGGCCCTGCATCCACAGCCACACCGTGACCATGCTCGCGGCGATGGCGTAGAAGACGAGCAGCGTCCAGGTCGCCGCCGGCACGGCAGTGAAGTCGAAATGCAGCGCCTGCCAGACACCGAAGGGCGTGACCAGCGCCAGCCCCCACAGGTTGATGAGCGCACTGATGCGACGCGGCGACACCTGGCCGGTGAGGCGTTTGCCGATGACGACGTAGCTGGCCTCGCACAGCACCGCACCGAGCAGCAGCGCGTAGCCCCACCACGGCGCGGGTGCCGCCGGCGCGCCGGCGGGCGCCTTCACCATGGCCAGCAGCAGGATGCCGGCCGCGGCGCAGGCGATGGCGGCCTGCACACGCGGCACGATGCGTTCGTGCAGGTACAGCCGCGACAGCAGCGCCACCGCGGCCGGGATGGCGGCCATCACGACGCCGGCGGCCAGCGCCGAAGTGGCCTGCACGCCGTAGAGCATGCAGATCGAGAACAGGAAGTTGCCGAGGAAACTCTCCCAGAACAGCAGCCGGCGGTCGTGCCGCGACAGCGGCGCCTCGCCGGGCCGGCGCGGCACCCAGTGCGGCATCGCCAGCGCCGCGATGCCGAAACGCAGCCAGGCCAGCAGCAGCACCGGGAACACCGCCACCAGCAGCTTGGACAAGCCGACATAACTGCCCACCAGCGCCATGCTGGCGGCCAGGCTCAGGTAGGCCAGCAGCGGCGGACCGCCGGTGTTCACGAGGCGCGGCCCCCAGCCGTGCTCAAGCCCGCAGCGCGTCGATGCGCAGCCAGGTGGTCTTCAGCTCGGTGTACTTGTCGAAGGCGTGCAGCGACTTGTCGCGCCCGTTGCCGCTTTGTTTGACGCCGCCGAAGGGCACGGTGATGTCGTCTTCGTCGTACTGGTTGACGTGCACGGTGCCGGCGCGCAGCGCGCGCGCGACGCGGTGGGCGCGGTGGATGTTGTCGCTCCAGACGCTGGCCTGCAGGCCGTAGCTGCTGTTGTTGGCCAGTTGCACCGCCTCGGCCTCGGTCTTGAAGCGGATCACGCCCAGGACCGGGCCGAAGATCTCTTCACGGGCGATCTTCATGCCGTTGGACACGCCGTCGAAGACCGTGGGCTCGACGTAGTAGCCCCCGCTCTCGGCACGCACCTGGCGACCGCCGGCGACGCAGCGCGCACCCTCGGCGCGGCCGGCCTCGATGTAGCCCATGACGGTGTTCAGCTGCGTGTCGTCGACCAGCGCGCCCATCACGGTGGCGGCGTCCAGCGGGTCGGCCGGCGGGTACTTGGGCACCTGCGCGGTGACGAGAGCGACGAACTCGTCGGCGATGCTCTCGTGCACCAGCACGCGCGACGGTGCGTTGCAGCTCTCGCCCTGGTTGAAGAACATGCTGCCGGCCACCGTGACGGCGGCGCGCTGCAGGTCGCCGAAGTCGGGGAACACCAAGAAGGCCGACTTGCCGCCGAGTTCGTTGTAGACGCGCTTGAGGTTGGAGCGGCTGGCGTACTCGAGCATGCGCCGGCCGGTGCGCGTGGAGCCGGTGAAGGCGATGGCGTCGACGTCCATGTGCAGCGCCAGCGCCTCGCCGGCCTCGGCGCCGTAACCCGGCACGGCGTTGAACACGCCGGGCGGGATGCCGGCTTCCACCGCCAGTTCGGCCAGACGCAGTGCCGTCAGCGGGCTTTTCTCGCTGGGCTTGAGCACCACCGAATTGCCGGCGGCCAGCGCCGGGCCCAGCTTCCACGCCGCCATGATCATGGGGTAATTCCAGGGCACGATGGCGCCGACCACGCCCACCGGTTCACGCGTGATCAGCGCCAGCGCGTTGGCGCCGGTGGGCGCGACCTCGTCGTAGACCTTGTCCACCGCCTCGGCATACCAGGCGATGCAGCGCGCCGTGCTCGGCACGTCGACGGCCAGCGCATGCTGGATCGGCTTGCCCATATCCAGCGTCTCCAAGAGCGCCAGTTCGTCGCGGGCGCCCAGGATCTTGTCGGCAAAACGCTGCAGCAGCTTCTTGCGCACGGCCGGCGGCTTGCCGGCCCAGCGGCCGTCGGCGAAAGCGGCGCGTGCGCTGGCCACGGCGGCGTCGATGTCGGCCGCCGCACCGCGGGCCACGGCACCGAGCGTGCGGCCGTCGATCGGCGACAGGCAGGCGTAGGTCTCGCCCGAGACAGCGTCGCGGCGCTGGCCGTCGATGAGGGCACGACCATCGATGCGCAGCGCGGCGGCACGTTCGTGCCAGTTCGGGGCGGGCGTGGTCATGGCGACTCCAGCAAGGGGTGAGCGGCGCGCAGGCGGTGCACGCTCCGAGCGGGCGGTGTCCTGGGTTCAGAAACTGACCACGACCGAAGCACCGAAGAGGTTGTTGGTCTTGGCGTAGCTGCCCTTGCGCACGACCTCGAACACCGGCTGGTCGGCGCCGTCGCGGCGGTACTCCAGCTTGAAGATCGTGCTCTCGTCGAACAGGTAGTTCATGCCCAGGCTGACAGCGTAGCGGTTGGCGCCGACGGCCTCGCCCTTGGCATAACTGCCGTCGCCGAGCAGGCCGCGGCCGATGCCGTTGATGCCGTCGTCGAAGCTGTAGCCGAGCAGGCCGCCGCCGTTCTTCGAGTTGCGCACCACGTCGGCGCGCAGCACGGCTTCCAGGCGCGGCGTCACCTTGTAAGCCGCCGTTCCCGACAGGCCCCACCAGCGCGCGTCGCGCAGCACGCCGTCGCTGTTGTAGATCGCGGCCCCCTTCTGCTGGCCGGCGCTGACCTGGCCGAACAGCGACCAGTCGCCGCGGATGAAGTAGGCGTCGAACTCCAGCAGGTGGACGGTGCTGTTCCGGCCCGCACCGGCAAACGGCGTGTCCTCGAAGATCGGGTTGCCGTCGGTGTCGACGTTGCCGGTATCGACCGCATAGCTGCCGTCGTTGGCCGCCCAGTTGACGGCCTTGCCGTGCAGGCCGGTGAAGCCGAAGCCGCTGTATTCGCCCTTCGAATAGTCCACCCGGTAGATGAGCACCGGCTCCTTGTTGCCCGAGGTATTGCGCGCGGTGTTCAGGTTGGCGATGCCGCCGCGCAGCCACCACTTGCCGCGCGTGATGTCGAGCACGGCGCCGGTGTAGGCGGTGGGCGCCATGGTGTCGAACAGCAGGTTGTGCGTGATCAGCTTGTTGGCGGCCGGCAGCGTGTACTCGTAACCCGTCCAGTCGGGGATCTGGCCCAGCCACAGGCGCGTCTGCAGGTCGCTGAGCGGGATCGACACCGAGGCCTCGTGCAGGATGGAGCCGTTGAACAGCGCGCCGGTGCCGCGCTCGGGGGCCAGCGTGAGCTTCCAGCGCACGCCGCTTTCGGTTTCCTTCTCGAAGTCCAGCACCGCCATGCCGAAGTAGGAGTTGTCGTAGGTGTAACGCGCGTCGCCGTTGTTGAGGAAGACGAAGGAGGCGTTGTCCTGGGCGCGGTTGTAGATCCAGGTCGGGTCCATCTGGCCGCTGATCTTCAGGCCCTTCAAACCCTGGTCGGCGAAGCTGTCCTGCAGGCCCTCGGCCTTGACGGCGATGCGGTTGAGCTCGCGCGCCTGCTCGGGCGTCATGCCCCACTGGCCCGCTGCCGGTGCCGGGCTGGCGGCGGGCGCCTGCTGGAGCTTCTTCTCCAGTTCGCTGACACGCTCGCGCAGCGCGCGCAGCTCCTTCAGGATCTCGTCGTTGCCCTGCGCGGCGGCGGGGAAGGCTGCCGCCAGCGCGAGACTCAAGCCGAGCAGGGGGGCGTGGGGTGTGGACCGCTTCATGGGTTCTCCTCGTTCGGATCGGTCTTTGGTATGGGTCGAGTTGCGCTCTCAGGCGCGGGCCGCGGCGGCCATTTCGCGCTGGCGCTTGCGCTCGGCGTTGGCGATGAACCAGCTCGCGGCCACCACGCCGATGGCGACGACGAAGATGATCAGCGTCGCCACCGCGTTGACGCTGGGGTTCAGGCCCAGGCGTGCGCGCGAGAAGATCACCAGCGGCATCGTCGTCGAGCCGGGGCCCGACAGGAAGGCCGACAGCACGACATCGTCGAGCGACAAGGTGAAGGTCAGCAGCCAGGCCGACACCAGCGACTGCGTGATCATCGGCAGCGTGACGAGCCAGAACACCTGGTGTGGCCGGGCGCCCAGGTCCATGGCCGCTTCCTCGAGCTGCGGATTGAGGTCGTGCAGGCGCGCCTGCACCACCAGCGCGGCGTAGGCCACGCCCAGCAGCAGGTGACCGAACCAGATCGTGAGCATGCCGCGCTCGGGGAAGCCCAGCGCGCGCTGCACGCTGACCAGCATCAGCAGCAGCGACAGCCCGACCACCACCTCGGGCATCACCAGCGGCGCCGTGACCATGCCCGAGAACAGCGTGCGGCCCGCGAAACGCTTGTACTTGACGAGCGCAAACGCCGCCAGCGTGCCCAGCACGACCGATCCGCAGGCCGTGAGGAAGGCGATCTTCATGCTCAGCCACAGGCCGGACAGCATCTCGGAGTCCTGGGCCAGCGCCGCGTACCACTTGAGCGTGAAGCCGCGCCAGACGTTGGGGATCGGCGAGTCGTTGAACGAGTAGATCACCAGCGCCACGATCGGCACGTACAGGAACAGGTAGCCCAGGCCCAGCCAGCCGCGGCCGAACCAGCGGTTGAAGGCGACACCGGTGCCGGACTTCATGTCGGCACCCGCCGGGCCGCCCCAAGGGTGCCGAGGGCCCCCGCGGGGGGCAGCGAACGCAGTGAGCGTGGGGGCCTCATTTCCTCTCCTGGGCTTCGGCCTGGTACTTGTTGAAGATCGCCAGCGGCACGATGATCAACAGCACCATCACCACGGCGACGCTGGACGCCATCGGCCAGTCGTTGTTGCTGAAGAACTCGTCCCACAGCACGCGGCCGATCATCAGCGTCTCGGGGCCGCCCAGCAGTTCGGGGATCACGAACTCGCCGACGCAGGGGATGAAGACCAGCATAGCGCCGGCGATGATGCCGGCCTTGGACAGCGGCACCGTGACCTTCCAGAACGCCACCCACGGCGTGGCGCCGAGGTCGGCCGCAGCCTCGAGCAGGCGCAGGTCCAGCTTGGCCAGGTTGCCGTACAGCGGCAGGATCATGAAGGGCAGGTAGGTGTAGGTCATGCCCAGCACCAGCGAGAACGGCGTGTGCATCAGCTGGCCCGGTGCGGAGATGAGGCCGAAGGCGTGCAGCAGCTGGTCCAGGCCGCTGCCGATGATGAGGTCGGCCACCCAGCCGCCTTCGGTGAGCAGCCCGCGCCAGGCGTAGACACGCAGCAGGAACGAGGTCCAGAACGGCAGCATCACCAGCATCAGCAGCGCCGGCTGCAGGGTCGCGCGGGCGCGTGCCATGAAGTAGGCGAAGGGGTAGCCGATGCCCAGGCACAGCAGCGTCGTCGCCAACGCGTACTGCAGGCTCGCCAGGTAGGTCTTGAAGTACAGCGCGTCTTCGGTGATGAAGACGTAGTTGGAGAACCTCAAGGCCAGCGTCAGCACGCCGTCGGACCACGACAGCACGTCCTTGAACGTCACCGTCTCCATCTCCGAGACGCTGATCTTGCCGACGATGAAGAACGGGAAGAGGAAGAACACGAGCAGGAAGGCAAAGGGCACGGCGATGACCAGTGCCCTGCCGCTCAGCATCGACCGCACCCGGTTCACGGCGCGCTCACTGCGTCAGCACCACGTGCGACGAGCGTGCCCAGTGGGCCCAGACCTCGTCGCCCCAGGTGTATTCGTCGTCGCGGTGGCGCTGCACGTTGGTCATGCTGACCTTCAGGCGCGTCTTGCTCGCCAGTTCCAGGTGGTAGACCGTGAAGCTGCCGAAGTAGGCCATCTCCTTGATCGTGCCGCGCACGGTGTTGAACTCGTCAGCCGGCCGGTGCCGCGAGAGGTGGATCTTCTCGGGCCGCAGCGCCACCGTCACCGGCATGCCGACGACGCCGGTGATGCCGTGGCCAACGAAATGCCTGCAGTCGGCACAGCCGATGACGCAGTGGTCGGCCTCGTCGACGTCGAGCGTGCCGTCCATCAGGTTGACGTTGCCGATGAAGTCGGCCACGAAACGCGTCGCCGGGGTCTCGTAGATGTCGCCGGGCGCACCCACCTGCAGGAAGCTGCCTTCGCTCATGACGGCGATGCGCGAGGCCATGGTCATGGCCTCTTCCTGGTCGTGCGTGACCATGACGCAGGTCACGCCCACCGACTCGATGATGTTGACGAGCTCGATCTGCGTTTCCTCGCGCAGCTTCTTGTCCAGCGCGCCCAGCGGCTCGTCCAGAAGCAGCAGCTGCGGCTGCTTGGCCAGCGAGCGCGCCAGCGCCACGCGCTGCTGCTGCCCGCCCGACAGCTGGTGCGGCTTGCGCGTGGCGTACTTGGCCAGCTGCACGAGCTTGAGCATGGCCTCCACGCGCTCGGCGATGCGCTCCCTGGGCAGGCCCTCGCGCCGCAGGCCGAAAGCGATGTTGTCCCACACCGTGAGATGCGGAAAGAGCGCGTAGCTCTGGAACATCATGTTCATCGGCCGCTGGTAGGGCGGCATGTCGGCGAGGTCGACACCGTCCAGCACGATGCGGCCCGAGGTCGGCGTCTCGAAGCCGGCCAGCATGCGCAGCAGCGTGCTTTTGCCGCAGCCCGACGAGCCGAGCAGCGCGAAGATCTCGCCCTTGGCGATGTCCAGGCTGACGTTCCTCACGGCCTTGAAGCCGTTGAAGTCCTTGACGACGTCCTGGATCTGCAGGAACGCCGCCTTGTCCGGTGCCGACATCACAAACCCGTCTTGAAGGCCGTGTAGGTGCGTGTCATCAGGCGGCGCAGGTCGTTGTTCAGCGAGTCGGGCGGGATCATGCGCGCCAGGTCCTGCGGCGCCAGGAAGACCGTCGGGTTGCCCGCCACCTCGGGCCGGATGAACTTCTTCGACTCGGTGTTGGGGTTGGCGTAGAAGACCTTGTTCGTCAGGCTGGCATGAACCTCGGGGCGCATGACGTAGTTGATGAACTTGTGCGCGTTGCCGGGCCGCGGCGCGTCCACCGGGATCACCATGACGTCGAAGAAGAGCAGGCCGCCGGTCTTCGGGATCAGCGCCTGGATGTTGTTGCCGGTCTTGTTGTCGATGGCACGCTGGCGCGCGATGTTGATGTCGCCCGACCAGCCCAGCGCCACGCACACCGAGCCGCCGGCCATGTCGTTGATGTAGCCCGACGAGCTGAACAGCGTGACGTGCGGCCGCACCCGCTTGAGCAGCTGCGCCGCCGCCGCGTAGTCGCCGGGGTTCTTGCTGAACGGGGGCTTGCCCAGATAGTGCAGCGCCGCCGGCACGACCTCGGTGGCCGAGTCCAGGAAGCTCACGCCGCAGCTCTTGAGCTTGCCGATGTATTCCGGCTTGAACACCAGGTCCCAGGCGTTGTCGGGCATCGGCGTGCCGCCCAGGGCGGCCTTGACCTTGTCGACGTTGATGCCCACCGTGGTGTAGCCCCACAGCCAGTTGGCCATGTAGTCGTTGCCGGGGTCCATGCGCGCCAGCTGGGCCTGCACCGCCGGGTCGAGGTATTTCAGATTCGGCAGCTGCGACTTGTCGAGCTTGCGCAGCAGGCCGCCGTCCAGCTGCAACTTGGCCCAGTTGGACGAGGGCACGATGAGGTCGTAGCCGGTCTTGCCCGCCACCAGCTTGGCGTGCACGATTTCGTTGTTGTCGAAGTTGTCGTAGCGCACCTTGATGCCGGTCTCCTTCTCGAAGTTCCGGATCGTGTCCTCGGCGATGTAGTCCGACCAGTTGTAGATGTTGAGCACCTTTTCCTCGTCCTGCGCCCGGGCGGGCGTGGCGGCCAGCACCAGTGCGCAGGCCAGGGCAGTGACGATGGTCTTCGGATTCATGCTCATTTCTCCGGGCAGCAAGAGGGAGGATTGTTGTCGGCGTGCCAGTCTAGGACCGTGCGCGCGCCGGGCCATCGGGGGAAGCGATCAATGCAGCCAGCCCTGGCGCTGCGCGTCGGCCAGCGTGAGGTCTAGGCAGCGGCGGATCAGCGCCATCATCTCGTCGATCTGTGCGCGCGTGATGACCAGCGGCGGCGCGATGATCATGCGCTCGCCCACGGCACGCATGATCAGCCCCTCGCGGAAACAGTGGCCGCGGCAGACCATGCCGATGTCCACCGCTTCCGGGAACGGCGTGCCTCGGGCCTTGTCCTTGATCAACAGCAGGGCGGCCATGAGTCCGCAGCTTTCCACGTCGCCCACCAGCGGGTGATCGCGCAGCGTTGCATAGGCCTGGGCAAGATACGGGCCGACGTCGTCGTGCACGTGCGTGACCAGGTCGAGCTGCTGCATGAGCCGGATGTTGGCCAGCGCCACCGCGCAGGCCACCGGGTGGCCCGAGTAGGTGTAGCCGTGGGCGAACTCGCCGCCCTGGTCGACCAGCACCTTGGCGATACGGTCGCCGACCATCACGCCGCCCAGCGGCACGTAGCCGCTGGTCACGCCCTTGGCGAAGGTCATCAGGTCGGGGCGGAAGCCGAAGGTCTGGCAGCCGAACCAGTGGCCGGTGCGGCCGAAGCCGCAGATGACCTCGTCGCTGACCACCAGCACGCCGTACTTGTCGCAGATGCGCTGGATCTCGGGCCAGTAGGTGGCCGGCGGGATGATCACGCCGCCGGCGCCCTGCACCGGCTCGCCGATGAAGGCGGCCACTTGGTCGGCACCGAGCTCCAGGATCTTGTCTTCCAGCCAGCGCGCGGCGACGAGCCCGAAGTCGTCGCGCGTCAGGCCCTGCGGCCGGCCGTGCTGCCACCAGTACGGCTGCTCGATGTGCACGATGCCCGGTATCGGCAGCCCGCCCTGCGCGTGCATGCCGGCCATGCCGCCCAGCGAGGCGCCGGCCATGGTCGAGCCGTGGTAGGCGTTGATGCGGCTGATGACGACCTGGCGCTGCGGCTGTTGCCGAAGGTCCCAGTAGCGGCGCACCATGCGCACCACGGTGTCGTTGCCCTCGGAGCCCGAGCCCGAGAAGAACACGTGCTGGAACTGCGGCGGCGTCACTTCGGCCAGCAGTTCGGCCAGTTCGATGGCCGGTGGCGTGGCGGTCTGGAAGAAGGCGTTGTAGAAGGGCAGCTCCTGCATCTGGCGCGCCGCGGCGTCGACCAGCGCGCGCTGCCCGTAGCCGACGTTCACGCACCACAGGCCGCTCATCGCGTCGAGCACCTTGCGGCCCTCGTTGTCCCAGAGGTAGATGTTGTCGGCGCGCGTGATGATGCGCGAGCCCTTGCCGGCCAGCGCCTTGAAGTCGGTGAAGGGGTGCAGGAAATGCGCCGCGTCCGCGGCCTGCCACTGTTCGGTGCTGCGGGTGGTCACGGGTCGGTCCTCAGACATGCAGCAGCAGGTGCTCGCGCTCCCACGGCGAGATGACCTTCATGAACTCGGCGTACTCGATCTCCTTGACCTCGGTGTAGACGGTGATGAAGGAAGCCCCCAGCACGTCGGCCAGGTCGCGCTCGTTGCGCAGCAGTGCGAGGGCTTCGCCCAGGCTGCGCGGCAGCTGGAAGTCGCCCAGGTAGGCGTCGCCCTTGCACTCGGGCGACGGCTCGATGCGGTTCTTGATGCCCAGGTAGCCGCAGGCCAGCGTGGCGGCCAGCGCGGCGTAGGGGTTGGCGTCGGCGCCGATGACGCGGTTCTCGATGCGCCGCGCGGTGGCCGTGGCCACCGGGCTGCGGATGCCCACGGTGCGGTTGTCGTTGCCCCACTGGATGTTGATCGGCGCCGAGTTCGAACGCACCAGCCGGCGGTAGCTGTTGACGTAGGGCGCGAACAGCGCCATCGCCGCCGGCACGTACTTCTGCAGGCCGCCGATGTACCAGTAGAACTCCTGGGACGGGCTGCCGTCCGCGTTGCTGAACAGGTTGCGGCCGGTGGCCCGGTCGATCACGCTCTGGTGCACGTGCATGGCGCTGCCGGGCTCGCCGGCGATCGGCTTGGCCATGAAGGTGGCGAACATGTCGTGGCGCATCGCCGCCTCGCGCACCGTGCGCTTGAAGAAGAACACCTCGTCGGCCAGGTTCAGCGGGTGGGCGTGGAAGAAGTTGATCTCCATCTGCCCGGCGCCGACCTCGTGGATCAGCGTGTCGACGTTGAGCTCCATCTTCTCGCAGTACGAGTAGACGTCCTCGAACAGCGGGTCGAACTCGTTGACGGCGTCGATGCTGTAGGCCTGGCGCGAGGTTTCGGCGCGCCCGCTGCGGCCGATCGGCGGCTTCAGCGGCATGTCGGGGTCGGGGTTGCGCGCGACGAGGTAGAACTCCAGCTCGGGCGCCACCACCGGGTCCCAGCCTTCGGCGGCGTAGAGCTCGCACACCCGGCGCAGCACCGAGCGCGGCGCGAACGGCACCAGCACGCCGTGCTTGTCGAAGCAGTCGTGGATGACCTGCGCCGTGGGGTCCACCGCCCAGGGCACGATGCGCACCGTGCTGGGGTCCGGGCGCAGGTGCATGTCCTGGTCGGTCGGGCTGATGACGTCGTAGTACGGGCCTTCCTCGGGGAACTCGCCGGTCACGCCCATCGCCACCACGGCCTCGGGCAGACGCATGCCGCGGTCTTCGGTGAACTTCTGGCGCGGCAGGATCTTGCCCCGGGCGACACCGGTGAGGTCGGGCACCAGGCACTCGATCTCGGTCACGAGATTGACATCGAGCCACTGTTCCAGCTCGGCAAAGCTCAGGTTCTTGCTCACCATGGGGTCGGATTCTGTCAGGTGGATGGGACGGGTCCGCAGCGGGTGGATGCGTCGGGGCGGCGCTCGGCCCCGTGGCGCCGAGCTCAGGCCGGGGCGGCCGCGCTCGGCAAGGGCCCACGCACACGGTCCCGGTACTGGCGCACCGCGGCGCCGAAAGCCTGGAACAGGAGCACCGAGACCGGGTTGTCGGCAGCGTGCCACTCCGGGTGCCACTGCACGCACAGGTTGAAGCCTGCTGCGCCGGGCATCGAAAACGCCTCGACCAGCCCGTCGGGCGCCACGGCCTCGACGCGCAGCCCCGCGGCCAGCGCCTTGACGCCCTGGCCGTGCAGCGAGTTGACCTCGAAGCCGGGCCGGCCGACGATGGCCTCGAGCAGACCGCCGCCGACGACTTCGACGCTGTGCGTCGGCGCGTACTGCAGGTCCACCGGCAGCGTTTCGTCCGCGCGGTGGTCGGCCAGGCCATTCACTTCCTGCACCGCCTGGTGCAGCGTGCCGCCGAGCGCGACGTTGAACTCCTGGGTGCCGCGGCAGATGCCGAAAACGGGCACGCCCCGCGCCAGCGCACGCGTGATCAGCGGAAGCGTCCAGGCGTCGCGCTCGGGGTCCAGCGGCAGCGACGGGTCGTGCACCGCCTCGCCGAAGGCCGACGGGTGCACGTTCGACGGCGATCCCGTCAGCAGCACGCCGTGCGCGAGGTCCAGCGCTTCGTCGATCTCGCCCGGCTCCAGCCGCGGCACCACCAGTGGCAGCGCGCCGGCCAGCCGCACCGCGTCGACGTACTTGCGCCCGGCGATGTGGAAGGCGTGGTCGCCGAGCCAGCGGTTGCAGGCCGGGACGAGGACGACGGGGGTGCGGCTCATC
Organism: uncultured Rubrivivax sp.; assembly: GCA_964371495.1. Classification (GTDB taxonomy): domain Bacteria; phylum Pseudomonadota; class Gammaproteobacteria; order Burkholderiales; family Burkholderiaceae_C; genus Rubrivivax. The sequence goes on from CAYJOA010000027.1 coordinate 20,605, forward strand.
GGCAGGTCGGGTTCGGGTGCGCTGCGCTGCGGCAGTCGAATCAGCCGAGCATATCGCGCAGCCGGTACCAGGCCATGCCCAGCACCAGCGCCGGCATGCGCAAGCGCGCGCCGCCGGGGAAGGCGCGGTGGCGCAGGCGGGCGAAGATGTCGAAGCGGCCGGCGTCGCCGGCCATGGCCTCGGCCACCAGGCGCCCGGCCAGGCCGGCCAATGCCAGGCCGTGGCCCGAGAAGCCCTGCAGGTAGTAAACGTTATCTGCCGCCCCGTCCGCGGCGGCCGGCAGGCGGCCGAAGTCGGGCGCGCGGTTCATCGAGATGTCGACGAAGCCGCCCCAGGCGTATTCGACGCGGCTGCCAACCAGCTGCGGGAAGGTGCGCACCATGCGCCGGCGCATGCTCTCGGCCAGGTTGGCCGGCGTCACCGTGCTGTAGCTGACGCGTCCGCCGTAGAGCAGCCGCTGGTCGTTGGTGGTGCGGAAGTAGTCGAGCACGAAGTTGGTGTCGCAGGCTGCTGCCCGGCTGGGGATCAGGCTGTCGGCGAGCTGCGGGTCCAGGACCTCGCTGCACGCAATATAGGTGCCCACGGGCATGATGCGCGGCGCGATCGAAGGCGCCAGGCCCTGCAGGTAGACGTTGCCGGCCAGCAGCACCTGGCTCGCACGCACCGCGCCGGCGGCGGTGTGCAGCGCCGGCACGGTGCCCGGCGTCAATGCCGTCACCGGGGTCTGCTCGTGCAGACGCACCCCGGCCGCCGCCGCGACGCGCGCCAGGCCGCGCGTGTACTTCAGCGGGTGCAGGTGGCCCGAGCGCGGATCGTGCACACCGCTGTGGTAACGCGGGCTGGCGATCCAGCGGCCGATCTCGCCCGGCGCGATGTGCGTCAACGGGTAGCGGTACACCGTTTCGGTGCGCTGCGCCCAGGCTTGCAGCGCGCGGACCTTGCGGGCGCTGGTCGCCAGGGCCAGGTGGCCGTCGCGCCAGTCGCAGGCTATGCCGTGTTCGCGGATGTTCTGGCGCAGCAGGTCCAGCGCCTCGATCGACATGTCCCACACCCGACGGGCGGCGTCCAGACCGAGCTGCCGCTCGATGGTCTCGGGGTCGCAGGCCAGGCCGTGGATGGCCTGGCCGCCGTTGCGGCCGCTGGCGCCGGAGCCCAGTTCGCGGGCCTCCAGCAGCACGACGTCGAAGCCGCGCCGGCGCAGGTCGATCGCCGCCGACAGTCCGGCCAGCCCGCCGCCGACCACGGCCACGTCGCAACGGGTGTCGCCCGCCAGCGCGGGGAAGACCTGCTCGCGCCGCGCCGTGGCGTCGTAGTACGAGTTGCGGGCCAGTTCGCGGTCGACGGCGTGCAGAGGTCTGGGCATGCTTGCCCTCGGTGCCCCCGCGGTGTCGGCGCGCCGCTCAGGCGGCGCGGCGTATGGCGCCGCGCAACATGTCCACCATCTGGTCGATCTGGCCGCGTTCGATGATCAGCGGCGGCGACAGCGCCACCGTGTCGCCCGTCGTGCGCACGAGCAGGCCCTTCTCGTAAAGGTCGAGGAAGATGTCGAAGGCGCGCTTGGTGGGCTCGCCCGACAGCGGCGCAAGCTCGATGCCGCCCACCAGCCCGATGTTGCGGATGTCGATGACGTTGGGTTCGCCCTTCAGCGAGTGCACGGCCTCGGCGAAATAGCCTTCCAGCTCGCCGGCGCGCGTGAGCAGGCCTTCCTCGGCGTAGGTGTCCAGCGTGCCGAGCCCGGCGGCGCAGGCCAGCGGGTGCGCCGAGTAGGTGTAGCCGTGGAAGAACTCGATCAGGTGCTCGGGCCCGGTCATGAAGGCGTCGTGGATGTCCTGCCTGACGAGCACCGCGCCCATCGGCGCGCAGCCGTTGGTGATGCCCTTGGCGCAGGTGATCATGTCCGGCGTGACGCCGAAGGTCTGCGTCGCGAAGGGCCGGCCGGTGCGGCCGAAGCCGGTGATGACCTCGTCGAAGATGAGCAGGATGCCGTGCCGGGTGCAGATCTCGCGCAGCCGCTGCAGGTAGCCCACCGGCGGCACCAGCACGCCGGTGGAGCCGGCCACCGGCTCGACGATGACGGCAGCGATGTTCGACGCATCGTGCAGCGCCACCAGGCGCTCCAGGTCGTCGGCGATCTCCGCGCCGTGCACCGGCTGGCCGACGCTGAAGGCGTTGCGCGCCGGCTCGTGCGTGTGGCGGATGTGGTCGACACCCGGCAGGCCGGTGGCGTAGGCCTTGCGGTTGCCGACCATGCCGCCGACCGAGACGCCGCCGAAATTGACGCCGTGGTAGCCGCGCTCACGGCCGATGAGTCGGGTGGGCGGGCCCACGCCCCGCCCCCCCGGGGTGGCCCCCCCCCTCTTAACCCCCCGGGGCACCCCCCCCGCGCCCCCAATGGT
>CAYJOA010000027.1:23010-37683 GCA_964371495.1 uncultured Rubrivivax sp.
GGCCTAAATTCCCGCGGTGGTAGGGGGGCTCAGGGCGTTTTAGTCGGGGGGGCGTGCCCTCGCCGCGCACACGGTGGTAGGCCAGAGCCATCTTCAGCGCCGTGTCCACCGCCTCGGAGCCCGAATTGGTGAAAAACACCTTGCTCATGCCCGCCGGGGCAATCTGCGCCACGCGTTCGGCCAGTTCGAAGGCCTTGGGGTGGGCCATCTGGAAGGGCGGCGCGAAATCCAGTTCGGCGGCCTGCTGCTGGATGGCCTGCACGATGCGCGGCCGCGCGTGGCCGGCGTTCACGCACCACAGGCCGGCCACGCCGTCCAGGATCTGGCGGCCGTGGTCGTCCCAGTAGTGCATGCCGGCGGCGCGGGCCAGCAGCCGCGGCGCCTTCTTGAACTGCCGGTTGGCCGTGAACGGCATCCAGTAGGCGTCCATCTTCAGGCCCGGGCTGGCACCCGTGCTCTCGGCGGCGTGCATCAGCGCGGGGTCGATGGCTTTGTTCATGGCGGCTCCTGGTGGCGCGCGGCGCAAGGGCGCGGCGCATGCGCCGAGTTTAGTCAAGCCACCGCGCCGTGCGCGCCGGTCGGGTCAGGCGGCGCTATCGCGGCCCTGCAGCTCGAGCAGGCGGCGGCGCCTGGCCTCCGGGTAAACGAGCGACTCCTCGAGCGCAATGTGCTCGTGGTACAGCGCCGTGAACACCGGCAGCGCCAGCCGCAGCATCGCCAGGTCGTACCAGTTGTAGCCCTTGGCGATGGCCTCGACCTGCGGCGAGAGCTCGCGCCAGTCTTCCTCCAGCCAACCGTGGTCCTGCTGCAGGCGACGCACGTGTTGCACCAGTTCGACGTCGGTGCTGACCAGCAGCAGCGGGAAGACGTGTTTGTCTTCCTCGGCGTGGTGCGTGCGCGCCGGGCCGGTGAAGAAGTCCATGATGCGCTGCGCGCTGGCACGCGCTGTTTCGTCGGGGCCGTTGTCGTGCAGGTGGGCCAGCAGTTCGTCGAACGCCTGCAGCATCTGCAGGGCCTCGCGGTGAGTCCGATCCAGCGTCTCGAACTCGGGCAGCGGCGGCGCCGGCGCGCGTGTCGGGCGCGGTGTGCGCGCGGAGGGTGCGGTGGTCATGGTGGACTCCTGGAAACGGCTCCGATTGTTCGCAGCCGGTGCGCTGGCGCCTTGCGCGCGATCAAAGAAGAGGTCGGCCCCTGGTGGCCAGCCGGCCGCAGAAGTAGGTCCAGACGAAACACGCTGCAGCATAGCTGGTGATCTGGGCGTGGTCGTAGGCCGGCGCGACCTCGACGCAGTCCATGCCGACGAAGGGCAGGTCGGCCAGTTCCTCCAGCAGCGTCAGCACCTGGTTGCTGCTCAGCCCGCCGGGTTCGGGGGTTCCCGTGCCGGGGGCGTAGGCCGGGTCCAGGCAGTCGATGTCCAGGCTCAGGTACAGCGGCGGGTTGCCGTGTTGCACCAGCCGCTCCCGCACGGCGCGCAGCACGGGCGCCAGCTGCGCCGGTGACTCCAGGCCGCGCAGGCTGCGCGCGCTGAAGATCTGGCCGCCACGCTCGGCCACGAAGTCGCGCGCCTCGCGCGCGGCGGCCGAGCGCAGGCCGATCTGGGTGAAGCAGGCGTCGACCACCAGCCCCTCCTGTAGTGCCTCGTAGACCCAGGTGCCGTGGCCGCTGGGCTCGCCGAAATGGCTGCTCCAGGTGTCGCAATGGGCGTCCAGATGGATCACCGCGAGCGGCCTGCCGAGCCGGGCGCGGTAGGCCCGCAACAGCGGTAGCGTGATCGAGTGGTCGCCGCCGATCCAGGCCATGTGGTGGCGGCCGATCAGCTCTGCCGCGAGCGGCGCCAGCGCCGCGCGCATGGCGTCGATCGAGGTGTTCGGCAGGGCCAGGTCGCCGCAGTCGCCGAGTTGCCCGAGCGGGCTCACGTCGAAGTGCGGGTGGATGCCGTCGCAGAGCATGTGGCTGGCCAGGCGCACGGCGCCCGGCCCGAAGCGGGCACCCGGGCGGTTGGTGGTGGCACCGTCCCAGGCGACGCCGGCCACGGCGTAAGGGGTGTCGGCCGCTGGCGGGCCGACCCTCATGAAACCCCGGTCCGACAGGTAAGCGAACGACGTCATGCAAGGCCCTGGTGCGAAGTCGCGGCCGATGATACGGAAGCGAGCCGACCCGGGCCGTCGAGTCTGGCGCGCGCGGCCAGCCCTTGGCTGCGCGGATCAGAACCGGTGAAGGAGCGGCTGGTTTTCGCATTCCATTCACGCTATTTCGGATGGTGGAATCGAAGTCGCTGCATCGCAGCAAAACTTCACCATCTGGAAGAATGCCATTCCGCATCGTGGTGTTATCGGTTAAGTTATTGATTTGCTTGACACAATTCTTCTGTCTTATATAAGACATAGGTCTTCACAGCGCACGCGGGTCCAGGTAGGCTGACACCAGTTCATCGCACTGTTCGTCTCGTCTCAACCCAGGAGAAATTCATGACCACACCGACCCGTCAACAGCAAGGCGCCGCCCTCGAGAAGGACTGGGCCGAGAACCCGCGCTGGAAGGGCATCACGCGCGGTTACAGCGCCGACGACGTGGTGCGCCTGCGCGGCAGCATGCAGGTCGAGCACACGCTGGCCAAGCGCGGCGCCGAGAAGCTGTGGAACCTGATCAACACCGAACCCTTCGTCAACACGCTGGGCGCGCTGACCGGCAACCAGGCCATGCAGCAGGTCAAGGCCGGGCTGAAGGCGATCTACCTCAGCGGCTGGCAGGTGGCCGCCGACGCCAACGACAACGGCGAGATGTACCCCGACCAGAGCCTGTACTCGGTGGACTCGGTGCCCAAGGTCGTCAAGCGCATCAACGGCGCTTTCGCCCGCGCCGACCAGATCCAGTGGAGCGAAGGCAAGAACGACATCGACTTCTTCGCCCCCATCGTTGCCGACGCCGAAGCCGGCTTCGGCGGCGTGCTCAACGCCTTCGAGCTGATGAAGGCCATGATCGACGCCGGCGCTGCCGGCGTGCACTTCGAGGACCAGCTGGCCAGCGTGAAGAAGTGCGGCCACATGGGCGGCAAGGTGCTGGTGCCGACGCGTGAAGCGGTATCCAAGCTCATCGCCGCGCGACTGGCGGCCGACGTGATGGGCACGCCCACCATCCTGCTGGCACGCACCGACGCCGAAGCCGCCGACCTGGTGACCAGCGACGTCGACGACAACGACAAGCCCTACCTCACCGGCGAGCGCACCGTGGAAGGCTTCTTCAAGTCGAAGAACGGCCTCGAGCAGTCGATCAGCCGTGGCCTGGCCTACGCGCCGTATGCCGATCTGATCTGGTGCGAAACGGGCAAGCCCGACCTGGCTTTCGCCAAGGCCTTCGCCGACGCCATCCACGCCAAGTTCCCGGGCAAGCTGCTGGCCTACAACTGCAGCCCGTCGTTCAACTGGAAGAAGAACCTGGACGACGCGACGATCGCCAAGTTCCAGCGCGAGCTCGGCGCCATGGGCTACAAGTTCCAGTTCATCACGCTGGCCGGCTTCCACAGCCTGAACTACGGCATGTTCGACCTCGCCTACGGCTACGCGCGCAACAACATGAGCGCCTTCGTCGAACTGCAGGAGAAGGAGTTCGCCGCCGCCGAGCGCGGCTTCACCGCGGTGAAGCACCAGCGCGAGGTCGGCACCGGCTACTTCGACGCCGTGACGACGACCATCGAGCGCCTGTCCTCGACCGCGGCGCTCAAGGGTTCGACCGAAGACGAGCAGTTCTTCGACGCCAAGCACGGCTGAAGCAGGCCGCATTGCGCCATCACGAAGAGGCCCCGCGGGGCCTCTTTTTTCGTTCGCAACCTGGGTCAGTCGGCCGCCTGCGTGCCGCGCCTGCGCCAGTCGACGAGCAGGGCGAAACACGCTGCCGCAAGAGCCAGCCCGATCGCGAAGGTGGGCGAGAGCAGCGCGCGCAACGCCGCGCCGAGGTCGGACAAGGCCCAGGCCGGCACCGCGCGTAAGGCGTCGAAAGCCTCGCCCGCGTTGTGGGCTGCGAAGCCGCCGCCGCTGGCGCCGGCCATCGCCTGCGCCGCGTGCCCGAAGACGTCGCCCAGCCACGGCAAGAAGACGGCCTGGCCCAGCGCACGGTCCAGCAGCAGGCTGCCCAGGCCCAGCGCCAGCCCGAGCACCGGCAGGCCCCAGCGGCCGACCCAGGCCTTGGCCAGCACCGCCAGCAAGATGATCGGCGCCAGCCACAGCGTGGCCAGCGGCAGACCGGCCAGCAGCCGCAGCGTCAGCGCCAGCGAGGCCGGCACGACGTCACCCCAAGGCAGGGCGAACCAGGCCGACAGGCCTGCGGCGCGTGACACCAGCACCAGCGAGATGGCGTAGCCGCCCAGCAGCCCCGTCGCCAGCGCCGCCGCCGGCACCAGGATCAGGTGCACCAGCATCGGCACCGCCAGGCTCGGCACATGGCCCACCGGCAGCGACAGCCAGAACTCGACCGAGCGGTCGCCGTGGTCGCGACGCGCCAGTCCGGTGGTGATGAACACCGAGGTCACCCACATGATCAGGAACACCAGCGCCACGCTGCCACCGACCGAGCCCAGCGCGATGATGGCCGGCAGTGCGTCGCCCATGTTGGCGCGCGTGTCGTCGTCGAACTCGACCTGGCCGAAGCTCACCAGCACCAGCGCCAGCGCCAGCGGCACCAGCGCCAGCAGCGCCCAGCCGAAACGGTGCTGCAGCCATTCACGCTGCACGAGGGGAAGGAAGGAATTCATTGCGGTTCTCCGGGGTCGGCGGGCAGGGCGCTCAGAACTGCGTGCGGTCGAGTTCTGGCTTGCGCGTCAGCGCCACGAACAGGTCGACCAGGCTCGGGCGCATGCGCCTGCCCAGGGCCTGCACGTGCGCCGGCGGCGGGCCGTCGAAGATCGCCGCACTGCCGAGCGGCCCGGGGCCGGTGCGGTAGCGCAGCAGCGGGTGCGCGGCGGCCATCTCGTCGGCCACGGCGGCGTCGTGGCTCAGCGCCACGAAACGGCTGTCGATGTCTTCCAGGCTGATGGCCAGCACCAGCTTGCCCTCGTTGAGCATCAGCACGTCGGAAAGCAGCGACTCGATCTCCTCGACCTGGTGGGTCGAGACGACGACACTGCGTTCGCCGTCGCACCATTCGTCGATCAGCATCTCGTAGAAGGCCTTGCGCGACAGCACGTCCAGCCCCAGCGTCGGTTCGTCCAGGATCATCAGCCGGGCGTCGATGGCCGCCACCAGCGCCAGGTGGGCCTGCACGACCATGCCCTTGGACAGCGTCTTCACGCGGTCCGACAGGTTCACGCTGGTACGCCGCAGCAGCTGGCGCGCGCGCTCGGCCGAGAACTTCGGGTGCAGCCCGCTCATCAGCGTGATGAGGTCCTGCACGCGCGCCCAGCGCGGCAGGATCGCCACGTCGGGGATGTAGCAGGCCGACTGCAGCAGTTGCACGCGCTGGCGGCGCGGGTCGAGCCCCAGCACCTGCAGCGTGCCCTCGGCTTGCGCCAGGCCGACCATGGCCTTCATCAGCGTCGTCTTGCCGGCACCGTTGTGGCCCAGCAGGCCGACGACGCGGCCCTTGGGGATGTCGAAGCTGACGTCGTCGACGGCGCGCTTGGCGCCGTAGCGCACGCTCAGGCCGCGCGCCTCGACCAGGTGCTCGGCGGTGGCAGTGGTATTCATCGGGACTCCCCCCAGTTGAGTTGTTCGGCACCGATGCCCAGGCGGCGCAGCCGCTCGCGCAAGCGCGGCCATTCGGCTTGCAGGAAACGCTCGCGCTCGCTGGCCTTCAGGCGCTCGCGCGCGCCGGCAGTCACGAACAGGCCCAGGCCGCGGCGGTTTTCCAGCAGGCCTGCGTCGCCCAGCGCCTGCAGCGCACGGTTGACGGTGAGCGGGTTGAGCAGGTACTGCGCGGCCAGCGCCCGCACCGACGGCATGGGCTGGCCCTCGGGCGGGTCGCCGTCGAGCAGTTGCGCCGCCAGCAGGTCGGCCAGCTGCTGGTAGATCGGCTGTCTTTGGTCCCAGCTAGGCATGGTGGGCGCCCCGGGCAGGGGTGTGTTGCTGATGTAGCACACCATATCAGTGGCCCCGCGGCCCGGCGCGGGGCGTGCGACGACCTGCAGCGCGGCGCGACAGGATGCCGGCGCCGTGGAAGACCGGCGGCCGCGCAGACGCTCACATCGCCGCGGCCAGCATCTCGCGGTAATCGTCGCGCGTGGCGATGCGCGGGTTGGTCTTGTGGCAGTGGTCGGCCATGGCGCCGTCGATGACGCGCTCGAACAGGTCTGCGGCCACGCCCATCGCGCGCAGGCCGGTGGGCAGGCCGAGGCGGGCGTTCATGGCGAAGATGGCTTCGGCGACCTCGGTGCCAAGCGCGTCGCAGCCTGGCAGCCCCATGGCGTGGGCCAGGCGCTGCAGGCGCCGTTCACGCTGGATCGACTCGGCGGCGGCGTTGAAGCGCAGCACCGCCGGCAGGAACATCGCGTTCAACGTGCCGTGGTGCAGCCGCGGGTCGACGCCGCCCAGGCTATGGCTGAGCGAATGCACGCAGCCCAGCCCCTTCTGGAACGCCATCGCGCCTTGCATGCTGGCGCTCATCATGTTCCAGCGCGCGTCGCGGTCCTGGCCGTTGCGCGTGGCGCGCTCGATAGACGCCCAGCCGCGCTCCAGGCCGTCGAGCGCGATGCCGTCGGCCGGCGGGTTGACCGCCGGCGCCATGAAGGTCTCCATGCAGTGGGCGATGGCGTCCATGCCGGTGGCGGCGGTCAGCAGCGGCGGCAGGCCCAGCGTCAGTTCGGGGTCCAGCAGCGCCGCCTTGGGCATCAGATGCCAGCTGTGGAAACCGAGCTTGCGGCCGTCGTCGACGATGACGATGGCGCCGCGCGCCACCTCGCTGCCGGTGCCGGCGGTGGTGGGCACGGCGATCAAGGGCGGCACGCGCTCGCTGATCTTCGGGCTGCCGCCTTCGATGGTGGCGTAGACGGCCAGCGGCCCTTCGTGCGTGGCGGCGATGGCCACGCCCTTGGCGAGGTCGATGCACGAGCCGCCGCCGACGGCCACCAGGCCGTCGCAGCCCTCGCGGCGGTAGACGGCCAGCGCCGCGCGCACGGCGGCTTCGGTGGGGTTGGACGGCGTGGCGTCGAACACCGCGTGCGGCAAGGCGCCGAGCGCGTCCAGCGCCTGCTGCAGCACGCCCGCGGCGCGCACGCCGGCGTCGCTGACCACCAGCGGCCGGTGCATGCCGGTGCGCTGGCACTCGCCGGCCAGCAGGCGCACGGCGCCATGGTCGATGTCGATCTGCGTCAGGTACAGGATGCGGGCCATGGCGGGTCTTGCCTCGGGTGGGTGCGGATGGGAAGGTTCGCGAGCGCGAAAGTATGCTCTCGGCGCCCGGCAGCGGACTTCGCCGCCACATCCAGGAGGACCCCGCGCCATGAAACGCAGCGATTTTCGTTACCTCGACCGCCTGCGCGTGCGCTGGGCCGAGGTGGACATGCAGAAGATCGTCTTCAACGGCCACTACCTGATGTACTTCGACACTGCCGTGGCCGGCTACTGGCGCGCCCTGGCGCTGCCCTACCACGACACCATGGAGCGGCTGCAGGGCGACCTGTACGTGCGCAAGGCGACACTCGAATACGAAGGCTCGGCGCGTTACGACGACCTGCTGGAGGTCGGCATCCGCTGCGCGCGCATCGGCAAGTCGTCGGCCGTGTTCACGGCCGCGGTGTTCCGCGGCGAGCAGCGGCTGGTGCACGGCGACCTGGTTTATGTCTTCGCCGACCCCGCGACGCAGACCAGCCGGCCGCTGCCGCAGGCGCTGCGCGACATCTTCGAAGGTTTCGAGGCCGGACAAGCCATGTTCGACCTGCGCCTGGGCAGTTGGCCGACGCTGGGCGCCGACGCCAGGGCCATCCGGCACGCCGTCTTCGCCGCGGAGCAGGGCATCGCCGCCGACCTGGTGTGCGACGACGCCGACGCCACGGCGCTGCACGCCGTGGCGCACAACCGCTTCGGCATGCCGCTGGCCAGCGGGCGGCTGCTGCAGGCGGCGCCGGGGGTGGCGCAGGTCGGCCGCATGGCGGCGCTGGCGGCGGTGCGCGGCGCCGGCCTCGGCCGCGCGGTGCTCGACGCCCTGCTGCAGGCGGCACGTGAACGCGGTGACCGCGAAGCGAAGCTGTACGCGCAGACCAGCGCTGCGCCGTTTTACCAACGCGCCGGCTTCGCCGCCGTCGGCGAGGTCTTCGTCGAAGCCGGGGTGCCGCACATCGAGATGCGGCGCGCCTTGTAGTCGCGCTTCAGCGCCCGCCGTCGTCGACGGCGTCGCCGCGCACTTCGTCGAAGACTTCGAAATGGCGCTCGCCCCGGCACCACGCGGCCGCGGCGTGCGCGCCAGCGGCAACGATCTCGGCCTGCAGCGTAGCATCGACACCGCCCGCGCGGGCGTAGCTCTCCATCAGCGTGACGAGTTCGGCCGCGGCGCCGGTCGGGCCAGCGCGCCGGTACAGGCGCGCCACCAGTCCGGCGTGGCGCGCCGTCAGGGCGTGCTGGAGATCAGCCATGCCGGCGACCGCCGCCGCGGCGCACGCTGCGTCAGTTTTCCAGTACACGAACAACTGCCGCGCCACGGCGCCGCCGTCACTCTGCGGCTTCGGCGGGAATGGCGTAGGGCAGATCGACGGGCGTCAGCAGCGGGCCGCCGGCGGCGCCGGCATGCAGGCTGCCGCCGGCCAGTGCCGACAGCTTCAGCTCCACCAGCGCGGTGTGCTGGCCGCCGGCGAGCGAGCCGGCCAGCACCACCATGCCGGCGGGCTGGCCCGCGTCGGCATCGTGGAAGACTTCCTGCCCCGGCTGCAGCGCCACCGGGCTGCCGACGATCTGCGCCCGGCGCTTGAGCGTGCCGCGGTACTGGCTGCGCGCGACGATCTCCTGGCCCGGGTAGCAGCCCTTCTGGAAGTCGACGCCGCCCACCAGTTCCAGGTTCACCATCTGCGGCACGAATTGCTCCACCGTGGCGCCGACCACGCGCGCCACGCCGCTGGCCACTTCGAGCCAGCGCCAGGCGTCGGCGTCCAGCGCCGGCACCGCGGCCAAGGCGAAACCGGTCGCTCCGGCCCACAGCCAGCGCGGCACGCCAGCCCCGTTGACCACGGCGTCAGGCAGGCGGATCAGGTCGGCGCCCGCGGCGGCGCTGCGGCTCCACAACGGCTGCGTGGCCCTGGCGCCCAGCGCCGTGCGGGCCGCGTCTCCGGCCAGGCCCCACACGGGCAGTTCGGCACTGGCATCGCTGAGCCTGCACTTGGCTCGCAGCACGAACATCGACAGGCGCTTCAGCACGTCCGGCAGCACGTCGGCCGAACAGGCCAGCAGCACCTCGTCGTCGGAGCGGCGCCAGACCACGAAGCTGGCCAGCAGCCGCCCCTTGGCCGAGCAGTAGCCCGCCAGGCGCGCGCTCGCACCGTCCAGGTTGAGGATGTCCTGCGTCAACTGGCCATGCAGGAAACTGCGCGCCTCGGCGCCGGTGGCGCGGATCACGCCCCAGTCGTTGAGTCGCACGACGCCTTGGGGCAGCGGGAAGTCGGTCAGGGTGAGTGTCGTCATGCGCTGATTATGATCAGCCGCGATGTCTGGCCTGTCCTCGGGGTTTCGGTGGCTGTCCGGCTTGCTGGGCCTGCTGCTCGTGCTGGCCGCCTTGGCGGCGGCCGCCGCATGGTGGTGGATCGACCAGCCGCTGCCGCTGGCCAGTGACCACGCCGAGCTGTCGATCGAAGCCGGTGCATTGCCGCACGAAGTGGCGCAGGCCTGGGTCGACGCGGGCGTGCAGGCGCCGCCGCGACTGCTGTACGAATACTTCCGCTGGTCGGGCCAGGCGCGTCGCATCCGCGCCGGCAGCTACGAGATCGGCCGCGGCACCTCGCCGCGCCGCCTGCTGGCCAAGATGGTGCAAGGCGAAGAGACACTGGAGCAGCTGCGTTTCGTCGAAGGCTGGACGCTGCGCCAGCTGCGCGCCGAACTGGCCAGCGCGCCGCACCTCAAGCACGCCACCACGGGGCTGAGCGACGCCGAACTGATGAACGCCCTGGGCGAACCCGGGGCCAGCGCCGAAGGCCGCTTCTTCCCAGACACCTATGCCTACAGCCGCGGTGTCAGCGACCTCGTGGTGCTCAAACGCGCGCACCGCGCGATGCGGCAGCACCTGGACGCGGTGTGGGCGGAACGCGCCCCCGACACGCCGCTGAAGAGCGCCGAGGAAGCGCTGATCCTGGCCTCGATCGTCGAGAAGGAAACCGGCCTGCCCGCCGAGCGCGGCCTGGTCGCCGGGGTCTTCGTCAACCGGCTGCGCATCGGCATGCCGCTGCAGACGGACCCGACGGTGATTTACGGCCTGGGTGCGGCCTTCGACGGCAACCTGCGCAAACGCGACCTACAGGCCGACACGCCGTACAACACCTATACGCGCGCCGGCCTGCCGCCGACACCGATCTCCTTGCCCGGGCTGGCCTCGCTGCGCGCCGCGGTACGGCCACAGCCGACGCAGGCGCTGTACTTCGTGGCGCGTGGCGACGGCAGCGGCGGCAGCGTCTTCAGCACGACACTCGCCGACCATAATCGCGCCGTGAACAAGTACCAGCGGGGCGGGCGTTGAGAGGCGGCCGCTTCATCACCTTCGAAGGCATCGACGGCGCCGGCAAGAGCTCGCACATCGAAGCCCTGGCCGGCTGGCTGCGCGGCCGCGGGCACGCGGTGGAGGTGACGCGTGAACCCGGCGGCACGGCGCTGGCCGAGCGCCTGCGCGAACTCGTGCTGCACACGCCGATGGACGCCTTGAGCGAGGCGCTGCTGGTGTTCGCGGCACGCCGCGACCACCTGGTGAACCTCATCGAGCCGGCGCTGGCGCGCGGCACCACGGTGCTGTGCGACCGCTTTACCGACGCCACCTTCGCCTACCAGGGCGGCGGCCGCGGCTTCGACACCGGCGTGCTGGCCCAGCTCGAAGTCTGGGTGCAGCAGGGCCGACAGCCCGACCTCACGCTGTGGTTCGACCTCGCTCCGGCCACTGCCGCCGCCCGCCGCGGCGCGGCGCGTGCACCCGATCGTTTCGAATCGCAGGACGAGGCCTTCTTCGAACGCGTGCGCGCCGGTTACGCCGCCCGCGCCGCCGCCGACCCCGGCCGCTTCGCGCGCCTGGACGCGCAGGCCGAGCGCGCCGCGGTGTGGCAGCAGGTGCAGGCGGCGGTCGAGGCCCGACCGTGGTGGTAGACGCCTCCGGCACGCTGCCGCTGTCGTGGCTGGCGCCAGCGCTGGCCGCAGCGCTGGCCACGCATCGCGGCCACGCGCTGCTGGTGCACGGCGCACCCGGCGTCGGCGCGCTGCCGTTTGCGCTCGTGCTGGCGCAGGCCTGGCTGTGCGAAGACGTGGCGCCGCAGGCACCGCGCCCGTGCGGGCGCTGCGGCAGCTGCCGGCTCGTGCAGTCGCACCTGCACCCCGACCTGTTCGTGCTGCTGCCCGAAACCCTGCGCCGCGCCCACGACTGGCCGCTGGCCGGCGACAAGGGGGAGGGCGAAGACGCCAAGCGAAAACCCAGCCGGCAGATCCGCATCGACGAGGTGCGCTGGCTGATCGACTGGTCGACCCGGACCAGCGCGCGCGGCCGCGGCAAGGTCGCCGTGCTGCACCCGGCCGAGGCGCTGAACGCGCAGTCGGCAAACGCCTTGTTGAAGACGCTGGAAGAACCGCCGGCGGGTACGCGGCTGGTGCTGACCGCCGGCGACCCGGCGTTGCTGCTGCCCACGGTGCGCAGCCGCTGCCAACGGCTGCCGCTGGCTGCGCCCGCCCCCGCAGCGGCGGCATCGTGGCTGCTGGCCCAGGGTGTGGCGCAGCCCGAGGTCCTGCTGGCCGCCAGCAGTGGCCGCCCGCTGGACGCACTGGCCCTGGCGCAGGCCGGCATTGACGCCGAGGCCTGGTCGGCGCTGCCGGCCGCGGTGGCCGGCGGCCGCGCCGCGGCGCTGGCCGGCTGGCCGGTGCCACAGGCCGTGGACGCGCTGCAGAAGTTGTGCCACGACGCCATGGCGCGCGCGGGCGGTGGCCCGGCGCGGTACTTTCCGACCGATCGGGTACCGGCCGGCAGCAGCTGGCCGGCGCTGGCGTCGTGGTCGCGTGAGCTCGTGCGCATCGCTCGCCACGAAGACCACCCGTGGCAGGAAGGGCTGATGATCGACGCGCTGGTGTCGCTGGGCCGGCTGGCGCTGGCCACGCCGGTGACGGCCGGCGCTGCGCCGCGACGGGGCTTCGTTACACTGGACACATGAGCGAACCCCCGGTCACCCGGTCGGCAGGACTCGGCCCAGCGCTGGTGCCGGGCGCGGGCGCGCGGCCGAGCGTGATCCAGCTCGTGTTTCGCGAAAAGGGCGCGCTGTATGCGGCCTACATCCCGCTGCTGACCGATGGTGGCCTGTTCGTGCCGACGACCCGCGACTACCGGCTCGGCGACGACATCTACCTGCTGCTGTCGCTGCCCGACGACCCGCAGCGCTTTCCGGTCGCCGGCAAAGTGGCCTGGATCACGCCGGCCAATGCCTCCGGCGGCCGCACCCAGGGCGTGGGCGTGCGATTCCCCAACGACGAGAAGTCGCGCCAGGTCAAGCTGAAGATCGAGGAAGTGCTGGGCACGAGCATCTCGTCGGCCAAGCCGACGCAGACGCTCTGAGGCCGACCCGGGCTCCGGGCCGTACAGGCACCGCATGTACGTCGATTCGCATTGCCACCTCAGCTATCCCGAACTCTATGAACGCATTGACGAGTTGCGGCGCGAGATGGCGCTCGCCCAGGTCGACCGTGCGCTGTGCATCTGCACCACGCTGGAGGAGTTCGAGCGTGTGCATGCATTGGCCACGGGCCACGACAATTTCTGGTGCACGGTGGGCGTGCACCCCGACAACGAAGGCGTGCAGGAGCCCCAGCTCGACGACTTGGTGACGCGCGCGGGTTTGCCGCGCGTGGTGGCGCTGGGTGAGACCGGGCTCGACTATTACCGCCTGAACGGGCGCAGCGTCGAGCAGATGGAATGGCAGCGCGAGCGTTTCCGCGTCCACATTCGCGCCGCTCGCGCCACCGCGCTGCCACTGGTAGTGCATACGCGCAGCGCCAGCGCCGACACCGTGGCACTGTTGCGCGAAGAGGGGCAGGGCGGCGTGCGCGGCGTCTTCCACTGCTTCACCGAAACGCTCGACGTCGCCAGGCAGGCGCTGGAGCTCGGGTTCGACATCTCCTTTTCTGGCATCCTGACCTTCCGCAGTGCCGACGAGCTGCGTGCGGTGGCGCGCTTCGTGCCGCTGGAGCGCTGCCTGATCGAAACCGACAGCCCCTACCTGGCACCGATGCCCTATCGCGGCAAGACCAATCACCCGGCGCTGGTGCCTCACGTGGCAGCCAAGCTGGCCGAGGTCAAGGGCTTGTCGGTGGCCGAGGTCGCGCGCGCAACGAGCACCAATTTCGAGCGCCTTTTCGGCCTGCCGGCGTTGTTCAAGGAGTCTTGACGACATGAGTAATCACTTTAAATTAACTATTTACCTCATTGTTTTAATTGCATGTTCTTCTGCTTCTGCAGGTTCTTACGAAGACTACTTCCGGGCTGTCGGTGCCGACGATGCAGCCACCGTGTCGGGGCTGATCGAGCGTGGCTTCGACCCCAATTCGCCCGACGAGAAGGGTCAGGTGGGCCTGACGCTGGCGCTGCGCGACGGCTCGCTGAAGGTCGCGGCAGCGCTGCTGGCTCGGCGCGAACTCAAGGTCGACGCCACCAACGCCGCCGACGAGACGCCGCTGATGATGGCCGCGTTGCGCGGCAACCTGGAATGGACACAGCGACTGCTCGATCGCGGCGCACAGGTCACGCGCAACGGCTGGACGCCGCTGCACTACGCCGCCAGCGGCCCCGAGCCGAAGCTGCTGACGCTGCTGCTGGATCGCGGCGCAGCGATCGACGCGCCGTCGCCCAACCGCACGACGCCGTTGATGATGGCCGCTCGCTACGGCGCGCCCGGCGCCGCCGAGCTGCTGCTGGCGCGTGGCGCCGACGTGCGGGCACGCAACGAGCTTGGCCTCACGGCGGCCGATTTCGCACGCCAGGTTGGCCGTGATGCGCTGGCTGCCAAGCTGCAGGCCGCGGCCCAATAGGGCTGGCGGGGCGCGTTCCGTGTCGGATGTCGTCCGACACTGCATGTGGCGCAGCGCCGACTTTCATGGTCGTCAGTTGACGCCTAGAGTTGCCGATAAGGTCGCTGAATCATCGACCTCAGGAGCACCGACATGACCCAGACGACCGCGCTACACAATCCGTTCATGCTGATGATCAACCCCGAGGTGGTCTTCGCCGCCATGGAAAAGTCTGAGCGACTGAGTCAGCTCGACCGCCATCTGTGCCGGCCGCTCGACCGCATCACGCCCGTGGGCGCCACCACGGACGCGGCGACGGACGCCGCAGCAGACGACGACGAGGATGCCGACGCGATCGGCGATCCTTTGGCCTGAGCGATCCGCCCGCGGCGCGCGCAGGAGCGGAGCCGCGCAGGTGTGCCGGGTCCGGGGTGCCGGCGGCTGCATTCAACCGTGACATGACCCGCGCGCGCCGGGAGGCGACTGCCGCAATCGCCGGCTTGTTTGTGCTGTAACTGTGCAC
>CAYJOA010000028.1:0-35907 GCA_964371495.1 uncultured Rubrivivax sp.
TGAGACATGCTCTCGACCTCGCGTTCACTGCTGGTGGTCGCTGCCGACGATGCCGTCGCAGCGGCCTGCGCTGCCGCCGGCTGGACCGTTACGCGCGCCGACGCGGCCGCCGACGCGCCGCACCACGACGCTGCGCTCATCGGCGCGCCGACGCGCCACGCGCTGGCCGGGTTGCTGCTGCAGCCCGGGCTGCCCCTGGCCGCCCTGGACAGCGCGGTCGTGGTGCTGGCCGGCGTGGCCGACGACGCGCTCGAGGCCGACCTGCTGCGCCTGGGCGTGGAGGCCGTCGTGCCCGCAGGCGACCTGTCGGTGGTCCTGCGCGAGCTGCGTCATGCCGTGGAGCGCAAGGCCGTCGAGCGGTCGACGCGCACGGCCTATGCCACCGACCTGGCCACCGGCCTGCCGCACCAGGCACAGCTGATCGAACACATGACCCAGCTGCTGGCGCTGCGCGAGCGCGAGCCGGCACCGATGGTGCTGCTCGTGCTGCGCGTCGAAGGCTACGCCGGCGCTGCGGCGCGTCTGGGCAGCGAAGCGGCCAACATCCTGCGGCGCAAGGTCGCGGTGCGGCTGCGCAGTGCGTTGCGCGCCAGCGACGTCGTGGCCGCTGTCGGGCCGCATGCCTTCGGCGTGTTGCTGGGGCGCCTGGAAGCGCCGAGCGACGGCGATCGCGTGGCCGCCAAGCTGGTGCGTTCGCTGCAGCAGCCCTTCATGGTGGCCGGCCAGGCCTGCGCGGTGGCTGCCGCCGTGGGCCTGGCCCAGTACCCTGAACACGGCAAGGATGCCGAGACCCTGCTGCAGCACGCCAGTGCGCAGGCCGGTTCGCTGGCCACGCTCGGGCGCGACGGCTACGCCGCCCGCACCGAGCGCGGCCCCGGCGCGGCGGCCAACGACGATGCATCCTGAGCGCCACCGAGAGACCGCCGCGGGCCGCGCTCCGGCACGACCTTCGGGCCCACGCCGAACCCTGAGATCGCACCCGGGAGCCCCGCCATGAACCCGTTCAACCAACTGCTGCGCGCCCATGGCGCCAAGTCGCCGATCGGCACCTGGCTGCTGTCGGCCAGCCCGATCGTTGCCGAGGCCGTGGGCCTGGCCGGTTTCGACTGGGGCGTGCTCGACATGGAGCACGCGCCGGTGGACCTGATGGAGCTCGTCCATCTGCTGCAGGCCGTCGGCAACACGAAGATGGTGCCGGTGGTCCGGCTGCCGTGGAACGACACCGTCAGCGTCAAGCGCGTGCTCGACGCCGGCGCCCTGACGCTGCTGTTCCCGATGGTGCAGAACGCCGACGAAGCGCGGCGCGCGGTGGCCGCCACGCGCTACCCGCCCGAAGGCGTGCGCGGCATGGCCGGCATGAGCCGGGCGGCGCGCTTCGGCACCACGCGCGACCACCTGCGCACCGCGAACCAGTCGATCGGCGTCGTCGTGCAGCTGGAGACACCGGCGGCCGTGGCGCGGCTGGAGGAGATCGCCGCCGTGCCCGGCGTCGACGCGCTCTTCGTCGGCCCGGCGGACCTGTCGGGAACGATGGGCCATGCCGGCGAGCTGATGCACCCGGACGTCATGACCGTGATGACCGACGCCGCCGAGCGCGCCGACGCCGTCGGCATCCCCATCGGCACCGTCGGCGGCACGCCCGAGGAAGTCACGCGCTACCGTGCCGCCGGCTACGACTTCGTGGCGGTGTCGTCCGACCTCGGCCTGCTGATGCGCGGCGCGCAGGCCGCGGTGCAGGCACTGCGCAACGCCGGCGGCACGGCCCACGTGCACACGCTGGTCGAGGGCACGCGCACCGAAGGCGGGGCCTGAAGGAAGTGAGCGCGCTCAGCGCTGGATGTCGCCCAGGCAGAGGTACTTGATCTCGACGTAGTCGTCCATGCCCTGGTGCGCGCCCTCGCGCCCCAGCCCCGACTGCTTGACGCCGCCGAAGGGCACCTCGGCGGTGGAGATGAGGCCGGTGTTGACGCCCACCATGCCGTACTCCAGCGCCTCGCCGACGCGGAAGACACGGCCGATGTCGCGGCTGTAGAAGTAGCTGGCGAGGCCGAATTCGGTGTCGTTGGCCAGCGCGATGGCCTCGGCCTCGGTCTCGAAGCTGAACACCGGCGCCACCGGGCCGAAGGTCTCTTCGCGTGCGCACAGCATCGCGGCGGTGACACCGGCCAGCACCGTGGGCGTGTAGAAACGATCGCCGATGCGGCTGCCGCCGACGACGACACGGGCGCCCTTGGCCACGGCGTCGGCGACATGGCTCTCGACCTTGGCGACGGCCGCGTCGTCGATCATCGGCCCCTGGTTGACGCCGGCCTCGAAGCCATTGCCGACCTGGATGCCGCCGGCCTTGGCGGCCAACTTGGCCACGAAGGCGTCGTAGACACCGGCCTGCACGTAGAAGCGGTTGGCGCAGACGCAGGTCTGGCCGGCGTTGCGGTACTTGCTGACCATCGCGCCTTCGACCGCGGCGTCGATGTCGGCGTCGTCGAAGACGATGAACGGCGCGTTGCCGCCCAGTTCCAGGCTGAGCTTCTTCACCGTCGGCGCGCACTGCCGCGCCAGGATGCGGCCGACCTCGGTCGAGCCGGTGAACGACAGGTGTCGCACGACGTCGCTGCTGCACAGCACCTTGCCGATCTCGATGCTGTTGTCGGCGTCGGCGCACAGCACGTTCAGCACGCCGGCCGGCATGCCGGCGCGCTGCGCCAGTTCGGCGGCGGCCAGCGCCGACAGCGGCGTCTGTTCGGCCGGCTTGATGATCACCGGGCAGCCCGCGGCCAGGGCCGGCGCGACCTTGCGCGTGATCATCGCGATCGGGAAATTCCACGGCGTGATCGCCGCGCAGACGCCGATCGGCTGCTTGATGACGAGGTAGCGCTTGTTGTTGTCGGTGGTGGGGATGGTCTCGCCGTACACACGCTTGGCCTCTTCGGCGAACCACTCGACGAAGCTGGCACCGTAGACGACCTCGCCGCGCGCCTCGGCCAGCGGCTTGCCCTGCTCGGCGGTCATGATGCGCGCCAGGTCGTCGGCGTGCTGGTGCAGCAGCACGAACCACTTCATCAGGATCGCCGCGCGTTCCTTGGCGGTCTTGGCGCGCCACGCCGGCCAGGCCTGGTTGGCAGCGGCGATCGCCGCCGCGGCGTCGACGGCACCCAGGTTGGCGACCTGGGCCAGTTCCCGCCCGGTGGCGGGGTCGGTGACGGCAAAACGCGGCTGGCCGTTCTGCGCCCCGACCCAGGTGCCGTTGACGAGGCCGTCGGTCTTCAGGAGGCCGGGGTCGTTCAGCGTCGAGAGGGGTGAGGTCCTGGTGTCCATGGTCTTCTCCGGGTCGGGCCGACACGATAGCAATATCGGTGGACGCGGTCGTTTCCGTTCGTCACGGGCGACGCGCTTGCCCGTGCCCGCGCGCCGGCTGCGTCGGCAGCGGCGCCCTAGAATCCAGCACTTTGCCTCGTGGACGCAGGCGGCTGCGGGAAAGGTCCCTCAGCCACCGGCAAGACGCATCGGAAGACCATGAAAGCCGCCGAGATCCGCTCCACCTTCCTGCAGTTCTTCGAATCGAAGGGCCACACCGTCGTGGCCAGCTCGCCCGTGGTGCCCGGCGACGACCCGACGCTGCTGTTCACCAACGCCGGCATGAACCAGTTCAAGGACGTGTTCCTGGGCTACGACAAGCGGCCCTACACGCGCGCGGCGACGAGCCAGAAGTGCATCCGCGCCGGCGGCAAGCACAACGACCTGGAGAACGTCGGCTACACGGCGCGCCACCACACCTTCTTCGAGATGCTGGGCAACTTCAGCTTCGGCGACTACTTCAAGCGCGACGCGCTGCTGTACGCCTGGGAGCTGCTCACGGTGCACTTCAAGCTCGCGCCCGACAAGCTGTGGGCCACCGTCTACGCCGAGGACGACGAGGCCTACGACATCTGGCTCGAGGTCATCGGGCTGCCGGCCGAGCGCATCGTCCGCATCGGCGACAACAAGGGCGCGCGCTACGCCTCCGACAACTTCTGGATGATGGGCGACACCGGGCCCTGCGGCCCGTGCAGCGAGATCTTCTACGACCACGGGCCGGAAGTGGCCGGCGGCCCGCCCGGCTCGCCCGATCAGGACGGCGACCGCTACATCGAGATCTGGAACAACGTCTTCATGCAGTTCAACCGCACCGAGGACGGCGTCATGCACCCGCTGCCCCGGCCGAGCGTGGACACCGGCATGGGGCTGGAGCGGCTGGCCGCGGTGCTGCAGCACGTGCACAGCAACTACGAGATCGACATCTTCGCGCGCCTGCTGGCGGCGGCCAAGAGCGCGGTGGACCTGGCCGGTGCCGGCCACTGCGCGGCCGACAGCCCGAGCCTGAAGGTCATCGCCGACCACATCCGCGCCTGCAGCTTCACCGTCACCGACGGCGTGATCCCCGGCAACGAAGGCCGCGGCTACGTGCTGCGGCGCATCGCGCGGCGCGCCATCCGCCACGGCTACAAGCTGGGCGCGCGCAAGCCCTTTTTCCACACCCTGGTGCAGCCGCTGGCGGCGGAGATGGGCCCCGCCTACCCCGAACTCAAGCGCGAGGCGATGCGCGTCACCGAGGTACTCAAGCAGGAGGAAGAGCGTTTCTTCCAGACCATCGCCAACGGCATGGAGATCCTCGAGGCGGCGCTGGCCGGTGGCGCCCGGGTGATCGACGGCGACACCGCCTTCAAGCTGCACGACACCTTCGGCTTCCCGCTCGACCTCACCGCCGACGTCTGCCGCGAGCGCGGTGTGGCGGTCGACGAGGCCGGGTTCAACGCCGCGATGGCGCGCCAGCGCGAACAGGCACGCGCCGCCGCCAAGTTCAAGATGGCCGCCGGACTGGAATACGACGGCGCGGCCACCACCTTCCACGGCTACGAACACCTGGTGTGTGAACACAGCAAGGTCGGCGCGATCTATATCGACGGCACGCCGGTGGCCCGCGCCCGCGCCGGCGACGACGTCGTGATCGTGCTCGACCACACGCCGTTCTACGCCGAGAGCGGCGGCCAGGTCGGCGACAGCGGCGAGCTGCGCAACCCGCGCGCGCGCGTGCTGGTCGACGACACCGTCAAGGTGCAGGCCAGCGTGCACGGCCACCAGGGGCGTGTCGTCGAAGGCGAGGTCGAGGTCGGCGACACCTTCGTCGCCCGTGTCGACGTCGAGCGGCGCGCCAGGACGGCGCGCAACCACAGCGTCACGCACCTCATGCACAAGGCGCTGCGCGAAGTGCTGGGCGCGCACGTGCAGCAGAAGGGTTCGCTGGTGAATGCCGAGCGCACGCGCTTCGACTTCGCGCACAACGCACCGCTGAGCGACGCCGAGATCACGCGCGTGGAAGCGCTGGTCAACGCCGAGATCCTGGCCAATGCCGCCACGCAGGCACGCGTTATGGGCCTGGAAGACGCGCAGCAGGCCGGCGCGATGATGCTGTTCGGCGAGAAATACGGCGACGAGGTGCGTGTGCTCGACATCGGCAGCAGCCGCGAACTCTGCGGCGGCACGCACGTGCAGCGCACCGGCGACATCGGCGTCTTCAAGATCGTCTCCGAGGGCGGCGTCGCCGCCGGCATCCGCCGCGTCGAGGCGGTGACGGGCGACAACGCGCTGGCCTACCTGCAGCAGCTGGAAGCCACGCTCGGCAGCGTCGCCGGCACGCTGAAGGCCACGCCGGCCGAGGTGCCGGCGCGCGTGTCCGCGGTGCTGGAGCAGGTGCGCGCGCTGGAAAAGGAGATCACCGCGCTGAAGGGCCGGCTGGCCAGCGCGCAGGGCGACGAACTGCTGGCGCAGGCGGTGAACGTGCAGGGCAGGGGCGGCGCCATCCGCGTGCTCGCCGCCACGCTGCAAGGCGCCGACGCCAAGGCCTTGCGCGAGACCATGGACAAGCTCAAGGACAAGCTCAAGACCGCGGCCATCGTGCTGGCGGCGGTGGACGGTGGCCGCGTGCAGCTGGCCGCCGGCGTCACCGCCGACGTGCTGGCCAACCCCGCCGCGCGCATCAAGGCCGGCGAGCTGGTCAACTTCGTGGCGCTGCAGGTCGGCGGCAAGGGCGGCGGCAAGCCCGACCTGGCGATGGCCGGCGGCAGCGATGCCGCCGCGCTGCCGGCGGCACTGGCCTCGGTGGCGGCCTGGGTCGAAGAGCGGGCTTGAGCAGTCGTCGGCTGCGACGGGACGGAGAGCAGAACCCCAACTCACGACACCGGATGTCCACCTTCTCCTTGCACCTGCCCGACAGCACCGAAGCCGAACTGAAGGCCTTCGACACGGTCTGCGAACGGCTGGCCGGATTCAGCGACGAGCTCGGCTTCGAGTCGATCGATGGCTTCCTGACCGCGCTGGCCGCCGGGCCGCAGCTGCCGGCCGCCGACGAGTGGCTGCCCGCGATGTGCGGCGACGCCTTCGAACGTGCCTTCGCCGACCCCGAAGACCATGCCCAGGCCCTGCGCTCACTGCAGGAGCGGCTGGCGGTGCTGCGCCGTCAGCTCGACCCCGAAGCGCTGCTGGAGCGCCCTGAAGAGCTGCGGCTGCTGCCGCTGCTGGTCGAGTACAGCGACGCCGACCGCCAGCGTGTCGTCGACGAAGGCGCGATGTCGGCCGCAGACGCCGCCCTGCTGCAGTCGGGTGCGCTGTGGGCGCAGGGCTTCCTGGACGCGGTGCAGGCCTTCCCGGAGGCCTGGGTCGAACCCGAGGACGAGGCGGCGGCGGCCGAGTTCGGCGCTCCGGTCGACCAGATCGCTGCACTGCTGCTGCCACCGGGCAGCGACGAGGCCAGGGAACACGCGGCCTTGTACTGGCCGAACGGCGAGCCGACGCGCGACGAGCTGCTGGCCGAGGCCTGCTGGGCGGTGCAGGACCTGCGCCTGTACTGGGTCGACCACGCCCCGCGGCCGGCGACACGGCGCGTGGTGCAGACGCCCGGCCGCAACGACCCTTGCCCCTGCGGCAGCGGCAAGAAATACAAGAAGTGCCATGGATCGGCGGGGACCTGAAATCGTGTCGCGGCCGCGCCGGCCTCAGGCGTAGTGCAACTCGCGTGCCTTGCCCCAGAACACGCGGTAGGAATAGATCGTGTAGCCGGCGATGGCGGGCACCGTGACGATGCAGCCGAACAGGATGACGGCCAGCGACTCGGTGGCGCTGGCGGCCTGCCAGATCGTCAGCCGGTCGATCACGACGTAGGGAAACAGGCTGTAGGCCAGGCCGATGGCGCCGAGCAGGAACACCGTCACCACCATCGCGAACGGCAGCCAGCACAGGCGGCCCAGCACGATGCGGCTGTTGAGCACCGCTCGCGCGGCCAGCAGCGCCACCAGCGTCATCAGCGGGATCGGCAGCAGCGCAATGAACTCCGGCATGGTGAACCAGCGCGCCCGCACCGTCGTGCTGACCCAGGGCGTGGCCAGCGAGATCAGTGCCATGCCCAGCACCACCGGCGGCCATGCCGTCTTGGCCCAGCGCACCGCTTGCTGCTGCAGCTCGCCTTCGGTCTTCATCAACAGCCAGCCGGCGCCCAGCAGCACGTAGGCCGCCGGCAGCAGCAGCGCGATCACGGCGGCAAAGAGCTGGTACTCCCAGCCCTGCGCAAAGCCGGTGATGTAGCGGCCGAGCATCCAGCCCTGGCTGAACGCGGCGATGCCGCTGCCGGCGAAGAAGGCAAAGTTCCACAGCGGCTTGCGCGCGGCCTGTGCCTTGACGCGGAAGTCGAAGGCGACACCACGCAGGATCAGGCCCAGCAGCATCAGCGTCACCGGCAGGTACAGCGCGGTCAGCACCATGCCGTGGGCCTTGGGGAAGGCGATCAGCAGGATGCCGACACCGAGCACGAGCCAGGTCTCGTTGGCGTCCCAGAAAGGGCCGATGGACGAGATCATGGTGTCCTTCTGGGCGTCGCTGGCGCGGTGCAGCAGCAGGCCGACGCCGAGGTCGTAGCCGTCCAGCACGACGTAGACCAGCATCGCCAGGCCCATCAGGCCGAGGAAGACGACGGGCAATGCGTGGGTCCAGTTCATGGCCGCGCTCCGGCTGCGGCAGGCGTCTGCGGCGCTGCCGGGGCCATGTCGACGGGTTTTTCGGCCATGTACTTGATGACGCCGACGTAGGCCACGACGAGCGCGATGTAGACGGTGACGTACAACGCCAGGGTGAGCGCGATCATCGGCGCCGGCACCTTGGAGGCGAGTTCGTCGACACGCAGGAGGCCGAAGACCATGTAGGGCTGGCGTCCGATCTCGGTCACGTACCAGCCGGCCACGGTGGCCAGCCAGCCGGAGAAGGTCATGCCGGCCAGGCCCCACAGCAGCGGCCGCGGCAGCCGCTCGGCGCGCCAGCCGCGGCGCCGGTACAGCCACAGCCCCACCCAGCTGAAGGCCAGCATGAGCACGCCGATGCCGACCATGATGCGGAAGCCGAAGAACAACGGCGCCACCGGCGGGTGCTCCCAGCCCTGCGCGCCCTTGAAGTCGTTCAGGCCGCGCAGTTCACCGTTGGCGTCGTGCTTGAGGATCAGCGCCGCGCCGCGCGGGATGGCGATCTCGAAGTGGTTGCTGCGCGTGCCTTCGTCGGGCCAGGCGAAGAGCAGCAGCGGCGCGCCGCGCTGTGTCTGCCAGATGGCCTCCATCGCGGCCACCTTCTGCGGCTGGTGCTCGAGCGTGTTCAGTCCGTGCAGGTCGCCGACCGCGATCTGCAGCGGGATCAGCACCGCCGCCAGCGTCAGGCCCACGCGCAGGGCCTTCGGTGTCGAGACATTGGCCTTGCGCACGAGCAGTTGCCAGGCACTCACGCCGGCGACCAGGAAGGCCACTGTCAGCCCCGACGCCAGCAGCACATGGGCCAGCCGGTAGGGCAGGCTGGGGTTGAAGATGACCTCTGCCCAGCTCGTGACGAAGAACTCGCCGCCGCGGATCGTGTGGCCGGCCGGGGTGTGCATCCACGAGTTCAGTGCCAGGATCCAGAACGCGCTCAAGGTGGTGCCGAAGGCAACCAGGAAAGTGGCCAGGAGGTGCACGCGTTCGCTGACCTTGCCGTGCCCGAACAGCATGATGCCCAGGAAGCCGGCTTCGAGGAAAAACGCCGTCAGCACCTCGTAGCCCAGCAGCGGGCCGGCGATGTTGCCCACGCGCTCCATGTAGCCCGGCCAGTTGGTGCCGAACTGGAAGCTCATCGTGATGCCGCTGACCACGCCCAGCGCAAAGGTCAGCGCGAAGACCTTGGTCCAGAAGCGGTAGGTCATCAGCCAGGCATCGTCGTGGGTCTTCAGCCAGCGCAGGCGGAAGAACAGCAGCGTCCAGCCGAGCGCGATGCTGAGGGTGGGAAACAGGATGTGAAAGGTGATGTTGGCCGCGAACTGCATGCGGGCCAGGATCAGCGCGTCCATGGCGATACCTCCGGTGCGCAAGGCTACAGGAGCGGCCCGCTGGCCGCGAGGCGAGCCTGCTAGAGTCCGGCGCCATGTCGTCCCCACTCGCGCTGCAAGGCAAACACCTCGTGCTCGGCCTGTCGGGCGGCATCGCTTGCTACAAGTCGGCCGAACTGGTGCGCGAACTGGTCAAGGCCGGCGCCGCGGTGCAGGTGGTGATGACGGAGGCGGCGACGCAGTTCATCACCGCCGTCACGATGCAGGCGCTCAGCGGCCGTCCCGTCTACACCAGCCAGTGGGACGCGCGCCAGCCCAACGGCATGGCGCACATCGAGCTCTCGCGCGCCGCCGACGCCGTGCTGGTGGCGCCGGCCAGCGCCGACTTCATCGCCCGGCTGGCGCAGGGCCGCGCCGACGAATTGCTGAGCCTGCTGTGCCTGGCGCGTCCGCTGCAGGCCTGCCCGCTGTTCGTCGCGCCGGCCATGAACCGCGAGATGTGGGCGCACCCGGCGACGCAGCGCAACCTGGCGCAGATCGTCGCCGACGGCGCCACCGTGCTCGGCCCGGCCGCCGGCGACCAGGCCTGCGGCGAAGTCGGTGACGGCCGCATGCTCGAGGCCGCCGAGCTGCGCGACGAGCTGATCGCCTTCTTCCAGCCCAAACGGCTGGCCGGCCGCTCGGTGCTCGTCACCGCCGGCCCCACCTTCGAGGCCATCGACCCGGTGCGCGGCATCACCAACCACTCCAGCGGCAAGATGGGCTTCGCCGTCGCACGCGCCGCCGCCGAGGCTGGCGCCCGCGTCACGCTGGTGGCCGGGCCGGTGCAGCTGCCCACGCCGCGCGGCGTGCGGCGCATCGACGTGCAGAGTGCGCAGCAGATGCTGCAGGCCGTGCTGCCCGAGGCGCCGCGCCACGAGGTCTTCGTGGCCACCGCCGCGGTGGCCGACTGGCGCCCGGCGCTGGCTGCCGAGGGCAAGATCAAGAAGGACGGCAGCGGCCGCGTGGCGGCGCTCGAACTGGTCGAGAACCCCGACATCCTGGCCACCGTGGCGCGCCTGCCCACCGCCGAGCGGCCGTGGTGCGTGGGCTTCGCTGCCGAGAGCCACGACCTGCTGCGCCATGCCCGCGACAAGCTGGCGCGCAAGGGCGTGCCGCTGATCGTGGCCAACCTCGGCCCGGCCACCTTCGGCCGCGACGACAACACGCTGCTGCTCGTCGACGCCCAGGGTGAACACGAACTGCCGCGCGCCGACAAGCTGACGCTGGCACGTCAGCTCGTGGCCGAGATCGCGGCACGCCTGCCGAACAGACCCGCATGACGGTCATCGACGTCAAGGTGCTCGACGAGCGCATGGCCGGGTTGCTGCCGGCCTACGCCACGCCGGGCAGCGCCGGCCTGGACCTGCGCGCCTGCATCGAAGCGCCGCTGCTGCTGGCGCCCGGCCAGGCGGAGCTGATCCCCACCGGTCTGTCCATCCACATCGGCGACCCCGGGCTCGCGGCGATGTTGCTGCCGCGCTCGGGACTGGGGCACAAACACGGCATCGTGCTGGGCAACCTGGTGGGCCTGATCGACAGCGACTACCAGGGCCCGCTGATGGTGAGCTGCTGGAACCGCGGCCCCGGCGCCTTCACGATCGCGCCCATGGAGCGCATCGCGCAGATGGTCATCGTGCCGGTGGTGCAGGCGGTGTTCCGCCGTGTCGAAGATTTCGCGACCTCGGCGCGCGGCGACGGCGGCTTCGGCTCCACCGGCCGCGCCTGAACGATTCTTCTCCCTGTCCCCCGGACCCGGGGACAGGGCAGGGGTGAGGGGGTGTGCTCTCAGTGCAGCACCGAAGACCCGCCCGAGGCCGCGCCGCTGCCCAGAACGGTGACCGGCGAGCCGCCGACGCTGCGCGCCTCGATCTCCTCGCTGCTGGCGGCACGCACGTCCTGTACCTTGATCGTCAGCCGCAGCGCCATGCCGGCCAGCGGGTGGTTGCCGTCCAGCACGACGTGCGTGGCGAAGACCTCGGTGACGACGTAGATCACGTCGGTCGGCATGCCGGGCGTGACGCTGCCGGGAGGCAGGCCCTCGAACGCCATGCCGGCCTCGAGCTGTTCGGGGAAGAGCGTGCGGGCCTCGAAACACACCAGCTCGGGCCGGTAGTCGCCGAAGGCATGTTCCGGCTCCAGCTGCAGCTGCAGCTCGTCGCCGCCCGCATGTCCGGCCAGCGCTTCCTCGACCTTGGCCAGCAGGTCGTCGCCACCGAAGAAAAACTCCACCGGCTGCTTCAATTCATCGATCGGGCGGTTCTGGGCGTCGTCGAGTTTCCACGTCAGGGTGACGACACAAGGGGCGGTGATCTGCATCGTGGAATGATCGCACAAGGCCGCCGCCGCACACGCCCGCGCCGGGGGGCTGGAGGCAGGCGCTTGGGTCAGAATCGCGCGATGGACGTGAACGACCCGCTTGCCCTGCTCGGCGGCCTGTCGCCGGCGGTCTTCATGCGCCGGCACTGGC
Organism: uncultured Rubrivivax sp.; assembly: GCA_964371495.1. Classification (GTDB taxonomy): domain Bacteria; phylum Pseudomonadota; class Gammaproteobacteria; order Burkholderiales; family Burkholderiaceae_C; genus Rubrivivax. Next base: position 11,877 of record CAYJOA010000028.1, read on the forward strand.
AGAAGACGCCGCTGCTCGTGCGCCAGGCCTGGCCTGGCGTGGTGCCGCCGCTGCCGCGCCGCGAGCTGTTCGAGCTCGCCGCCAGCGACGACGTCGAGTCGCGCCTGGTGGTGCGCGACGCCGGCCGCTGGCGCGTGTGCCCGGGCCCGCTGCCGCGGCGGGCGCTGCCAGCGCTGGCGCGTCCCGGCTGGACGCTGCTCGTGCAGGGCCTGGACCTGCACGTGGCCGCGGCACGCGAAATGATCGAGCGCTTTCGCTTCGTTCCCGACGCGCGGCTGGACGACCTGATGCTGTCGTGGGCCAGCCCGGACGGCGGCGTCGGCCCGCACATCGACAACTACGACGTCTTCCTGCTGCAGGTCGGCGGCCGCAGGCGCTGGCGCGTCGGGCGCGTCGCCGATGCGTCGTCGATCGAAGGCCAGCCGCTGAAGCTGCTGCGCCACTTCGAGCCGCAGCACGACTGGCTGCTGGAGCCTGGCGACATGCTCTACCTGCCGCCGCGCTGGGGCCACGACGGCGTCGCCGTCGGCAACGACTGCATGACCTGCTCGATCGGTTTTCGCACGCCGACGGCCGGCGAACTGGGGCGCGACCTGCTGCAGCGCCTGGCCCAGGACGACGGCGACGAAGGCCCGCCCTACCGCGACCCGCGCCAGGGCGCCACGGCGGCTCCGGGTGAGATCCCCGACGCCCTGCTGGCTTTCGCTCGCCAGGCGGTGGCGCGCTGCCTGGCCGACCCGCAGGCGCTGGCGCGGGCGCTGGGCGAGTCGCTCACCGAGCCCAAGCCGCGGGTCTGGTTCGACCGCCGCGCGCCGGGACACGACGCTGGTGGGGTGCGGCTCGACGCGCGCAGCCGCATGATGTACGACCCGCGCCACGTCTACGTCAACGGCGAGTCCTACGCGGCCAGCGGCCGCGACGCGCGGCTGATGCGGCAACTGGCCGACACACGCCGGCTCTCGGCCGCCGACCGCACGCGTCTGGGCCCGGACGCCGCAGCGCTGCTGGCGGAGTGGCTCGACGCGGGCTGGCTGCACGGAGACCCCGCATGACCCCGCAAGACGCACCCGGCGATGCCGCCCCGGTCATCGACGGACCTGCCGCATGGCAGGCCGCCGTCGCCTGGGGCATCGACGCCGCCATCGCGCGCGGCGCCCGGCGCATCACCTGCGTCGACCCCGACTTCGAGCACTGGCCGCTCGACGACGTGACCTTGCTGCAGCGCCTGACGGCCTGGCTGCGGCTACCGCAGCGCCGCCTGGTGCTGCTGGCCCGGCACTACGACGAAGTGCCCCGGCGCCATCCCCGCTTCACCGCCTGGCGGCGCGACTTCGCGCACGCCATCGAGGCCTGGCAGGCACCGCAGGAGCTGGCGCACGACCTGCCGATGCTGCTGCTCGACGACGGCCCGATCAGCGTGCAGCTCATCGACGACCTGCGCTGGCGGGGGCGGGCGGGGGCCGACCAGCGCGCGGCAACGCTCTGGCGGGAACGCATTGATGTCGTTCTGCAACGATCGGAGCCGGGTTTTGCCGTCAGTACCCTTGGTCTTTAGGGATTTCCCTTGGGCGGGCTATACTGAGCGGCTAGACACAAAAGTTCCATGAACTCGTCGTGTCTGATGACGATGGGTCTCTGAAGCGTTGGCTGAGAGTACCCCACAACAAGCTCCCTGATCGACCCACCACTCCTGAGGATGAACATGAACAAGTCGCTCGTATTGGCTTCCCTGGTTGCTGCCTTTGCCCTGGCCGCTTGCGGCAAGAAGGAAGAGGCTCCGGCCCCCGCGCCCGCCCCTGTCGCCGCCCCGGCCCCGGCCCCGGCCCCGGAACCGGCTCCCGCGGTTGCGACCGCGGTCGAGGCTGCCGCCAGCGCTGCCTCGGCGTCCATCGGGGCGGCCGAAGTCGCTGCATCGGCCGCCGTCAGCGCCGTCGAGGCGGCCAAGGACGCTGCTGCTGCCGTCAAGAAGTAATCGCCTCGCGCCGCCTGGCGCATGGCACGAAAAAGCCGCCCTCGGGCGGCTTTTTCCTGGCCGGCGGCAAGCCGTTCCCGGTCAGCGCAGTTCCTTGAGCAGCAAGGCCACGATGCGCTGGCCGTTCTCGCCGACATCGGGCGCGCCGGCCGAGGTCTGCACCGACACCGTCGTCTTGGCGTCGCCACGCTGGAGGGCGACGCGGTAGCGCACCGCGGCCTGCGGGTTGCTGGTGTTGCCGAACAGCCGCGACCAGAATCCCGGTTCGTCCTGGCCCGCGTACTTGGGGTCGACGTAACGAACGTAGTACACGCCGGCGGCGCGGTCGCGGTCTTCCACCGTGAAGCCGCCGCGGTCCAGTGCCAGACCGACCTGACGCCAGGCACGGTCGAAGGTCTCGTCCACCTCCAGCGCAGCGACGCCAGGCGTGTTGACTGCCCGTGCCCGTGCCGGCGCGGCGACGGCGGCAGCTGCAACGGCGGCCGGCGTCGCCGCGGCGCCACCCGGGCCGGCAGCGGCGGTACGCGCCGGGTCGTCCTTGGCGCCCAGCGCCACCATCATGCGTGCCAGGACCTCGGCTTCGAGCTCGGGGTCGTTGGGACGCGCGCGCCAGGTCGTCGCTTCGCGCGTCACGCCGACGAACACCTCCTCGGCGCCGCGGTGCGAAACGTAGATCTCGCTGCCGCTGGGCGTGCGCTCGACACGGGTCCGGAAGCGGTCGCGCTCGCCGGTGTCGTACAAGTTGCCCAGCAGGCGGCCGATGGTGTTGCGCACCGCATCCTTGGGCAGCTTGGCGCGGTTCTCGTTCCAGTTCGTTTCCATGACACCGGCCGGGGCGTCTTCGACGTCGAGCGTGAAGCCGTTCTTTTCCCAGAAGGTGCGCAGCTGCGGCCACAGCTGCTCGGGTGTCTGCGAGCTGACGAGCCAGCGCAGTTGGCCCTGGCGTTCCAGACGCAGGTCGCCGCTGGTCTGCAGGGCGACGGTCGGCGCCGCCACGGCTGCCGCTGTCGACGCCGTCGTGGCCGGGGCAGCGGCGGTCGACGCGCTGACCACGCCGCCCTTGGGCTGGTAACGCGAATCGCGCGCCAGCTGGGTCAGATCGGGCGGCACCTCCAGGGGCTTGGCGCGGGCCGATGCGCTGCGGTAGTCGACCTTCTCGCCCGAAAACAGACCGTCGGTCGAGGTGCAGGCGGCCAGCAGGCCGGCCAGCGCCGCCAGCGCCACGGTGCGCAGGCGAAAGGGGATGACGGCGTTGAAAGGTGTCACGTTCGATGTCTCCGCCATGGCCGCTGTGCGGCCAGGCAAATGGGCCAGGGTAGGCAGGGGATGGGTCGCTCAGCCCAGCAGGCCGCTGTCGCGCAGCGCCTGGCCGACCTGAGCCTGGCCGCTGGCCGTCAGCGGCACGATGGGCAGCCGCACCCGCGGGCTGCAGCGCCCGAGCTGCGCCAGCGCCCATTTGGTGGGCGCCGGGCTGGGCTCGCAGAACAACTGCTTGTGCAGGGGCAGCAGGCGCAGGTGCAGCGCCGCAGCGGCGCGCGCATCGCCGGCGATGGCGGCCATGCACAACTCGTGCATCAGCCGCGGTGCGACGTTGGCGGTGACGCTGACATTGCCTTGCCCGCCGAGCAGCATCAGGGCCACTGCGGTGCCGTCGTCGCCGGAGTAGACGGCAAAACCCTCGGGGGCGTGCTTGATCAGCTGGCAGGCGCGTTCGATGTTGCCGCTGGCTTCCTTGATGCCCACGATGCCGGGCAGCCGGGCCAGGCGCAGCGCGGTCTCGGGCAGCATGTCGGCCACCGTGCGGCCGGGCACGTTGTACAGCACCATCGGCAGGTCCACCGCTTCGGCGATGGCGCGGAAGTGCTGGTAGATGCCTTCCTGCGAAGGCCGGTTGTAGTACGGCACCACCGACAGGTGGCAGTCGGCCCCCACCTGCTTGGCGAAGCGCGTCAGCTCGATGGCCTCGGCGGTGGCGTTGGCGCCGGTGCCGGCCATGATCGGCACCCGCCCGGCGGCATGCTGCACAGCGACGCGGATGATCTCGCAGTTCTCCTCCATCGTCACCGTCGGCGACTCGCCGGTGGTGCCGACGACGCCGATGCAGTCGGTGCCCTCGGCGATGTGCCAGTCGATCAGCGCGCGCAGCGCCGCGTAGTCGATGCTGCCGTCCTCGGCCATCGGGGTCACGAGGGCGACGATGCTGCCTTGGATGGGGTTCATGCGGTGCGTGGCGTCGGGTGTATCGCGGGATTTTAGCTGCCGGGCAGCGCCAGGCCGTAGCGCGGCGCCGTGGCCGTGGCCGGCGCGTCGACGGCGGCGATGCGCTGCACGTAGCGACCGCCGCCGGCGCCGCCGTCGAAGCCGTCCTCGAAGGCCACCACGCGCAGACCCGCGCAGGCCTGCAGCAGTTCCCCGCTCTGCAGCAGGAATTCGGGCCGCGACGGCTTGCCGATCGACTGCTGGCCATGGGCGAAGGTCTCGTACAAGAGCACGCCGCCTTCGGCGAGCGCGCCGCGCAGTGCCGGCCACAGCGGCCGCCACAGGTAGTTGGTGACGACGACGGCGTCGAAGCGCCGGCCGGGCAGCGGCCACGGCGCGCCTTCGAGGTCGGCGACGACGATCTCGGCGACGGCGCGCAGAGGCGCGACCGCGGCCTCGTCGCGGTCGATCCCGGTGACGGTGTAGCCCTGTGCCGCCAGCCAGCGCACGTGCCGCCCGCTGCCGCAGGCGACGTCCAGCACCGTGCCGGCGGGCCGCAGCAGCCCGGCAAAGCGCCGCACCCAGGCCGACGGCGCTGCGTCGCCGTGCCCTAGAAGCATGACCAGACGCGGTTGGCGATGTCCACCGCCAGGTGCGGGTCGAGGTAGGCCGCGAACACGGCTGCCAGCGCCAGCAGCGCCACCCCCCAGACCCCGGCGCGCACCCAGCGTATCTTCATCACACGGGCTGCGGCAGGGGCCGCACGATGGCGGTCTCGCGCACCGGCAGGTTGACCAGCGCCGCGAACACGCCCAGCGCCACCGCGATCCACCACACGATGTCGTAGCTGCCGGTGGTGTCGTAGAGCTTGCCGCCCAGCCAGACGCCGAGGAAGGAGCCGATCTGGTGGCTCAGGAAGACGAAGCCACCGAGCATGCTCATGTACTGCACGCCGAAGATCTGCGCCACGATGGCGTTGGTCGGCGGCACCGTGCTCAGCCACAGCAGCCCCATCACGGCCGAGAAGATGTACACGCTCCAGGGCGTCAGCGGCGCCCACAGGAAGACCACGATGACCGCCGAGCGCAGCAGGTAGATGGCGGCCAGGATGTGCCGCTTGGCCAGCCGCTGCCCCAGGCTGCCGGCGGCGTAGGTGCCGAAGACGTTGAACAGGCCGATCAGCGCCAGCGCCATGGTCGCCACGTCGGGGCTCAGCCCCTGGTCCTTCAGGTAGCTCGGCATGTGCACGCCGATGAACACGACCTGGAAACCGCAGACGAAGTAACCCGCCATCAGCAGGCGAAAGCTCGGGTAGGCGAAAGCCTCGCGCAGCGCCGAGCCCACGCTCTGCCTGTGGCCGACGTGCACACCCGCCGTCGGCTCCTTGAGGCCGAAGGCCAGCGGCACGATGGCCAGCGCCGCGCAGCCGAGCACGAAGAGCGCGTTCTGCCAGCCCCAGCTGCCGATGAGCCAGTTTTCCACAGGCACCATCAGGAACTGTCCGAACGAGCCTGCCGCAGCGGCCACGCCCATGGCCCACGAGCGCTTCTCGGGCGCCACGTTGCGCGCGATGACGCCATAGATCACCGCGTAGGTGGTGCCCGATTGCGCCAGGCCCAGCAACAGCCCGGCGCTGCCGGTGAAGGCCAGTCCCGAGGTCGCCAGCGCCATCAGCACCAGCCCGGCGGCGTAGAGCACGCTGCCGGCGAGCAGCACGCGGAAGGCGCCGTAGCGGTCGGCCAGCATGCCGGCCAGCGGGCCGGCCAGGCCCCAGGCCAGGTTCTGGATCGCCAGCGCGAAGGCGAAGGTCTCGCGCGTCCAGCCGCGGTCCATCGTGATCGGCTGCAGCCACAGGCCGAAGCCATGCCGGATGCCCATGCTCAGCGTGACGATCGCGGCGCCGCACAGCAATACCTGCGTCATGGACAGCCGCGGCGGCGTCGAGGCGGGATTCATGCCGGGATTCTCCCGGAAAACACGGCACGGCGTCGGCGGGGCGCCGGATACAGTGGGCGCCTACGCGGGAGACGTCGATGAAGGTCCTGGTCCTCGGCAGCGGCGTCGTCGGCACCGCAGTGGCGTATTACCTGGCGCGCGCCGGGCATGCCGTCGAGGTCGTCGACCGTCAGCCTGGTGCGGCACTCGAGACCAGCTACGCCAACGCCGGCGAGGTGTCGCCGGGTTACAGCGCACCGTGGGCCGGGCCGGGCGTGCCGATCAAGGCCATCAAGTGGATGCTGATGCGGCACAGCCCGCTCGTCGTCTGGCCCCTGCTGGACCCGGCGATGTGGCGCTGGGGCGCGATGATGCTGGCCAACTGCACCGCCAAGGCCTACGCGCTGAACAAGAGCCGCATGGTGCCGCTGGCCGAATACAGCCGCGACTGCCTGAAGGCCCTGCGCGCCGAGACCGGCATTGCCTACGACGAACGCGCCCAGGGCACGCTGCAGCTGTTTCGCACGCACAAGCAGCTCGACGGCATCGGCAGCGACGTCGAGGTGCTGCGCCAGTACGGCGTGCCCTTCGAAGTGCTGGACCGCGCCGGCTTCTGCGCCGTCGAGCCGGCGCTCGAGCTGACGCAGGAAAAGTTCGTCGGCGCGCTGCGGCTGCCCAACGACGAAACCGGCGACTGCTTCAAGTTCAGCCAGCGGCTGGCCGAGCTGGCGGCCGGGCTCGGCGTGCAGTTCCGCTGGAACACGCGCGTCCGCTCGCTGCAGGTGGTGGGCGGCGCGATCGACGGCGTGCTCACCGACGGCGGCCTGTTGCAGGCCGACCGCGTCGTGCTCGCGCTGGGCAGCCATACACCGCTGCTGCTCAGGCCGGTGGGCATCGACATCCCCGTCTACCCGGTGAAGGGCTATTCGATCACGCTACCCATCGTCGACCCGGCGGGCGCACCCGAGAGCACGATCATGGACGAGACGCACAAGGTGGCCGTGACGCGACTGGGCGATCGCATCCGGGTCGGCGGCACGGCCGAGCTGGCGGGCTACAGCGAGGCCCTGCGCGAGCCGCGCCGGGCCACCCTGGAGCATGTCGTCGGCGACCTGTTCCCGCGCGGTGGCGACCTCGCGCAGGCCAGCTTCTGGTGCGGGCTGCGACCGATGACCCCCGACGGCACGCCGATCGTCGGCGCGACGCCGCTGCGCCATCTGCTGCTGGCCACCGGCCACGGCACGCTGGGCTGGACCATGGCGGCGGGCACGGGGCGCGTGATCGCCGATCTGGTGTCGGGGCGCGCGCCGGAAATCGATGTCCGGGGGCTGGCGATGGCGCGTTATCGCTGAACCTTGCGCACAGCCGCGGTCGCCCGGCCACGCAACAAGTGTGTCGGGGGGTGTCGAGCCGCGCCAAATGGGCTCAACATGCCTAGCATGCGGCCGATGTCAAAGGCAAACCCCGTGAAAGCGGGGGGCGCAAAGTCAACGGTCTAAAGGGCGCCAGCCCCAGGACGGCAGGACTGCCAGTCGAGGTCGCTCATGCGGTGCAGCCAGCCTGTTCCCATGAAGCCCAAGCCGCGTGCGGGAACCGATCCACGGCCCCGCAGTCCAGGCTGAAGCATGTCCGAGGTGTGCAGTTCCCGAACTGGGGCGCCGGCCCCATCAACGCAAAGGGAACGCAGCATGCAGATCAACACCTCCTCGTCGGGCAACGAATTCGACAGCTTCTCCCGCCGCTGCGCCGTGGCCGCCCTGGCGCTGGCGGCCGCGCTCGCCTGCGGCGGCGCCGGCGCACAGTCGGCGCAGCGTGGCGGCCCCGCAGAGTCCTACGCGGCGGGTCGCATTCTCGTCATGCCGCGTGCCGGCATGGCCGATGCAGCGCTGGACAAGATCGTCGACCACCAAGGCCGCGGCAAGGGCCGTCGCGTCGGCCGCAGCGAGCTGCGCATCGTCGAGCTGCCGGCCGGGCTCGAAGTGGCGACCGTCGAGCGGTTGCGGCGGCACCCGCACATCAAGTTCGCCGAGGTCGACGAGCGCGTGCCGCTGCAGGTCTCCAACGATCCCTACCTGGGCAGCCAGTGGCACCTGTCGAAGATCGGCGCCGCGGCGGCGTGGGCCAGCACGACCGGCAGCGGCGTCACGGTCGCCATCCTCGACACCGGCGTCGACGGCACGCACCCCGACCTGAAGGACCGCATGGTCGCCGGCCGCAACTTCCACGACAACAACACCGACACACGCGACGTGCACGGCCACGGCACCGCGGTGGCCGGCTCGGCGGCGGCGACGCTGGACAACGGCACCGGCGTGGCCTCGGTCGCCGGCCGCGCCTGGATCATGCCGCTGCGCGTCTCGCTGCCCGACGGCTCGGCCTACTTCAGCACCATCGCGAATGCCTTGACCTGGGCGGCCGACCAGGGCGCGCGCGTGGCGAACATCAGCTACGCCGTCAGCGGCAGCGCGTCGGTGCAGAGTTCGGCCAGCTACATGAAGGGCAAGGGCGGCCTGGTGGTCGTCTCCGCCGGCAACAGCGGCGTGCAGGAGGCCGTTGCCGCCAGCGACGCGATGGTCACCGTGTCGGCCACCGACAGCGCGGACCGGCGCACCTCGTGGTCGACCTTCGGCAAGTTCGTCGACATCGCCGCGCCGGGTGCCGGCATCTACACCACCAACCGCGGCGGCAGCTACGGCAGCTGGAACGGGACCTCGTTCTCGAGTCCGGTAACGGCGGGTGTCGTCGCCCTCATGATGGCCGCCAACCCGACATTGCCCGTTGCCGACGTGCAGCGCCTGCTGTTCTCGACCGCCACCGACCTGGGTGGCGCTGGTTACGACACCGAGTACGGCTGGGGGCGTGTCAACGCCTACGCGGCGGTGCAGGCGGCCTTGAACGCGGCCGTGACGACCGACACGCAGCCGCCCACCGCCGTGGTCGGCAATCCCGAGGCCTCCAGCACCGTCAGCGGGCTGGTGGCGGTGGACGTGACGGCCAGCGACGACAAGGGCGTGGCGCGCGTCGACCTGCTGGTCAACGGCAGCAAGGTGTCCAGCGACAGCGCAGCGCCGTTCGCGTTCTCGTGGGACTCCAGCAAAGTCGCCAACGGCATGGCGGAGCTCAAGGTCGTGGCCGTGGACGCCGCAGGCAATGCGGGCACGTCGGCGCCGCTGCCGGTGAACGTCGCCAACGCCGTCGCCGGCGACACCACGCCTCCCGCGGTGACCATCAGAAACCCGGCCAACGGGTCGAAGGTGCCGTCGAGTTCGGTGCTGGTCAGGGTCAGCGCGTCCGACAACCTGGGTGCCGCGGCGATCCGCCAGGAGCTGTACATCAACAGCGTCAGGGTGGCCACCGCCAACGGTGCTTCGCTGAACTACAGCTGGAACACGCGCAGGATCAAGGTCGGCAGCTACGTCCTGCAGGCCGTGGCCAGGGATGCGGCAGGAAACGCGGCGACGACGTCGATCAGCGTGAGGCGCTGATCGCGGGCTGAGGGGCGCGCGGCGGCGAACCCTAAAATCCGCCGCCTATGCCCACTGCCAAGTCAGCCGCCTACGCCGAAGCCTCGATCCGCGTCCTCAAGGGCCTGGAGCCGGTCAAGCAGCGACCGGGCATGTACACCCGCACCGACAACCCGCTGCACGTCGTGCAGGAGGTGCTGGACAACGCCGCCGACGAAGCGCTGGCCGGCGTCTGCAGGAAGATCACCGTCACCCTGCACGCCGACGGCTCGGTGAGCGTCGACGACGACGGCCGCGGCATCCCCTTCGGACTGCACCCCGAAGAACGGGTGCCGGTGCTCGAGATCGTCTTCACGCGCCTGCACGCCGGTGGCAAGTTCGACAAGGGCGCCGGCAGCGCCTACAGCTTCAGCGGCGGCCTGCACGGCGTCGGCGTCAGCGTGACCAACGCGCTGGCCAGGCGCTTGCGGGTCACGGTGTGGCGCGACGGGCAGGTGGCGACGCTGGCCTTCAGTGGCGGCGACGTCGTCGAGCCGCTGGCGCTGCGCAAGGCGGCAGCCAGCGAGCGCCGCCACGGTACCAGCGTGCGCGTCTGGCCGGATCCGAAATATTTCGAGAGCGCCGAGCTGCCGCGCGCCGACCTCGTGCACCTGCTGCGCAGCAAGGCCGTGCTGATGCCCGGCGTGACGGTGGTGCTGGCGCAGGAGAAGGCGGGCCAGAAAGAGCCCGAGCTGCAGAGCTGGCTCTACCAGGGCGGCCTGCGCGACTACCTGATGCAGGGCCTGCCGGCCGAGCCGCTGATCCCGCTGTTCGAAGGCGCGCAGCACGCCACCGCGCAGGAAACCGAGAACTACGCCGAAGGCGAGGGCGCGAGCTGGTGCGTGGCCTTCACCGACGAGGGCAACACGCTGCGCGAAAGTTACGTCAACCTGATCCCCACGGTGGCCGGCGGCACGCATGAGTCCGGGCTCAAGGACGGCCTGTTCGGCGCCATCAAGGGTTTCATCGACCTGCACGGCCTGCTGCCCAAGGGCGTCAAGTTGATGCCCGAAGACGTGTTCTCGCGCGCCAGCTTCGTCCTCTCGGCCAAGGTGCTCGACCCGCAGTTCCAGGGCCAGATCAAGGAAAGGCTGAACAGCCGCGACGCGCTGCGGCTGGTCTCGGGCTACGTGCGCCCGGCGCTCGAGCTGTGGCTGAACCAGCATGTCGAATACGGCAGGAAACTGGCCGAGCTGGTGATCCGCCAGGCGCAGACGCGCCAGCGCGCGTCGCAGAAGGTCGAGAAGCGCAAGGGCTCGGGTGTCGCCGTGCTGCCCGGCAAGCTGACCGACTGCGAGAGCCGCGACCTCGTCTACAACGAGGTCTTCCTGGTCGAAGGCGACAGCGCCGGCGGCAGCGCCAAGATGGGCCGCAACAAGGAAACGCAGGCCGTGCTGCCCTTGCGCGGCAAGGTGCTCAACACCTGGGAAGTGGAACGCGACCGCCTGTTCGCCAACAACGAGATCCACGACATCGCGGTGGCGGTGGGCGTGGACCCGCACGGCCCGGCCGACGATCCCGACTTCAGCGGCCTGCGCTACGGCAAGGTCTGCATCCTGAGCGACGCCGACGTCGACGGCTCGCACATCCAGGTGCTGCTGCTGACGCTGTTCTTCCGCCACTTCCCCAAGCTCATCGAGCGCGGCCATGTCTACATCGCGCGGCCGCCGCTGTTCCGCATCGACGCGCCGGCGCGCGGCAAGCGGCCGCAGGCCAAGATCTACGCCCTGGACGCCGGCGAGCTGGAAGCCGCGCTCGACAAGCTGCGCAAGGAAGGCGCGCGCGAAGGCTCGTGGGCGATCAGCCGCTTCAAGGGCCTGGGCGAGATGAACGCCGAGCAGCTGTGGGACACCACGCTCAACCCCGAGACGCGGCGCCTGCTGCCGGTGAGCTGGCTGGCCGACGGTGCAGGGGGTTTCGACGCCACCGCGGCGCTGCTGACCAAGCTCATGGGCAAGGGCGAAGCGGCGTCGCGGCGCGAGCTGATGGAACTGCACGGCGACGCCGTCGAGGTCGATGTCTGACGCCGCGGCTCCCGTGCCGCCCACCGCGCCCGCGCCGCCCCTGCGCTTGCGGCCGACCATGCTGTCGGACCTGGACTTCGTCGGCACCGTCGAGGCCGACGGCCACAACCGGCCCTTCATATCGCCCTGGGAACGCACCCAGCACGAAGGCGCGCTGCGCTTCCCGGACTTCAGGCACTTCATCATCGAGGCCGGCGCCGACGGCTCGCGCGACGGCTTCGTCATCCTGCAGGGCTGCCGCAACCCGCACAGGAGCGTCGAGCTCAAGCGCCTGGTGCTGCAGAGCAAGGGGCAGGGCCTGGGCCGGCGCTGCGTGCGCCTGCTCAAGCGCATGGCCTTCCGCGACCTGCATGCGCACCGTTTCTGGCTCGACGTGAAGCAGCTCAACGCGCGCGCACTGGCGCTGTACGCCAGCGAAGGCTTCGTCGAGGAAGGCCGGCTGCGCGAAAGCGTGCGCATCACCGGCGACGCCGCCGACGGTTACGACAGCCTGGTGGTGATGAGCATGCTCGACCGCGAATACCAGGCGCGCGTCGCGCTCGGCCTCGAAGCCGACAGCTGAGACGCTGCAACCCCACCGCTGCGGGATACCCCCGCGCCCCCCGATCCGATCGCCATGACCGACCTCTTCTCGCCCCCGCCGGCCGACGCCGCCGACACCCTGCCGCTGGCCGACTACGCCCAGCAGGCCTACCTGGAATACGCGCTCAGCGTCGTCAAGGGCCGTGCGCTGCCCGACGTCTGTGACGGCAACAAGCCGGTGCAGCGGCGCATCCTGTATTCGATGTTCCGCATGGGCCTGGCCCACAGCGGCGCCGGCGGTGCGCCCAAGCCGGTGAAGAGCGCGCGTGTCGTCGGCGACGTGCTCGGCCGCTACCACCCGCACGGCGACACCGCCGCCTACGACGCGCTGGTGCGCATGGCGCAGGACTTTTCGCAGCGCTATCCGCTGGTCGACGGCCACGGCAACTTCGGCAGCCGCGACGGCGACGGCGCCGCGGCGATGCGCTACACCGAAGCCCGCCTCGCGCCCATTGCCCGTCTCATGCTCGACGAGATCGACGAAGGCACGGTCGACTTTCAGCCCAACTACGACGGCTCGACCGAGGAGCCCCGGCAGTTGCCGGCGCGGCTGCCCTTCGTGCTGCTCAACGGCGCCAGCGGCATCGCCGTCGGCCTGGCCACCGAGATCCCCAGCCACAACCTGCGCGAAGTGGCCGCCGCCGCGGTGGCGCTGCTGAAGAACGACAAGCTGAGCGACGACGAACTCTTCGCGCTGCTGCCGGCGCCCGACTTCCCCGGCGGCGGCCAGATCATCAGCCCGGCCGCCGACATCCGCGACGCCTACCGCAGCGGCCGCGGCAGCCTCAAGGTGCGCGCGCGCTGGGTCATCGAGGACCTGGCGCGCGGCCAGTGGCAGCTGGTGGTGAACGAGCTGCCGCCGGGCACCAGCACGCAGAAGGTGCTGGAAGAGATCGAGGAGCTGACCAATCCCAAGGTCAAGACCGGCAAGAAGGCGCTGAGCCAGGACCAGGTGCAGCTCAAGGCGGCCGTGCTGGCGGTGCTGGACGCAGTGCGCGACGAGTCGAACAAGGATGCGCCGGTGCGGCTGGTGTTCGAACCCAAGAGCCGCAGCGTCGAGCAGTCGGAGCTGGTCCACGCGCTGCTGGCGCACACCAGCCTGGAGTCCAGCACGCCGGTCAACCTGACGATGATCGGCCGCGACGGCCGGCCGACGCCCAAGAGCCTGCGCCAGATGCTGGTCGAGTGGATCGCCTTCCGCCAGGCCACCGTGCAGCGCCGCACGCAGCACCGGCTGGACAAGGTGCGCGACCGCATCCACGTGCTCGAAGGCCGGCAGTTGGTGCTGCTGAACATCGACGAAGTCATCCGCATCATCCGCAATGCCGACGAGCCGAAGGCGGCGCTGATCGAGCGCTTCGCCTTGAGCGACCGCCAGGCCGAGGACATCCTCGAGATCCGGCTGCGCCAGCTGGCGCGGCTGGAGGCCATACGCATCGAGCAGGAATTGAAGGAACAGCGTGAACAGCAGGGCAGGCTCGACGAGATCCTGGCCAGCCCGGCGGCGCTCAAGCGCACGGTGGTGCGCGAGATCGAAGCCGACGCCAAGGCCCACGGCGACGCCCGCCGCACGCTGGTGCAGGAAGAGAAGAAGGTGCTGGCCGAGCTGAAGGTCGTCGACGAGCCGGTGACGGTGGTGCTCAGCGCCAAGGGCTGGGTGCGCGCGTTGAAGGGCCACGAGGTCGACGCCGCGACGCTGGCCTTCAAGCCCGGCGACGCGCTCTCCGGCACCTACGCCTGCCGCTCGGTGGACACGCTGTTCGTCTTCGGCACCGCGGCCAAGGGCAGCGGCCGCGTCTACAGCGTGGCGGCGTCGCTGCTGCCCGGCGGCCGCGGCGACGGCGTGCCGATCACGACGCTGATCGACCTGGAGCCCGGCACCCAGGTCGCGCACGGCTGGGCCGGCGCTGCGGCGACCACGCTGCTGCTGGCCAACAGCGCCGGCTTCGGCCTGCTCGCCCAGGCCGGCGACATGCAGGGTCGCAACCGCGGCGGCAAGGCCTTCCTGACCCTCGACGACGGCTGCCGCCTGCTGCCGCCGGTGGCGGTGGCGGCGGCGCACACGCAGGTGGCGTGCCTGGCGCAGGACGGCCGGCTGCTGGTGTTCCCGCTGGCCGAGCTCAAGCTGCAGGCCAACGGCGGCAAGGGCTTGACGTTGATGGACGTCGATGCGAAGACGCCGCTGGTCGCCGTGGCCACATTCACCGATCGGCTGCTCGTCGCCGGCACCGGGCGCGGCGCCAAACCGCGGCAGGAAGAACTGAAGGGCGCCGCGCTGGCCCAGCACGCCGGGCGCCGTGCACGCAAGGGGCGCAAGGTGGACGCTTTCGTCAAGGTGCTGCAGCTCGCTGCGGCGTGAATGACACCACTGGCCGCGTAGATGCAGGCCGCCCGCAGGCCCGTGCGCCGATGACGGGGGTAGACTGCCGCGCACAACGACAGGGCCCACCGTCACGCCGCCCGACGTGTCGACCCGGCGCCCAGCCTGGAGACGACGCGTGCGGCCCACCGACCTGAGCGACCCAGCCTACTTCCACAAAGTCGTCGATTGCCAGTGGGCATGCCCCGCCCACACCCCGGTCCCCGAATACATCCGGCTGATCGCGCAGGGTCGCTACGACGACGCCTACATGGTCAACTGGTACAGCAACGTCTTCCCCGGCATCCTCGGTCGCACCTGCGACCGGCCGTGCGAGCCGGCCTGCCGGCGCGGCCGTGTCGAGGAGAAGAACGCCGAGAAGCCGGAGCCGGTGGCGATCTGCCGGCTGAAACGCGTCGCCGCCGACAAGAAGGGCGACGAGGTGCGCGCGATGATCCCGCGCGCCAAGGCGCCTAACGGCAAGAAGGTCGCTTGTGTCGGTGCCGGACCGGCTTCGCTGACGGTGGCGCGCGACCTCGCGGCGCAAGGCTACGCGGTCACGGTGTTCGACGGCGAGGCCAAGGCCGGCGGCTTCATGTGGAGCCAGATCCCGCGCTTCCGGCTGCCCGAACGCGTCATCGACGAAGAAGTCGGCTACATCCTCGGCCTGGGCGTGGACTTCCGCGGCGGCCAGCGCATCGATTCGATGCAGGCCTTGCTGGCGCAGCCCTGGGACGCCGTCTTCGTGGGCTGCGGCGCACCGCGCGGGCGCGACCTCGACCTGCCGGGCCGCCGCGAGGCCGCCGCGGCCATCCACATCGGCATCGACTGGCTGGCCTCGGTGTCCTTCGGCCATGTCACGCAGGTCGGCAAGCGCGTCATCGTGCTCGGCGGCGGCAACACGGCGATGGACTGCTGCCGTTCGGCGCGGCGCCTGGGCGCCGACGACGTCAAGGTCATCGTGCGCTCGGGCTTCGACGAGATGAAGGCTTCGCCGTGGGAGAAGGAAGATGCCATGCACGAAGGCATCCCGATCATCAACTGCCACGTGCCGCTGGCCTACCTGCACGAAGGCGGGCGGCTGGTCGGCATGCGCTTCCAGGTCGTGCAGCCGGTGTTCGACGCCAACGGCCGGCGCCGCCTGGTGCCCACCGGCGAGCCCGACGTGACGTTCGACTGCGACGAGGTGCTGGTCGCCGTGGGCCAGGAAAACGCCTTCCCGTGGATCGAGCGCGACTGCGGCATCGCCTTCGACGACGCGGGCCTGCCGGTGCTCGACGCGCTGTCGCTGCAGGCGAGCCTGCCGCGTGTCTTCTTCGGCGGCGACGCCGCCTTCGGGCCCAAGAACATCATCACCGCGGTGGCGCACGGCCACGAAGCGGCGGTGTCGATCGACCGTTTCCTGCACGGCGAAGACGTGCGCCAGCGGCCGCCGCCGCACGTCAACCTGATGTCGCAGAAGATGGGCATCCACGAGTGGAGCTACCACAACGCGCCGTCCGACGACACCCGCTTCAAGGTGCCGTGGGCGGCGGCCGAGATCGCCCTGGCCAGCATCAAGGTCGAGGTCGAACTCGGCTTCGACGCCGCCACCGCCTTCAAGGAGGCCGAGCGCTGCCTGAACTGCGACGTGCAGACGGTCTTCACCGACAAGCTGTGCATCGAATGCGACGCCTGTGTCGACATCTGCCCGATGGACTGCATCACCTTCACCGACAACGGCGAAGAGGCCGATCTGCGCACGCGGCTGAAGGCGCCGGCGACCAACACCACGCAGGACCTGTACGTGAGCGGGCCGCTGAAGACCTACCGCTTGATGGTCAAGGACGAAGACGTCTGCCTGCACTGCGGGCTGTGCGCCGAGCGCTGCCCGACCGGCGCCTGGGACATGCAGAAGTTCCTCTTCAACACCACCAAGGCGGGCCCGGCCTGCCGCGACAGCACGCCGCGTGCACGGCGCGTGGGAGCCGCAGCATGAAGCGCCTGGAAGCCGTCAACGACTTCGTCGTCAAGTTCGCCAACGTCAACGGCTCGGGGTCGGCGTCGGCCAACGAGCTGTTCGCCAAGGCCATCCTGCGCATGGGCGTGGCGGTGAGCCCGCGCAACATCTTCCCCAGCAACATCCAGGGCCTGCCGACCTGGTACGAGGTGCGCGTCAGCGCACGCGGCTGGCTGGGCCGGCGCGGCGGCATCGACATGATGGTGGCGATGAACCCGCAGACCTGGGACCAGGACGTGGCCGAGATCGAGTCCGGCGGCTACCTGTTCTACGACAGCACGCGGCCGCTGCCGGCGTCGGCCTTCCGCGACGACATCACGGTCATCGGCATGCCGGTGACCGCGATCTGCAACGCCACCTACGAGGATTCGCGTCAGCGCACGCTGTTCAAGAACATCATGGTGCTGGGCGCGCTGGCGGTGCTGATGGACGTCGACACGGCCGTCATCGAGGGCCTTTTTACCGAGCAGTACAAGGGCAAGGAGCGGCTGCTCGAGTCCAACGTGCGCGCGCTGCAGGCCGGCGCCAGCTTCGCGCGCGAGCACCTCAAGCCGCCGATCGGCCTGCGCGTGCGCCGCGCCGACGCGGTGGGCGAGCGCATCTTCGTCGACGGCAACACTGCCGCGGCGCTGGGCTGCGTCTACGGCGGCGCCACGGTCTGCGCCTGGTACCCGATCACGCCCTCGTCGTCGGTGGCCGAGGCCTTCCAGTCCTACTGCAAGAAGCTGCGCCACGACCCGGCCACCGGCGCGGCGCGTTACGCCGTGGTGCAGGCCGAGGACGAGATCGCTTCCATCGGCATGGTCGTCGGCGCGGGCTGGAACGGCGCGCGCGCCTTCACCGCCACCTCGGGGCCGGGGGTGTCGCTGATGACCGAATTCATCGGCCTGGCCTATTTCGCCGAGATCCCGGTGACGATCATCAACGTGCAGCGCGGCGGCCCGTCCACCGGCATGCCCACGCGCACGCAGCAGGCCGACCTGCTGAGCACGGCCTACGCCTCGCACGGCGACACCCGGCACGTGATGCTGCTGCCGCAGGACCCGGCCGAGTGCTTCGAGTTCGCGGCCACCGCGCTGGACCTCGCCGACCGCCTGCAGACCCCGGTGTTCGTGATGACCGACCTCGACATCGGCATGAACCAGCGCCTGAGCGCGCCCTTCGAGTGGGACGAGTCGCGCCGCTACGACCGCGGCAAGGTGATGAGCGCGTCGGAGCTGGAGGCCGGCCGCGACTTCGGCCGCTACAAGGACGTCGACGGCGACGGCATCCCCTGGCGCACGCTGCCCGGCACGCACCCGAGCCTGGGCGCCTACTTCACGCGCGGCACGACGCGCGACGCCTATGCGCGCTACTCCGAGGCCGGCCCCGACTACCTGTACAACGTGCAGCGCCTGCTGAAGAAGTTCGCCACCGCGGCGGCGCTGGTGCCGGCGCCCGAAGTGCGCGCGGCGGCCAAGCGCTCGCGCCTGGGCGTGATCTATTTCGGCTCCACCGCGCCGGCCCTGGACGAGGCGCTGGAGGCATTGGCCGAAGCAGACATCCACCTCGACGCGATGCGGCTGCGCGCCTATCCCTTCGCGGCCAGCGTGGCCGAGTTCATCGACGCCCACGCCCATGTCTTCGTCGTCGAGCAGAACCGTGACGCGCAGATGCGCACGCTGCTCGTCAACGAGCTCGAACTCGACCCCGCCGCGCTGACGCCGGTGCTGCACTACGACGGCACGCCGATCACGGCGCGCTTCATCGCCCAGGCCATCACGCGCCAGGTGCACAAGCTGGCCGTGACGCCGCGCAAGGAGAAAGCATGAACGAGCCCCCGAGCTCACTTCGTTCGCTACCCCCCGAGGGGGCCGTCGGCTCCCTTGGGGCGGCCCGGCGGGAGCCGAAATGACCTACATCGCCAAACCGAGGCTGCACCACCCGACGCTGACGAAGAACGCCGTCGGCTACACGCGGCGCGACTACGAAGGCAAGGTCAGCACGCTGTGCGCCGGCTGCGGCCACGACTCGGTGTCGGCGGCCATCGTGCAGGCGTGCTGGGAACTCGACATCCAGCCGCACCGCGTCGCCAAGCTCAGCGGCATCGGCTGCAGCAGCAAGACGCCGGACTACTTCCTGGGCGCCAGCCACGGCTTCAACACCGTGCACGGCCGCATGCCCAGCGTGCTGACGGGGGCCAACCTGGCCAACCGCGACCTGCTCTACCTGGGCATCAGCGGCGACGGCGACTCGGCGTCGATCGGCCTGGGTCAGTTCGCGCATTCGGTGCGGCGCGGCGTGCGCATGGTCTATATCGTCGAGAACAACGGCGTCTACGGCCTCACCAAGGGCCAGTTCTCGGCCACCGCCGACCGCGGCAGCAAGAGCAAGAAAGGCCTCGTCAACGCCGATGCGCCGGTCGACCTGGTCGGCCTGGCGCTGCAGCTCGGCGCCACATACGTCGGGCGCGGCTTCTCGGGGGACAAGGCGCAGCTGGTGCCGCTGATCAAGGGCGCCATGCAGCACGGCGGCGCTGCCTTCATCGACGTCATCAGCCCCTGCGTGGCCTTCAACAACCACGCCGGCAGTACCCGCAGCTACGACCAGGTGCGTGAACACAACGAGGCCGTCAACCGCATCGACTTCATCGACCTCGCGCCCGAGATCACTGCCGAGCCGGCGCCCGGCGAAGTGATCGAGCTGCCGCAGCCCGACGGCAGCCTGATGCGGCTGCGCAAGCTGCATGCCGACTACGACCCCACCGACCGCATCGCCGCGCTGTCGCGGATGCTGAGCATGCAGGCCGCCGGCGAGATCGCCACCGGGCTGCTGTACGTCGAGCCGCAGGCGGCGGACCTGCATGCTGCCCTGCACACGGTGGCGGCGCCGCTGAACCGGCTTGGTGAAACCGAGCTGTGCCCGGGTGCGGCCGTGCTGGCCGGCATCAACGCTGCTCTGCGCTGATCTCTCAGCCCCGTCGCCGCAGCAGCAGCACCGCGGCCAGCGCCGCGAGCACGACGAACAGCGTCAGGCTGTAGAACTCGTAGGGCACGCCCAGCAGCTTGGCGGCAGCGTCGGCGCAGCTGGCGTAGGCGGCAAAGACCTGGGGCCACAGGGCGTCGACGCCGATGCCGCCGACGATGCGGTCGGCCAGCGTCAGGTTGCAGGAGACACTGGCCGCCGCCACGAAGTGCTGCCACAGCGCCGCAGCGATGCCGCTCAGCGCCAGCAGGCCCATCAATGCCGCGCCCAGGTGCCTGAAGACGGGCAGCCGCAGCCCCTGCCCGGCCAGCCCGAGCAGCGCCGACAGCGAAATGGCGACGAAGATCAGCCGCTGCAGCACGCACCAGGGGCAGGGCTGCATCTCGAAGACATGCTGCGTGACCAGGGCCGTGGCCACAGCGGCCAGCGGCAGCAGCGCCCCGACGATGAGCAGGCGCGTGCTGTTGACGGCGACTTTCATGCCAGTTCGGCGATCAGCTCGATCTCGACGCAGGCGCCCAGCGGCAGCTGCGCGACGCCGAAGGCGCTGCGTGCATGCGCACCGATGTCGGCGCCGAAGACTTCGACCATCAGCTCGCTGCAGCCGTTGGTCACCAGGTGGTGCTCGGTGTAGGTGGGTGCGCTGTTGACCAGGCTCAGCACCTTGACGATGCGCTTGACCTGCGCCAGGTCGCCGGCGGCGGCCTGCAGCGTGCCCAGCAGGTCGACCGCGATGGCGCGCGCCGCGGCACGGCCTTCGGCGGTGGTCATCGTCGAGCCGAGCTGGCCGACCCACGGTTTGCCGTCCTGCTTGGCGATGTGGCCGGAGATGAAGACGAGCTGGCCGCTGCGCACGAAAGGCACGTAGGCGGCGGCAGGCACGGCCACCGGCGGCAGCGTGATGCCCAGGGCTTGCAGGCGGTCCTTGACGGTCATGGCGGGGGTCCTTGAAAGGTCGATCGGCATCCTACACTGCGGTCCATGCGAGCCCCCGTCGCGCCCGCAATGATCGGGCTGCTGCTGGCGCTGGCCTGGCTCGGCGGCACGGCGTGGCAGCTGCAGCAGGCGGCGCTGTGGGGGACCGCGCCGCTGGCGGTGCTGGCTGCGGCCGCGGCCGGCGTCGTGGCGCTGGCCTGGCGCCGGCGTCGCACCTGGGCGGGCGCGTTGGGGCTGGCGCTGGCGACGGCCGCTCTGGCCTTCGCCGCCACCAGCGGCCGTGCCGCCTGGCGCCTGGCCGACGCCCTGCCGCCGGCGCTGGAGGGCCAGGACGTGGTCGTCACCGGTGTCGTCTCTGCGCTGCCGCGGGCCAGCCTGATCGGCACCCGCTTCGTCTTCGACGTCGAGTCCGCGCACCGGCTCGGCGAGGCGGTGACCGTGCCACGGCGGCTGTCGCTCGGCTGGTACCGCGGCGTCGACGACGGCGCGCTGCTTGCCGGCCCGCGGGCCGACCTGCGAGCCGGCCAGCGTTGGCGCTTCACGGTGCGCTTGCGACAGCCGCACGGCGCGATCAACCCGCACGGCTTCGACCTCGAGCTGTGGCTGTTCGAGCAAGGCATACGCGCCGGTGGCACGGTGCGCTCGGTGCCCGGCGCGGTGGCCGAACTGCTGTCCGACCAGGCCGGCCACGCCATCGACCGCCTGCGCCAGGATCTGCGCGACGCCGTCTACCGCCACGTTCCCGACGCGGCGGCCGCCGGCGTGCTGGCGGCGCTGGCGGTGGGCGACCAGGCGGCGATCGAACGCGACGACTGGGAGCTGTTCCGCATCACCGGCGTGGCGCACCTGATGAGCATCTCGGGCCTGCACGTGACGATGTTCGCCTGGCTCGTCGGCGGCATCGTCGCGCGGCTGTGGCGGCTGTGGCCGCGCGGCATGCTGGCCTGCCCGGCACCGCTGGCGGCGCGCTGGGCCGGGTTGGCCGGCGCTGCCGGCTACGCGCTGCTGGCTGGCTGGGGCGTGCCGGCGCAGCGCACGGTGGGCATGATCGCCGCCGTCGTGCTGCTGCGCAGCCTGGGCCTGCGCTGGCCGCTGGGCATGGTGCTGCTGGCCGCCGCGCTGGCGGTGGCACTGGCCGATCCCTGGGCGCTGCTGCAGCCGGGCTTCTGGCTGTCGTTCGTCGCCGTAGGGCTGCTGGTGGGCTCGGAGCCGACCCATGCGCCGTCGGCTGCGGGCGCGCCGGCAGCCGGCGGCTGGCGCGGCCACCTCTGGCCCGTGCTGCGCGGTGGCCTGCGCACCCAGGTCGTGGCCACGGTCGGCCTGGCGCCGCTGACGATGCTGTTTTTTCAGCAGGTGTCGGTGGTGGGTTTTGTCGCCAACCTGCTGGCCATTCCGCTCGTCACCTTGCTCGTCACGCCGCTGGCCCTGCTGGGGCTGCTGCTGCCGCCGCTGTGGGCACCGGCCGGCGCGCTGGTGCAGGGCTTGTCGGCCGTGTTGCAGTGGCTGGCCTCATGGCCGCTGGCGGTGTGGACGGCTGCCGCGGCGCCGCCGTGGGCGGTGGCGGCGGGCCTGCTGGGCGCTGCTCTGGCCGTGCTGCCGCTGCCCTGGCGCCTGCGCGCGCTGGCCTTGCCCTTGGTGCTGCCACTGCTGTGGCCTCCGGTCGATCGGCCGCCGCAAGGTCAGTTCGAGCTCGTCGCCGCCGACATCGGACAGGGCACCGCGGTGCTCGTGCGCACGCGCCGGCACCTGCTGCTGTACGACGCCGGCCCGCAGTACTCGCCCGAGGCCGACGCCGCCGGCCGCGTGCTGCTGCCGCTGCTGCGCGCGCGCGGCGAACGCCGCATCGACCTGCTGATGCTCAGCCACCGCGACACCGACCACGTCGGCGGCGCGGCGTCGCTACTGGCGGCGGTGCCGGTGGCCGCCATCACCAGCTCGCTGGCCGCCGACCACCCGCTGCTGGCGCGTGGCCCGCCGCACCGGCGCTGCGATGCCGGGCAGGGCTGGGTCTGGGACGGCGTGCGCTTCGAGGTGCTGCACCCCATGCCGGCCGACCACGACAGCGCGGCCAAGGCCAACACCGTGAGCTGCGTGCTGCGTGTGCAGGGGCAGGGTGGCAGTGCTCTGCTGACAGGCGACATCGAGGCGGCGCAGGAGGCCGCGCTGGTGTCGCGGGCTGGCGGCGAACTGCGCGCCGACTTGCTGCTGGTGCCGCACCACGGCAGCCGCACGTCGTCGACGCCGGCATTCGTAGCCGCCGTGCAGCCCCGCGTGGCGGTGGTGCAGGCGGCCTACCGCAGCCGCTTCGGCCACCCCGCGGCGGCCGTCGAGGCCTTGTACCGCGAGCGCGGCATCGTCTTCGTGCGCAGCGACGTGTGCGGCGCCTGGACGCTGCCGGCGGCCGGCGCGCCGCGCTGCCAGCGCCATTCGGCGCGGCGTTACTGGCATCATCCCGGGCCACAGCCGGCGGCCGCGACAGCCACCCCGTGAGGTTGCAGGGGTCTGGGTTGCTCCCCCCCTTCAGCCGATGTGATGGCCGCGCCCCGACATGCACGCGCCCATCGCGCTCCGGACATCCCCCAACGGTGCGAGCGCCGCCTGCCGCGCCGCCTGTTTCGTTGGCTTGTTCGATCGCCTGGGCGCGCGCCAACAACGCACGCGGCCAGGCCGATCGTCAGTGCCAACGCCGCCGCACCGCGCTGAAGCATCTTGTTCATTCGCCTCCCATCGGCAATGCACGTGGGGACCCGCGCGCGCCGGCGCCACCGTCGACATCAGCGCCCGCGGGCGTGGTTCAGAACCGGTAGTTGACGCCGACCGAGTACAGGTCCGCTTTGGGCTTGACACCCAGGGCGTCGAAGCGATAGCGCTCCCATTCGCCGCGCACCGAGATGTTCTTGTCGATCGCGTACTGCACACCGGCGCCGATCTTGACGCTGGTGCCGCGGTCGTCGCCGACGAGCGTGCTGTCGAGCATGCCGCCGAAGACCCCCACACGCCCGAGCAGGGAGAAGTTGTTCGCCAGCGGCAAGACACCCACCGCGTCGACGAACAGCCCACCGCCCTTGACCTCGCCCGCCGCGCCGGTGACCCTGCCCAGGCGGGCGACGCCGGCTTCAACGCTGAAGTTCGGGCTGATGGCATAGCCGCCATACAACTTGAGCCCGGTGCCGGAGCGGTCGGTGAACACGCCGCCGAAGTCGTTGCTGTAGCGCGAGGCACCGATGCTGCCGCCGACGTACAGGCCCTCGGCTTGCGCGCAAAGAGCGGTCAGCGCAGCGGCGGCCACCAGGGTTCTTGCAGTGAACTTCATTTTCTGGTCCTTGTCGTCGAGAAATGCCTGCGGCACCACGCCGCCGGCACCATCGCCCCGCGCGGCGGATCCGCGCTCAGGGCATTGGGTGGGGTCTATCCGTCTTCTTTCGGCGAGTAGACGATCGCCTCGTGCTCGTTCTGCGTGACGCACTTGGGCGTGTAGCTGGCAACCTGGCGCAGCCGCTCGTCGGGCGCGGCTGTCGAACGTGTCGCTGGCACGATGCCGTCCAGCTGCCCGGTCGA
>CAYJOA010000029.1:0-1587 GCA_964371495.1 uncultured Rubrivivax sp.
GATCCAGGCCGTGGCCAATGCGCGGGTGGCCAAGTTCACGGTCGTGCTCGGCGGCAGCTACGGCGCCGGCAACTACGGCATGTGCGGCCGCGGCTTCGACCCGCGCTTCATCTTCAGCTGGCCCAGCGCGCGCACCGCGGTGATGGGCGGCGCGCAGGCGGCCAAGGTGATGGACATCGTCAACCGCAACAAGCTCGAGCGTCTGGGGCTGCCTGCAAACGACGAGGCACTGGGCGCCATGAGCGATGCGCTGCGCCAGCGCCTGGACGCCGAGAGCGCCGCGCTGTTCGGCACCGCGCGGCTGTGGGACGACGGCATCATCGACCCGCGCGACACGCGCCGCATCCTCGGCCTGTGCCTGGCCATCACGAGCGAGGCCGAGCGGCGCACGCTGCGGCCCAACACCTTCGGCATCGCCCGCCTTTGAGACACCACGAGAGACAGCCATGAAATTCACCCCCGAACACCGCGCGCTCGAAGACACCGTCGTCAGGTTCTGCGACAAGGAGCTCAACCCGCACATCCCGCAATGGGAGGCGCAAGGCCAGTTCCCGGCCCACGAGGTGTTCAAGAAGCTCGGCGACCTGGGCCTGCTGGGGCTGAAGTACCCCGAGGAATTCGGCGGCGCGGGGCTGGACTTCAGCTACAGCATGGTGATGGCCGAAGCGCTGGGGCAGTGCAACTGCGGCGGCGTGCCGATGGCCATCGGCGTGCACACCGACATGGCGACACCGGCGCTGGCGCGCTTCGGCAGCGACGAGCTGCGGCGCGAGTTCCTCGCGCCCACCATCGCCGGCGACGTGGTCGCCTGCCTGGGGGTCAGCGAGCCGGGCGGCGGCAGCGACGTGGCCGCGGTGAAGACCAGCGCGCGCAGCGACGGTGACGACTACGTGATCAACGGCACCAAGATGTGGATCACCAACGGCATGCAGTCCGACTGGTGCTGCCTGCTGGCCAACACCAGCGACGGCCCGCCGCACAAGAACAAGAGCCTGATCGTGGTGCCTATGGACGCGCCCGGCATCACGCGCCAGAAGATCCACAAGATCGGCATGCACAGCAGCGACACCGCGCAGCTGTTCTTCGACAACGTGCGCGTGCCGAAACGTTACCTCATCGGCCAGGAGGGCCTGGGCTTCACCTTCCAGATGATGCAGTTCCAGGAAGAGCGCCTGTGGGGCGCCGCCGGCTCGCTGCGCAGCCTGGACCGGCTGATCGACCAGACCATCGAGTACACGCGCCAGAGGAAGGCCTTCGGCAAGAGCATCCTCGACAACCAGGTCGTGCATTTCCGCCTGGCCGAGCTGCGCACCGAGGTCGAGGCGCTGCGCGCATTGACCTATCGCGCGGTGGAAATGTACGTCGGCGGCAAGGACGTCACCAAGCTCGCCAGCATGGCCAAGCTCAAGTGCGGGCGGCTGAGCCGCGAGGTCGCCGACGCCTGCCTGCAGTACTGGGGCGGCATGGGCTACACCGCCGACAACCCGATCTCGCAGGCCTACCGCGACAGCCGGCTCATCAGCATCGGCGGCGGCGCCGACGAGATCATGCTCGGCATCATCTGCAAGCTCGAAGGCACGCTGCCGG
>CAYJOA010000029.1:1687-33282 GCA_964371495.1 uncultured Rubrivivax sp.
GAGATCGCCTGCCGCGTCATGCGCACCGCGCATCGGCTGGGCTACCGCACCGTGGCGGTGTTCAGCGACGCCGACGCCCAGGCACTGCACGTCCGCCGGGCCGACGAGGCGGTGCGCATCGGCGCCGCGCCTGCGGCCGATTCCTACCTGGACATCGCGGCCCTGCTGGCGGCAGCCCGGCAGACCGGCGCCGACGCCGTGCATCCCGGCTACGGCTTCCTGTCCGAACGCGCCGACTTCGCGCAGGCCTGCGCCGACGCCGGCCTGGTGTTCATCGGGCCGCCGCCGGCAGCGATCAGCGCCATGGGCGACAAGGCGGCCGCCAAGCGCCGCATGACGGCCGCCGGCGTGCCCTGCGCGCCCGGCTACGAGGGCCACGACCAGAGCGACGAACGCCTCGTTGCCGAGGCCGCGCGGCTGGGTCTGCCGCTGCTGGTGAAGGCCGTCGCCGGCGGTGGTGGCCGCGGCATGCGGCTGGTGCGCCGCCACGACGAACTGCCGGCGGCGATCGCCGGCGCGCGGCGCGAAGCCGCCAGCGCCTTCGGCGACAACACGCTGCTGCTGGAGCGGCTCGTCGACGACGGCCGCCACATCGAGATCCAGGTCTTCGCCGACGCCCACGGCAACGTCGTGCACCTGGGCGAACGCGACTGCACCGCGCAGCGGCGGCGGCAGAAGGTGCTCGAGGAAGCGCCGTCGCCGGTGGTCAGCGCGGCCATGCGCGCTGCGATGGGCGCCGACGCGGTGGCCGCGGCGCGCGCCGTCGGCTACCAAGGCGCGGGCACGGTGGAGTTCATCGTCGACGCCGGGCTGCGCCACTACTTCCTGGAAATGAACACGCGGCTGCAGGTCGAGCACCCGGTCACCGAATGCATTACCGGGCTGGACCTCGTCGAATGGCAGTTGCGCGTGGCGGCCGGCGAGCCCTTGCCGTTGGCGCAGGAGCAGATCGTCTTCAGCGGCCACGCCATCGAGGCCCGCCTGTACGCCGAAGACCCCTACGACGGCTGGAGGCCGCAGGCCGGGCGCGTCGCCGGCTGGTGGCCCGAGCGCGCGTCAGCCATCGACGCGGTGCGCATCGACCACGGCATCCAGGCCGGCAACGAGATCACGCCCTGGTACGACGCGATGGTGGCCAAGGTCGTCGCCCACGGCCGCGACCGCGCCGACGCCGTGCGCCGGCTGACACGCGCGCTCGAGACCACGCCCTTGTTCGGCCTGCGCAACAACGGCCGCTTCCTGCGCGACCTCGTCCAGCACCCGCAGTTCACGGCCGCCACGCTGACGACGACGCGGCTCGACGAATGGGCCGCCAGCGGCGAGCCGCTGTTGCAGCGCCCGCAGCCGCCAGAAGCCGCCTGGCGCGTCGCCGCCGCCTGGCTGGGTGGCAGCACCGTCGACGGTGTGCGCCCGGCCAGCGTGGCCGGCCGCGACCTGAGACTCGAATGCGACGGTGAAACGCGCACGCAACGCGCACCGCCCGCAGGCGTGACCGTGCTGTCCCTGGACGACGGCGAGCTGCGCTGCAGCGTCGACGGCGTGCACCGGCGCTGGCCCGCCATGCAGGACGGCACCACGCTGCATCTTGCGATCGACGGCGCGGTGTTCAGCTTCACCGAGCCCTCGGCCTACCCGGCAACCAGCGCCGGCGCCGACCCGAGCCGCGCCTGCGCGCCGGTGGCCGGCGTCGTGGCGCAGCTGCTGGTGGCGCCGGGCGACACCGTGGCGGCCGGCCAGCCGCTGCTGTGCGTGGAAGCGATGAAGATGGAAATGTGGCTGGTCGCCGCTGCAGCCGGCACCGTGAAAGCGCTGCACGCCGTGGCGCGCCAGTCGGTCGCCGCCGGCATGCTGCTGGTCGAACTGGAGATCACTGCATGACAGACGACAAGGCCATCCTCACCTGTGCCCTCACCGGCGTGCTCACCAACCCGTTGCAGCACCCGGTGCCGGTGACGCCGGCGCAGATGGCGGCCGAGGCGCGCGACGCCTACAACGCCGGCGCCAGCATCATGCACGTGCACCTGCGCAACCAGGACGACGGGCTCGGCCACTTGCCGAGCTGGGACCCGGATGTCGCCGAGTCGGTGGTCGATGCCATCCGCGCGGCCTGCCCCGGCGTCGTCATCAACCTCACCACCGGCGTCGTCGGCAAGGACGTCTCGGGGCCCGTGGCCTGCCTGCGGCGCGTCAAGCCCGAGGTCGCGGCGTGCAACGCCGGCAGCCTGAACTACCTGAAGATCAAGGACAACGGCGACTGGGCCTGGCCGCCGATGGTCTTCGACAACCCGGTGGCCAAGATCCAGCAGATGCTCGACGTCATGCGCGAAACCGACACCCACCCCGAGTTCGAGTGTTTCGACGTCGGCATCGTGCGCAGCGTGGCGATGTACCTGAAAGCCGGCATGATCACCGGCGTGCCGGAATTGAACTTCGTCATGGGTGTCGCCAGCGGCATGCCCTGCGACGCCGAGTTGCTGGCGCTGCTGCCGCGCTACGCGCCCCCCAAAGCGGTGTGGCAGACGACGCTGATCGGCCGCGCCGAGATCTGGCCCGTGCACCAGAAGACCGCCGAACTCGGCGGCATGCTGCGCAGCGGGCTCGAGGACACCTTCTACCTGCCCGACGGCGAACGCGCCTGCGGCAACGGCCAGCTGATCGAGGCGCTGGCCGCCTGCGCGCGCCGCGCCGGCCGCGACATCGCGACGCCTGCAGAGGCACGCCGTCTGCTGGGCCTGAAGCCCGCGCCGGTGCAGCCATGACGGCCGCCGCGCCGCTGCCGCGCAGCGCCGAGGAACAGGCGCTGCTGGACGCCGAACTGGTGGAGCTCTTCGAGCGCCGCATCACCTTCAACCAGACGCTGGGCCTGACGATCGAATCGGTGCGGCCCGGCGACGTCCGCGCCACCTTCCCGATGCGGCCCGAACTCATCGGCCACTACGCCTACGGCCGCCTGCACGGCGGCGTCATCTCGGCCGTGCTCGACGCCATGGGCGGCCTGGCGGCGATGGTCGCCATCGCCGAGAGCCACCCCCACGACAATACGCTGCAGGTGATGCACCGTTTCTCGCGCCTGGGCACCATCGACCTGCGCGTGGACTTCCTGCGCCAGGGGCTGGGCCGCCATTTCGTGGCCACGGCCGAGGTCACGCGACTGGGCGGCCGCGTCGGCTCGGTGCAGATGCGGCTGGTCAACGACGAAGGTACGCTGATCGCCACCGGCGCCGCGTCCTACATCGTTTCCTGAGCCGAGCCGGCGCGCCAGGCTTGCGGGCGGAGCAGGATCGGCACCGTTGGGTTTATCGTCTTCGCCAGGTTCCATCACGCCCGCCCGCCATGTCCTCCGCCCGCCCCGTGCGATTCTTCGTCAGCCTGGCCTTGGCCGCCGCAGTGCTGGCCATCGTCGCTTTCCTGGCCGTCCCGCCGCTGGTCAACGGCCGCCCCGACGCCGTGCCGCGCGCGGTCGCGCCGCGCGGCGCGCTGGCCGCCGACGAGCAGGCCCACGTCGACCTCTTCCGCACGGCGTCGCCTTCGGTCGTGAACATCACCAGCCTGGGCGTGCAGCGCGACCTGTTCAGCATGAACGTGCAGCAGGTGCCGCGCGGCACCGGCACCGGGTTCGTGTGGGACGAGCAGGGTCACATCGTGACCAACTTCCACGTCATCCAGGGCGCCAACGGCGCGCGCGTGACGCTGGCCGACCAGACCAGTTACGACGCCGAGCTCGTCGGCGCCTTCCCCGACCGCGACCTGGCGGTGCTGCGCATCGAGGCGCCGAAGGACAAGCTGCCACCCATCGCCCTGGGCAGCAGCCGCGAGCTGCTGGTGGGCCAGCGTGTCTACGCCATCGGCAACCCCTTCGGCCTGGACCAGACGCTGACCACCGGCATCGTGAGCGCGCTCAACCGCGAGATCGAGTCCTTCAACAGCCGCACCATCCGCGGCGTCATCCAGACCGACGCCGCCATCAACCCCGGCAACTCGGGCGGTCCGCTGCTCGACTCGGCCGGGCGGCTGGTCGGCGTCAACACGCAGATCGCCAGCCCCAGCGGCGCCAGCGCCGGCATCGGCTTCGCGATCCCCGCCGACGAGGTCAACCGCATCGTGCCGCGGCTGATCCGCGACGGCCGCTTCGTGCGGCCGACCATCGGCATCGCCGCCGGCAACGCCGCGCTGCACCGTGCGCTGGGCCTGCCCCTGGGGGTGGCCCTGGTGCAGGTGGTGCCAGGAAGCCCGGCCGAGCGCGCCGGGCTGCAGCCCTTCCGCCGCGGCAACCGCGGCGAGGTGCTGGCAGGCGACGTCATCACCGCCATCAACGACGAACCGGTGGTCAACCTCGACGATATGCTGACCCAGTTCGAGAAGCACCAGCCCGGCGAGACGGTCACGGTCTCGGTCTGGCGCGGCGGGCAAACGCGCAAGGCGACCCTGGTGCTGGGCGGCTCGGACTGAACATCCCGGCGCGGCGCGGCTGCCGCGGCGCCGCGCAAGGGCCGCCGGCTTGAGCCCGGTCAACGCCGCGTCGCGCGCGCAGGTGCAGCATCGCGGCATGTCATCACGCCGCATCCTGCTCGTCCAGGGTCACCCCGACGCGGGGGCCCGCCATCTCGGCCACGCGCTGGCCGACGCCTACGCCGAAGCGGCCGGCGCCGCCGGCCACGACGTGCGCCGGGTCGAGGTGGCGCAGCTTGAATTCCCCTGGCTGCGCTCGCAGGCCGACTGGCAGCACGGCCCGGTGCCCGTCGCCTTGGCGCCGGTGCAGCAAGACGTGCTGTGGGCGCAGCACCTGGTGTTCTTCTTCCCGCTCTGGCTGGGCGACATGCCGGCACTGCTGAAGGCCTTCCTGGAGCAGCTGGCGCGGCCGGGGTTCGCCTTCAAGGAAGCCGAGGACAACCCCTTCGCCGTCAAGGGCCTGGCCGGGCGATCGGCGCGTGTCGTCGTCACGATGGGCATGCCGGCGGCGGTGTACCGCTGGTTCTACCGCGCGCACAGCGTCAAGTCCCTGGAGCGCAACATCCTCGGCTTCGTCGGCATCTCGCCGGTCAACGCCACGCTGATCGGCAGCGTCGACGGCCTGGGCAGCGCGGGCGCGCAGCGCTGGATGGCCAGGCTGCGCCGCCTGGGCCGCGCCGCCGCCTGAGGCCCGTGCCCGGCGCCGGGCGAGAATCGGCGCCTGTCCCCACAACGCCCCGGCCCCGACCATGCAGATGATTTGCCTCGACCTCGAAGGCGTGCTCGTGCCCGAGATCTGGATCGCCTTTGCCCAGCGCACCGGCATCCCGGAGTTCAGCCGCACGACGCGCGACGAGCCCGACTACGACCGCCTGATGCGCTTCCGCCTGGACCTGCTGCGCCGGCACGGGCTGAAGCTGGCCGACATTCAGGCCGTCATCGGCGGCATGGCGCCGATGGCGGGTGCGCGCGAATTCCTCGACGACCTGCGCGCGCGCTACCAGGTCGTCATCCTGTCGGACACCTTCTACGAATTCGCCGACCCGCTGATGCGCCAGCTGGGCCGGCCGACGCTGTTCTGCCACCGCCTGGTGGTCGACGACGCCGGTTTCGTGGCCGACTACAAGTTGCGCCAGCCCGACCAGAAACGCCACGCGGTGGACGCGCTGAAGAGCCTGAACTACCAGGTCATCGCCGCCGGCGACTCGTACAACGACACCGGCATGCTGGGCGCCGCCGACGCCGGTTTCTTCATCCACCCGCCGCCGGGCATCGCGGCGCAGTTTCCGCAGTTCCCGGTGAATTCGAGCTATGGCGAGCTGACGGCCGCGATCGACGGCGCCGCCGCGCGGCTGCGGCCGGCCAACTGACACGGCACCAGGGCCGGCGCGCACGCGGCCGGGCCGCTGGCGCTATGCTGCGCCGATCTGGCGCGGTTTTGATCTGGCGTAAGGCCGCTGCCAGCCCACGGGCGTCAACTTCACCCTTTTGACAATCCTGACGGCAAGGAGACGACAGCATGAGCAAGCGAGACGTGGTGGTATTGGGCGCGGCCCGTTCGGCGATCGGCACCTTCAACGGCGGCCTGGCCGACATCGAACCGGCCGAGCTGGCCGGCATGGTGATGAAGGAGGCGGTCAAGCGCTCCGGCGTCGACCCCAAGGCCATCAATTACGTGACGGTGGGCAACTGCATCCCCACCGAGAGCCGCTACCCGTACGTGGCGCGCGTGGCCAGCATCCAGGCCGGGCTGCCGATGGAGAGCGTGGCCATGGCGGTCAACCGCCTGTGCTCGTCGGGCCTGCAGGGCATCGTGACGACGGCGCAGAACATCCTGCTCGGCGACTGCGACTACGGCGTCGGCGGCGGTGTCGAGGTGATGTCGCGCGGCGCCTACCTGTCCACCGCGATGCGCAGCGGCGCGCGCATGGGCGACACCAAGCTCATCGACGCCATGGTCGCCGCGCTGACCGACCCCTTCGGCGTCGGCCACATGGGCATCACGGCGGAAAACCTGGTCACCAAGTGGGGCATCACGCGCGAGGAGCAGGACCAGCTGGCCGTCGATTCGCACCGCAAGGCGGCGGCGGCCATCGCCGAGGGCCGCTTCAAGAGCCAGATCGTGCCCATCGTCAAGCAGACCCGCAAGGGCGAGGTGACCTTCGACACAGACGAGCACGTCAAGCCCGGCACCACGCTGGAGACGCTGGCCAAGATGAAGCCCGCCTTCAAGAAGGACGGCTCGGTGACCGCCGGCAATGCCTCGGGCATCAACGACGGCGCGGCCTTCTTCGTGCTGGCCGACGCCGCGGTGGCCGCCGCCGCCGGCCACAAGCCGATGGCCCGGCTGGCCAGCTACGCCATCGCCGGCGTGCCCAACGACGTGATGGGCGAAGGGCCGATCCCGGCCACCAAGCTGGCGCTGAAGAAGGGCGGCTTCACGCTCGACCAGATGGACGTCATCGAGAGCAACGAAGCCTTCGCGGCGCAGGCCATCGCCGTGGCGCGCGGGCTGGAGTTCGACATGAGCAAGGTCAACCCCAACGGCGGCGCCATCGCGCTGGGCCACCCGATCGGCTGCAGCGGCGCCTTCCTGGCCACCAAGGCGGTGTACGAACTGCACCGCACCGGCGGCCGCTATGCGCTGGTGACGATGTGCATCGGCGGCGGCCAGGGCATCGCCGCGGTGTTCGAACGGCTGTGACGTGACGGCGCGGCCGGCCAGGCCGCGCCTGCAACGGAGTTGAAAACGCGGCCCGTGGGCCGCGTTTGTCGTTGGAGATGCTGCTTCAGCGCTTCGGCGGACCGCCGCGCGAAGTCGCAGGACGGGCGCCACCGTAACCGCCTCCACCGCCACCGCCACCGCCCGTACTGGAGCGGCCCGAACGCGACGCGCCGGGACGGCTCGGGGCCTGGGCCGGTGCACGGCTACCGCCGCCGCTTCCGCCACCACCACCGCCCGGCCGGCCGGAACCGCCGCGACCGCCGCCGCCGTAGCCCCCGCCGCCCCCGGCGTTGCGCCGCGTGCCACCGATGCCGATGGTCATGCGGCCGAGCACGATCGGCTCGGCGCGTTCGCCGGCCGGCGGCTCGAAGCCGGGCACCACCTCACGCGGAATGCTGCGCTTGATGAGGCGTTCGATATCCTTCAGGAACACCTCCTCGTCCAGGCAAGCGAGCGAGATCGCCTCGCCGCTGGCGCCGGCGCGCCCGGTGCGGCCGATGCGGTGCACGTAATCCTCGGGCACGTTGGGCAGTTCGAAGTTCACGACGTGCGGCAGCATGTCGATGTCGATGCCGCGCGCCGCGATGTCGGTGGCCACCAGCACCTGCAGGTCGCCGGCCTTGAAGTCGGCCAGCGCCTTGGTGCGCGCGCCCTGGCTCTTGTTGCCGTGGATCGCCATGGCGCTGATGCCGTGGTCGTTGAGGTAGTCGGTGAGCCGGTTGGCGCCGCTCTTCATGCGCGTGAAGACCAGCACCTGGTGCCAGTCGCCGCTCTTGATGAGGTGCGCCAGCAGTTCCTTCTTGCGCTCGCGGCCCACCGGGTGCACCTTCTGCGCAATCAGCTCGGCGGTGGCGTTGCGGCGCGCCACCTCGATCAGCACCGGCGCGTTCAGCAGCCGGTCGGCCAGGGCCTTGATCTCGTCGCTGAAAGTGGCACTGAACAGCAGGCTCTGCTTCTTCGCCGGTAGCACCGCGAGCACCTTCTTGATGTCGTGGATGAAACCCATGTCGAGCATGCGGTCGGCCTCGTCGAGGACGAAGATCTCGACGTGTTTCAGGTCCAGCGTGCCCTGCTGGTGGTGGTCGAGCAGGCGGCCGGGGGTGGCCACCAGGATGTCGACGCCGCGCCGCAGCTTGTCGATCTGCGGCTGCATGCCGACACCGCCGAACATCACCATGCTCGTCAGCGGCAGGTACTTGCCGTAGGTGCGAACGCTCTCCTCCACCTGCGCGGCCAGTTCGCGCGTCGGCGTCAGGACGAGCGCGCGGATCGGAATGCGGCCACGTGCATCACGCGCGGGCTTGACCAGCGACAGGCGCTGCAGCATCGGCAGCGTGAAGCCGGCGGTCTTGCCGGTGCCGGTCTGCGCGCCGCCCATGACGTCGCCGCCGTCGAGGACGGCGGGAATGGCCTGCACCTGGATCGGTGTCGGGGTTTCGTAGCCCTGCTCGCGTACGGCGCGCAGGAGCGGCTCGGCCAGGCCGAGGTCGGTGAATAGCATGTGGTCTCGGGGCCCGTGAACTTTCGTCAGAGGGGCCGTGGTTCGCAGCCTGCTGTCACCCGGGGCGGGCGCACCAGTCGGTAGGCGCGAGAGGAACAACGAGGTCGGAAGCGACCGTGCCGCGATGACTGGAAGCCGCGGCACAAGCGTGGATTCTACGGCATCGGCATCGATTGGTGCGCCTGCAGCCGCAGCCAGCCGCGTGCGATGCGGTAGATCGCCCACACGCCCAGGATGAACAGCCCGGCGACCCAGGTGCCGATGCCGACCAGGATCACCGCCAGCGGCAGCGACACCAGCGCCACGATCAGCGCCCACAGCAGCGCGTACCAGAAGGTGCGGATCTGCCAGCTGAAGTGCGATTCCAGCCAGGTGCCGCGCACGTCGCCGCGTTTCACGTAGTTGATGACGACGGCGATGATCGAAGGCCAGCCGAAGAGGAACGAACCCAGCACGCTGGCCGCGCCGAAGGCGCCGATGGCCAGCCCCAGCGCGTGCAGGGCATAGACGAGGTGCGTCAGGCGCACGAGGGAAGCGTCGGCTTCGACGGTCTGCAGCGAGGTGTTCATGGCCGCCATGATGCCAGCGCCGGCCGCTTCCGGCCAGGCTGGCGGCTGTCCAGGCGGCCGTCCGGGATAATCACCGGTTCGGCCCCTCGGCCCCATAGCAGCACACAACACACCATGGCCCAGTACGTCTTTACCATGAACCGCGTCGGCAAGATCGTGCCGCCGAAGCGGCAGATCCTGAAGAACATCTCGCTGTCCTTCTTCCCCGGCGCCAAGATCGGCGTGCTCGGCGTCAACGGCTCGGGCAAGAGCACGCTGCTCAAGATCATGGCCGGCGTCGACAAGGAGTACGAGGGCGAGGCGGTGCCGATGCCCGGTCTGAATATCGGTTATCTGCCGCAGGAGCCGCACCTGGAGCCCGAGCAGACCGTGCGCGAGGCGGTCGAGCAGGGCATCGGCGGCGTGCTGGCGGCCAAGAAGAGGCTGGACGAGGTCTACGCCGAGTACGGGCACGAGGACGCCGACTTCGACAAGCTCGCCGCCGAGCAGGCCGAGCTCGAAGCGGTGATCGCCGCCGCCGGCAGCGAGAACACCGACCTGCAGCTGGAGCTCGCCGCCGACGCGCTGCGCCTGCCGCCCTGGGAGGCCAAGATCGGCGTCCTGTCCGGCGGCGAGAAGCGCCGCGTCGCGCTGTGCCGGCTGCTGCTGAGCAAGCCCGACATGCTGCTGCTCGACGAGCCGACCAACCACCTGGACGCCGAAAGCGTCGAGTGGCTCGAACATTTCCTGCAGCGCTTCCCGGGCACCGTGGTGGCGATCACCCACGATCGCTACTTCCTGGACAACGCTGCCGAGTGGATCCTGGAGCTCGACCGCGGCGCCGGCATCCCCTGGAAGGGCAACTACTCCGACTGGCTGGAGCAGAAGGAAAAGCGCCTGGAGGTCGAGCAGAAGACCGAGGACGCGCGCATGAAGGCGATGAAGGAGGAGCTCAAGTGGGTGCGCTCCAACGCCAAGGCGCGGCAGACCAAGAGCAAGGCCCGCCTGGCGCGCTTCGAGGAACTGAGCGACGTCGACTACCAGAAGCGCAACGAGACCAACGAGATCTTCATCCCGGTGGCCGAGCGGCTGGGCAACGAGGTCATCGAATTCAAGAACGTCAGCAAGAGCTTCTCGGAGCGGCTGCTCATCGACGACCTCAGCTTCAAGGTGCCGCCCGGCGCCATCGTCGGCATCATCGGCCCCAACGGCGCCGGCAAATCGACGCTGTTCCGCATGCTGCAGGGCGAGCAGAAGCCCGATTCGGGCGAGGTCGTGATCGGCAAGACCGCGCAACTGGCCTTCGTCGACCAGAGCCGCCAGGCCCTGGCCGACGAGAAGACGGTGTGGGAAGACGTCTCCGGCGGCCTGGACAACATCGTCGTCGGCAAGTTCGTGATGCCGTCGCGGGCCTACCTCGGCCGCTTCAACTTCAAGGGCAACGACCAGCAAAAGCGCGTCGGCAGCCTGTCGGGCGGCGAGCGCGGACGGCTGCACCTGGCCAAGACGCTGGCCCAGGGCGGCAACGTGCTGATGCTCGACGAGCCCAGCAACGACCTCGACGTCGAAACCCTGCGCGCGCTGGAGGAAGCCCTGCTGGAGTTCGCCGGCTCGGCAATGGTCATCAGCCACGACCGCTGGTTCCTGGACCGCATTTGCACCCACATCCTGGCCTGCGAGGGCGACTCGCAGTGGTTCTTCTACGCCGGCAACTACCAGGAGTACGAAGCCGACAAGAAGAAGCGCCTGGGCGAGGAAGGGGCGCGACCCAAACGCGTGCGCTTCAAGCCGATCCACTGAGCGCAGCGCGGCCTGCGTGGCCGTGCCCATGGCGGGCGTGCAAAGCTGCGCAGCCCGTTCGCTGCGCGGGCAACGGCTTTGGCTCACAATGACTTTTTTGGCCGCCGGAGCATGGCCCTCGCCATAGACCCCATGCGCAAGCACCGCGACCTCCACCGTGCCCTGCCGGCCCTGGGCCTGGCCGGGTTGCTGAGTGCGTGTGCCGTGCTGCCGACCGGCACCGGCGCCGTCAATCCGGCGCCACCCGACACCGCGGCGCCGGGGCCGTGGCGCACCACCGGCGCCGCGGCGGCCGCCACCGCGCAGGCCGGCATTGCGGGTCTGCCCACCCGCCCGGTCCCGCCGCAGGCCACTCCGCCCGCGCCGCCGCCCTTTGCCACCGTGGTCAAGGACGCGCGCCGCATCGACGGCGCCCTCACCTTGTGGCAGCGGGACGACAAGGTCTGGATCGAGTTGCTGCCGGCGCAATTCGGCCAGCCCTTCCTGCTGTCGCCGAAGATCAAGAGCGGCATCGGCGAAGCGTGGGTGCTGGGCGGCTTGATGGCCTACCCGGTCAACGGCGCCGGCGGCCCGCAGGTGGTCGAGTTCGTGCGCGTGCACAACCAGGTGCGGCTGCAGGCGCGCAACACCGAGATCACGGCCATTGCCGGCACGCCCGAGGCGCGGGCGGTGGCCGACGCCTATTCGCACAGCCTGCTCGGCGCGACGCCACTGGTCAGCCAGCCGCACCCCGAGCGCAAGAGCCTGCTGGTGGAAGCCAACGGCCTGTTCCTGAGCGACCTGCAGGGCATCGGCATGATGCTGCAGCGTGGGCTGCGTCAGGGTTACGCGCTGGACGGCCGCAACTCGGTCATCACGGCCGTCCGCGGCACCCCCGAGGCCACCGTGATCGAGACGCAGAACCACTACTACACCGGCAATCTGGGCGTGCCGTCCGGCGCCGCACCGCCGGGGGCGCCAGTGCCGACGCTGCCGCGTTTCCTGCCCGATGCGCGCAGCCTGCTGGTGGGGCTGCACTACTCGCTGGCGCCCTTGCCGCGCGAGCCGATGGCGCCGCGCCGTGCCGACCCGCGCATCGGCCTGTTCACGACCACCGTGCTCGACTTCAGCAGCGACCTGCAGGATTCGCCGCGGCAGCGCTGGGTCAACCGCTGGCGGTTGGAGAAGAAGAACCCGGCAGCCGAAATCTCCGAACCCGTCAAGCCCATCACTTTCTGGATCGACCGCAACGTGCCGCTGGCCTACCGCGACACCGTGCGCGCGGCGATCCTGGAGTGGAACAAGCCGTTCGCGGCGATCGGCTTCAGCAACGCCATCGTCGTGCGGCAGCAGCCCGACGACGCCGCCTTCGACACGCTGGACTTCGGCGTCGCGTCGGTGCGCTGGATGATGAATGCCGACCCGGTGTTCGGCGCCATCGGCCCCAGCCATGTCGACCCGCGCAGCGGCGAAATCCTCGACGCCGACATCGCCTTCGAAGGCATGCAGACACGCAAGGCGCGCCAGGAGCGCACGCAGATGCTGGGCCGCAGCGAGCCGGGGCCGGATGTCGTGGCGCCGGCCTTCGCCGCGCCATACGGCTGGCCCGGCGGCGCTGCCGGGCCGCACGACCATCGGCTGTGCCGGGCCGGCGCGCTGGCTGCCGAACAACTGGGTTACGCGCTGGACCTGCTCGACGCCAGCGGCGAGATCGAACCCGACAGCCCGATCGCGCAGCAGTTCGTGCTCGACTACGTCAAGCAGATCATCATGCACGAGGTCGGCCACGCCCTGGGCCTGCGGCACAACTTCCGCGCCTCGCGTGCCTACACCGAGGCACAGTTGTCCGACCCCGAATTCACGCGCGCTCACGGCACCGCCGCGTCGGTGATGGAATACAACGCCGTCAACCTGCCGCAGCCCGGCCGCGCCGGCGGCCAGCCCTTCCAGACCGCGCTCGGGCCCTACGACTACTGGGCCATCGAATACGCCTACAAGCCGCTGCCGCCGGGCAGCGATGCCGAGGCCGAGCGCAGCGAGCTGCAGCGCATCGCGGCGCGCAGCAGCGAGCCGCTGCTGGCCTACGGCACCGACGAGGACAACGCCTTCGGCATCGACCCCGAGACGATCCAGCTCGACCTCGGCTCCGACCCCGTCGCCTTCGCGTCCAAGCGCCTGCAGATCGCACGCGACCTGTTCAGGCGCCAGGAGACACGCGCCCTTTCGCCGCAGCGCGACTACGCCGTGCTGCGCCGCTCGCTGGCCTACGCCATCGCCGACGTGACGCGCGCCGTCGGCACGCTGGTGCGGCAGATCGGCGGCGTGCGCACGCTGCGCGACTTTCCCGGCAGCGGCCGCGACCCGTTGCAGCCGGTGGACGCCGCGGTGCAGCGCCAGGCGCTGGACCTGATCGCCGGCGCCGTGCTGTCCGCCGACGGCCTGGAGCTGTCGGCGGCGCTGCAGCGGCGCCTGGCACCCGACTTCCTGGAGCGCGCCGAGCTGTTCCTGCCCACCGACTACGCCGTGCCGCAGCGCCTGCTGGAACTGCAGCGCGCCGTGCTCGGCTACCTGTTGAGCGACACCATCGCCGCCCGCATCCTCGACAGCGTGGGCAAGTTCGACCGCCCTGCCGAAGCCTTCCAGCTGGCCGAGCTGTACACACGGCTGGCCGGCGAGGTCTGGAGCGAGCTCGGTCGCGGGCAGCCCATCGCGCCGGCGCGGCGCGACCTGCAGCGCGAACACGTCAACCGCCTGGCCGCGGCGCTGCTGCGGCCGTCGCCGCAGGGCCGCACAGACGCCCGCGGCCTGCTGCGTGCGCAGGCACGGGCCTTGCTGCCGCGCATCGAGGCCGCCCAGCGCCGCCGCGCCGGCGCCGACGCCCAGACCCGCGCCCACCTGGCCGACGCCGCCGACACGCTGCGCCTGGCCCTGGCCGCGCCGCTGCAGCGTCAAGGTCTGTAAGCCCGAGCGCTGCTTGGGCGCGCCGGCCGTCGGCGGCACCCCGCTTGGCGTGCTTCGTCGCAGCCCGCTGGCTGGCGGCGTGTGGCCGGCGCTATCGTTCCGCTCATGGCCACCGCACCCGCACCCGACATCGCGCCCGCCACGGGCCGGCGCTGGCTGGCGTCGCTGAACGCCGGCAGCCTGGGCGTGACCATCGGCTTCGGCGTCGCGGCGGCGCTGATGTTCAGCCCGCTGTTCGTGATCCCCTTCGCCGTCCTGCTCGGGCGCAGCCTGTTCCTGGCCATGGCGCTGCTGCTGGTCTTCGTCGCGGCGCAGGAACTGCCCGAGCGCTGGCTGCCGGCCTGGCTGCCGCGCTGGCTGCTGACGGTGGTGGCGGTGGGCATGGCGGCGCCGCTGGGTACCCTGCTCGTCTACCTGGTGTCCGTCGGCGGCAGCCTCACGACGCTGGTCAACAGCCCGCCGCGCATGACCGGGTTCTTCATCCTCGCCGGCACGGCGCTGGTGTTGGGCCTGCTCATCACCTTCGGGGCGCTGTTGCGCGAGCGCGAGGCGCGTGCGCGATCGCTCACGCTGGAACTCGAACTCGAGCGCAGCCGGCTCGAGAAGCAGGCCACCGATGCCCGCCTGGCGCTGCTGCAGGCGCAGATCGAGCCCCACTTCCTGTTCAACACGCTGGCCAATGTGCAGGCGCTGGTGGAAGTGAACTCACCGCGCGCCAGCAACGTGTTGAAGAGCCTGATCGCCTACCTGCGCGCAGCGATGCCGCGCCTGCACGACGGCGAGCCCACGCTGGGCAACGAACTGGCACTGGTGCGCGCCTACCTGGAGCTGATGCAGATGCGCATGCCCGACCGGCTGGCCTACGGCATCGACGCCGCGCCCGATGTGCAAGCGCTGCGTTTCCCGGCGATGGCCTTGTTGACCTTGGTCGAAAACGCCGTGCGCCACGGCATCGACCCCAGCTGCGAGGGCGGCCGCATCGAGGTCGGCGCCCGCAGCGACGCCGCCGGCTGCCGGCTGTGGGTGGCCGACACCGGTGTCGGACTGTCCGAAAGCGCCCTGCCCGGCACCGGCCTGGCCAACCTGCGCGCGCGGCTGCAGGCCTTCTTCGGCGCCGGCGCCGAGCTGCGGCTGAGCGAGAACACGCCGCACGGCCTGCGTGCCGAGATCGTGTGGGTGCCATGACGACGGCCTTGATCGCCGACGACGAACCGCTGCTGCGCGAGCGCCTGGCCGGCCTGCTGGCGCGGCTGTGGCCCGAACTGCAGATCGTGGCCCAGGCGCGCAACGGCCGCCAGGCGCTGGAGCAGTTCGACGAACACGCGCCCGAGGTCGTGTTTCTCGACGTGCACATGCCGGGCCTGAACGGCATCGAGGCGGCGCGCGGCATCGGACGCCGCGCGCAGGTCGTCTTCGTCACGGCGTTCGACCAGTACGCGGTGCAGGCCTTCGAGCACGGCGCCATCGACTACCTGGTGAAGCCTTTCGACGAAGCCCGGCTGGCCGACACCGTGCAGCGCCTGCGCGCCCGGCTGGCCACGCCGCAGGCGCCGCCGGCGGCCGCGGCCGCCGCCGAAGCCGCACTGGCGCCGCTGCTCGCACGCCTGGCCGAGCGCCTGCGCCCGCCGTCGGCGCCCCCCGCGCGGCTGCAGTGGATAAAGGCTTCGGTGGGCAACAGCGTGCGGCTGATTCCGGTGCACGAAGTGATCTACCTGCGCTCCGACGAGAAGTACACGCTGGTCGTCTGGGAAGGCGGCGAGGCGCTGATCCGCAAGACGATCCGCGAGCTGGCCGACGAACTCGACCCGCAGCGCTTCGTGCAGATCCACCGCTCGGTGATCGTGGCCCTGCCCTTCGTCGCGCAGGTCGTTCGCGGGCCCAACGAAACCGCCGACGTGCACCTGCGCGGCCGCAGCGAGGTGCTGCCGGTCAGCCGCAGCTGGCTGCACGTGTTCCGCCAGATGTGAGCCCGGCTGCGGTCCGCGGCACGGCGGGCCTGCTTATGATGCGCGCCCAGTGCCGGCCGTCGCCGGCCGCCGCACCCAAGGACTATCCGATGCACGCCTGGTTATGCGAGACGCTCGACGGCCCAGACGCCCTGCGCTGGCAGGAATTGCCGACGCCCGAACCGAAACCGGGCGAGGTGCGCATCGCGATCCGCGCGGCGAGCCTGAACTTCCCCGACCTGCTGATCGTGCGCGGCCAGTACCAGTCCAAGCCGCCGCTGCCCTTCGTTCCCGGCGCCGAGTTCGCCGGCATCGTCGACGCCGTCGGCGCCGGCGTCACGCACCTCGTGCCCGGTGACGCCGTGGCGGCGCTGGGCGGCACCGGCGGCTTCGCCAGCCACGCCTGCGTCGACGCGTCGCGCGTGCTGCCGCTGCCGCCGGGCTTCGCGGTCGAGGACGGCGCCGCCTTCGCCTTCACCTACGGCACCGCGCACCACGCGCTGATCGACCGCGGTCAGCTCCAGGCCGGCGAGACCGTGCTCGTGCTCGGCGCGGCGGGCGGCGTCGGCACCGCCGCGCTGCAGATCGCCAAGGCCGCCGGCGCGCGTGTCATCGCCGCCGCCTCCAGCGACGAGAAGTGCGCGCTGTGCCGCCAGCTCGGCGCCGACGAGACCCTCGACTACAGCACCGCCGACGTGCGCGAAACGCTCAAGTCGCTGACCGGCGGCAAGGGCCCGGACGTCGTCTACGACCCGGTCGGCGGCAAGCTGGCCGAACCCGTGTTCCGTGCCATGGCCTGGCGCGGCCGCTACCTGGTGATCGGATTCACCGAAGGCGGCATCCCGGCACTGCCCTGGAACCTGCCCTTGCTCAAGGGGTCCTCGATCGTCGGCGTATTCTGGGGCGAGTTCGTCAGGCGCGAACCCGCCGCCAGCGCCGCCGCGCTCAGGCAGCTGTTGCAGTGGTACGCGCAGGGCCGCGTCAAGCCGGTGATCGACCGGCGCCTGCCGATGAGCGAGCTCAAGGCGGCGTACGCCCGCATGGGCAGCCGGCAGGTCATGGGCAAGCTGCTGCTGGTCAACGCGTAACGCCGTGCTTCAGAGGGTCGGCCGGCGGCGTTTCGGCGCTAGCATGGCGCCACGTCAAGGAGACCACGGCGATGGCCGTCAAGGTGCTGATCCTCGAAGACAACCCGGTGGCGCGCAGCTTCCTGTGCCGCGTGGTCCGGGAAAGCTTCAGCGACACGATCATCATCACCGAGGCCGGCGACCTGGAGACCGCGCGCCGCCATATCGCGCTCACCGGCGGCGCGCAGGGGCTGCACGGCACCGACCCGTACAAGCTGATCCTGGTCGACCTCGAACTGCCCGACGGCAACGGCCTGGAGCTGCTGGCCGAACTGACGCACTACCCGGCGACCAAGATCGTCACCACGCTGTACTCCGACGACGACCACCTGTTCCCGACGCTGCAGTGCGGCGCCGACGGCTACCTGCTCAAGGAAGACCGCTTCGAGGTGCTGGTGGAAGAACTGCAGAAGATCGTGCGCGGCCAGCCGCCGCTGTCGCCGGCCATTGCGCGACGGCTGCTGACGCACTTCCGCAAGGGCGCCGGCAGCGATACCCAGGCCCCCGCTTCCGGCTTCGCCAGCAGCGGCGGCTTCGGTACCAGCAAGCCGGTGCCGCTGGAGAAAGTGCCCGACCACGAGCGCCTGACGCCGCGCGAAAGCGAGGTCCTGACCTACCTGAGCAAGGGCTTCACGATCAAGGAGATCGCCAGCCTGATGGGCATCAAGTGGTTCACCGTCAACGACCACATCAAGTCCATCTACAAGAAGCTCAACGTCTCCAGCCGCGCCGAGGCCGCGGTGCTGGCCAGCAAGCAAGGCCTGGTTTGAGGGCCTCCGGGCGCGGTCTGCTGCACGGGCTGGGCGGCGGTCTGCAGGCGGTAGGCAGACGGCCGCGGGGTCGCGCTGTGGACCCACGCCGCCAGGGTTCATGACAGCCCCGAGTGCGAAAGCCGCCATTTCGAGAGAAAATAGCGGCGTCGCGCCATCCGGGGCGCCCGCCCGGAACCATCCCAGCCATGACCAATCGACGCCCGCCTACCAGCCCCGAAGCCGTCAACGGCCCCAAGCTACGCCAGACGCAAGCCGAGTACACCGCCGCCCGCCCCCACGCCGAACCCGGCGTGCGGCCGATGATGTCCAGCTCCAAGATGTACGTCTGCATCCGCTGCCACGCCAACTTCAAGACCGGCGATGGAAAACCCGATGCACGTTTGCGCGGCCTCGGCCGCTGCAATACCTGCCTGGGTGTCACAATGCCGGCCGCCTGAGCCGGCTGCCTGAACCGGCTGCCACCACGACGGCCCGGCCGTCCCGAGGCCCGCGGGTTTCGGTGGCTACCCTTTCGAAGTCAACATCCCCCTCTGAACCAGGACGCACACCATGTCGAACACGAACCGTCGGATCTTCTTGATGCAGCTGGCTGCCGGCAGCACCGCGCTGGCCGCGGTGCAGGCGCAGGCGCAAGCCGCCAGGGTCGACGAGAAGGACCCGCAAGCTGCCGCGCTGGGCTATGTGCACGACACCGCCAAGGCCGACGCGAAGAAGTTCCCCAAGCACACCAAGGACCAGAAGTGCAACAACTGCGCCCTGTTCCAGGGCAAGGCCGCCGACGCGTGGGCCGGCTGCCCGCTGTTCGGCGTCAAGCAGGTGGCCGGTGGCGGCTGGTGCAGCGCCTGGGCCAAGAAGGCCTGAAGCACAACGCCGCGGCGCATGCGCCGGCGACCGCTGATGCGCATAGACCAGGGCCCGCGAGGGCCCTTTTTCGTGGCGCCGGCTGTTGCGGCGGCCGCGGTCATTTGCCGGCGCGGGCCGCGGCGGCGATGAGTTCGCCGATGGCCAGCGCCGAGGTCAACCCCGGCGATTCGATGCCGAACAGGTTGACCAGCCCCGCCACGCCATGGCGGGCCGGGCCGTCGATGCGGAAGTCGGGCGCCGGCTCACCCGGGCCGTGGATCTTCGGCCGCACGCCGCTGTAGTCGGGACGCAGTGCGCCCGCAGGCAACTGCGGCCAGTAGCGGCGGATGGCGTCCTCGAAGGCCCCAGCGCGGCGCGGGTCGACGGCGTAGTCGATGGCCTCGGGGGTGTCGGCGTCCAGCCATTCCAGGTCGGGGCCGAAGCGGACCTGGCCGCCGAGGTCGACGGTGACGTGCACGCCCAGCCAGGCGTCCACCGGCGCCGGGTAGACCAGGCGCGAAAACGGCGGCCGGCCGGCGAGCGTGAAGTAGCTGCCCTTGGCATAACGTTCACGTGGCACGTGAC
The DNA here is from genome assembly GCA_964371495.1 of uncultured Rubrivivax sp. Taxonomy (GTDB): domain Bacteria; phylum Pseudomonadota; class Gammaproteobacteria; order Burkholderiales; family Burkholderiaceae_C; genus Rubrivivax. Next base: position 20,925 of record CAYJOA010000029.1, read on the forward strand.
TGGCGTCGAGGCCGTCGAAACGGCGTGCCAGCGCACAGGCGTGCAGCCCGGCGGCGTTGACCACCAGGTCGGTCTCGATCTCGTAGCCGCCGTCGGCAGTGTCCAGCTGCACCCGCGGCGGACGGCCCGCGCCGAAGGTGGCGCAACGCACGCTCGACAGCAGCGCCAGCGCGCCGCCGCAGCGTTCCAGGTCGCCCTGCAGCGCCAGCATCATGGCGTGGCTGTCGACGATGCCCGTGCTGGGCGACAGCAGGGCGGCGGTGCAGTGCAGGGCCGGCTCGATGGCCACCGCGGCGGCGGCGTCGAGCCACTGCACCGGCACGCCGTTGGCTTGCGCGCGCTGCTGCAGTCCTTGCAGCGCGGCGTGCTGGTCCACCGCCGTGGCGACGACGATCTTGCCGCAGCGCGCGTGCGGCACGCCATGCGTGGCGCAGAAGTCGTAGAGCAGCTCCTTGCCGCGCACGCACAGACTGGCCTTGAGCGAGCCGGGCGCGTAGTACAGGCCGGCGTGGATGACTTCGCTGTTGCGCGAACTCACGCCCTGCCCGGGCTGGGAGCCGGCCTCGACGACGATCGTCTCGCGGCCCGCCTGCGCCAGCGCGCGGCCCACCGCGAGGCCGACCACACCGGCGCCGATGACCAGCGCATCGACCCGCTCCATCGAGCCCTCCGCATGACGAACGTCCTCCGCGCCCGATGCCGGAGGCCCCTGCCGAGGTTAACAGGGCCGGCACGCAAGGAGCCCGCCACGGCGGCGCCGCCGCATGCGGTCGGCCGCCACGCCGCGGTGCGGCTATTTCGGCGCGCTGGCGCCGCTGTCGGTGGCCAGTGGCGCGGAGTGGTCGTTGTTCTGGCCGGGAACGGGCATCGCAGTGGTTTCCTGCGCGCGCGTGAGCGCGTCGTTGGTGCGAACGCCGCTGGCCGGCTGGGGGACCCCCGGCACAGGCGTCACCACCGACGCGGCCGGCGGCAAGGAGGGGTCGCTCCCCGCCACGGGCGCGGCGCCGACCGGGGCCGGCGCCACGTATGGCATCGGCGGGTCGCTGCGGTCACGGTCGCAGGCACTCAAGAGCAGCGCCGCAGCGCACAAGGCAGTCAGAGTCGATCGGGTTCGCATGGCTGGTCCTTTCAGTGGGCTCGTTGCACAAGATGTCGGACCATCGTCCTGTGCGTCACCCTTGGCAGCCAGCGGCCGAGTTCCCGGATATTCGTAGGACAACACGCAAGGCGGGCGTCAACTGCCGTCGTGCATGCGATCGAAGCCGCCGACGGAACGCAAGTCGTCCTCGACCTGCGCCATGACCAACCAGCTCCAGGCAGCCAGGCTGGCTCCCGACAAGACGACGACGGCGGCGATGAGCAGGGCGGTGATGTTCATGGCTGTCTCCGACGGGAACGCAAGGGCACCTTCTATGCGCGGGGCGACGGAGCGTCTGTGCGGTGGCTAACGCCGACCTGCGGCGCAGAGGTGCGATGGACAGCGCCCGCTGTGCACCGCCAGGCGATGACGCGGCGCGGTCTGTTCGGCGCCGCACGGCCGCGTGCCCGCGGGTGCTGTACAAAGCCGTGGCCATCGCGTCACGACGCGCCGGACCGGGGCAGCCATGTCGGCCGGCCTGCGAGCCCGGCGTGATACGGTCCTGCGCCATGCCCGCAATGACAAGTCGCCCGCGCAGACCCCGCAAGGCTCGCTCCTTCCAGCGCAGCGTGGCGGCCCCGACCTGCGCAGCCATCGCACGCGGCACGGTCTTGGTCGCAACGCCCAGGCGGTCCGGCGCATGACGGCGGCGCCGTGGTGGTGGCTGGACCGCCGGGCCGCCGAGCTCGTCAGACACCCCGGCGCCTTTGCGCTGCAGGTGCTGAAGACGTTTCGGGCCAACCAGGGCCTGCTGCTCGCCGGCGCGGTGGCGTACTACGCGCTGCTGTCGATCGTGCCGCTGCTGATCCTGACGGTGATCGCGCTGTCGCATCTCGTCGAGCAGGCCGAATTGCTGCGCACGATCGGCCGCTACCTCGAATGGCTGGTGCCGGGGCAGTCCAGGGCCATCGTCGCCGAACTGGCCAACTTCCTGGCCCACCGCGACGTCATGGGCTGGGTCCTGCTCGCCAGCATGCTGTTCTTCAGCTCGCTCGCGTTCACGGTGCTGGAGAACGCGATGTCGGTGATCTTCCACCACCGCGTGGTGATCCGGCGGCGGCATTTCCTGGTCTCGGCCGTCATACCGTACCTCTACATCCTGAGCCTCGGCCTCGGCTTGCTGTTCGTGACCCTGGTCGCCGGCAGCCTGCAGGCGATGGGCGAGCACCAGGTCGATTTCCTGTGGCGCACCTGGTCGTTGGGCGGCGTCTCCGGCATCCTGCTCTACCTGCTGGGGCTGGCCGGCGAGATCTTCGTGCTCACTTCCGTCTACATGGTGATGCCGGTGGGCCGGCCGTCGCTGTGGCACGCCTTGTTCGGCGCCGTTGCTGCGGCCTTGCTGTGGGAAGTCTCGCGCCACGCGCTGGTCTGGTACTTCTCGACGCTGTCGCAGATCGGCACGGTCTACGGCTCTTTGACGACGGCCATCGCCGTGCTCCTGAGCCTGGAACTGGCGGCCGCGCTGCTGCTGCTGGGCGCCCAGGTGATCTCGGAATACGAACGCATCGGCCCGCTCGACGCGGCAGCACCCGCACAGCCGTTCACGACCGGGCCGTCCTGATCTCCCGCCGACGCCGCTGTGTGCGACTGCGCACAGACCGCGGCGGGCGCTTCGACGATGCTGCGCCGGGTCCTTCAGGGAGACTGACACATGAATGCATTGTTGAGAACCATGCTGGCGGTAGCTGGCGTGGTCTTCGCCGCACAGGCGAGCGCCCAGGCCACCTTCTACGAGAACGAGGGCTTTGGCGGCCGTTCGCTGCGCGCGACCGATCAGGTGCCGACCTTCGAGCGCCACGGCTTCAATGACCGCGCCTCTTCTGTGGTGGTCGCCGGCGATCGCTGGGAGGTCTGCCAGGACGCCGGTTTCAACGGACGCTGCGTCGTGCTGCGCCCGGGTCGTTATGCCTCGCTCGCCGCGATGGGCCTGAACGACCGCGTCTCGTCGGCGCGTCTGGTGAGCCGCAATGCCCGCATCGACGACGATCGTTTCGCGCCCGTACCGGTGGCCGCGCAGGCCACCTTCTACGAACGTGAAGGCTTCGACGGCCGTTCCTTCACGACGGCAAGACAAGTCGCCAACCTGCGACGTTCCGGATTCAATGAACGTGCCGCGTCGGCGGTGGTGGTCGGCGACCGCTACGAGGTGTGCGACGACAACCGGTTCCGCGGTCGCTGCGTGGTGCTGCGGCCCGGCCGCTATGCGTCGCTGGCGGCGATGGGGCTGAACGACCGCGTCTCCTCGGTACGCGCCGTGGCGGCCAACGTCCGCATCGCCGACGAGCGTTATGCGCCGGTGCCGGTCGTCGGCCAGGCGACCTTCTACGAACACGAGGGCTTCGCCGGCCGCACCGTCACGACCGAAGAGCAGATCGCCAGCCTGCAGCGCTCCGGCTTCAACGACCGGGCCTCGTCGGCGGTGGTGCTCGGTGAACGTTTCGAGGTCTGCGACGACGCCGCCTTCCGCGGCCGCTGCGTCGTGCTGCGTCCCGGCAGGTACCCGTCGCTGGCGGCAATGGGCCTGAACGACCGCATCTCGTCGCTGCGCGCCGTGGCGCCGAACGCGCGCATCGCCGACGATCGGTATGCACCGGCGCCGGCTCCCGTCTACGACAGCCGCCGCCGCGGTGGCGAACGGCTGTACGAGGCCAACGTCACTTCCGCGCGCGCCGTGCTCGCCACCACCGGGCAGCGCTGCTGGGTCGAGCGCGAACAGGTGACGCAGGAGCGCAGCAAGGCCAACGTGCCGGGGGCCATCGCCGGCGCCATCATCGGCGGCATCCTCGGTCACCAGGTCGGCGGCGGAACCGGCAAGGACATCGCCACCGTCGGCGGTGTCGTCGGCGGCGCCGTGGTCGGGGCCAACGTCGGGCGCAGTGGCAACCAGACGTCCACGCAGGACGTGCAGCGCTGCGAGAACGAGCCCGGCGGCGCCCAGCCCGCGTACTGGGATGTCAGCTACAACTTCCGCGGCCAGGAGCATCGCGTCCAGATGGCCGCGGCGCCAGGGACCACGGTCACCGTCAACGAGCAGGGCGAGCCGCGCCAGTAAGGCCGGGCGCTGCGAATCCGGCCGCTGTCCGGTGCGCCGCAGAACGCCGCGTCGAGATCGAAGTCACCGGCACGCGCTGAGGCGCCGCCCCTTCCCGCGGGCTAACATGTGGCGCCCCGTCAGCCGGGCGCCGTTTCGGATCGGGCGATTTCTGCCAGCACCATGTCCCAGGAAACAGCCACCAAGCCCGAAGTCCCCTGCCTCGAGTGCCCGCTTCGGCGACTGCCCCTGTTCATCGGGCACACCGAGGAGGAGCTCGAACTCGTGCAGTCGCTCAAGCGCCGCACGCAGGCGCTGGGCGCCGGCGAGACGCTGATCCACGAAGGCCAGACGGATGCGCCGCTGTACACGCTGCTGGAGGGCTGGGCCTTCCGCTACAAGACGCTGAGCGACGGGCGCAGGCAGATCCTGAGCTTCCTGCTCGCCGGCGACTACATCGGGGTGCAGCAGAAGATGGGCGACGCCGCCGCGCACGGCGTGGACACGCTGACCGAGTCCCGTTTCTGTGTCTTCCAGCGCGACTCGCTGTGGGACATCCACCGCCGCTCGCCGTCGATGGGCTTCAACGTCACCTGGCTGACCGCGCACGAGGAGTCGCTGGTCGACGACACCCTGCTGTCCGTCGGCCGCCGCAGCGCCGAAGAACGCATCGCGACGCTGCTCATCCTGCTGTTCAAGCGCGCCGCGGCGCTGCAGGCCGACGGCGGCGCCGGCGGTGTGCCGTTTCCGCTGACGCAGCAGCACGTCGCCGACGGCCTGGGCCTGTCGCTCGTCCACACCAACAAGACGTTGCGCAAGCTGGAACGACGCGGCCTGCACCGCATCGGTGACGGACGTCTGTTCATGCGTGACGTGAAGGCGCTGGCGCGGCTGGCCGACCTCTACGGCGACGGCCGACCACCGCGGCGCCCCCTGGTCTGAGGGCGGGCCGGCAACACTGTGTCTTTCGACACAGTGGATGGGTGTGCAACAGCCCAGCATGGGCCCCGGAAGGATACTGAAGCCGCACCTCGGCAGCGGGCACTTCCCGAAGGCACGCCGCCAACACCCGGCGCGGCCATCGAAGGCACCTCACCACTTCGGCGCACCCTCATGACAGCCTGCTCCCCGGCCCGCGAACAGAACCAGTTGCTTGCGGCCTTGCCGCCCGCCGAGCGCGAGCAACTCCAGCCGCATCTGAAGTGGGTCGAGCTGCCGATCGGCGCCACCTTGTTCGCAGCCGGTGCCGCGGTGCGGCACGTCTACTTTCCTGTCACCGCCATCGTCTCGCTGGTCTCGTCGATGGCCGACGGATCGAGCGCCGAAGTGGCGGTGGTGGGCAACGAAGGCATCGTCGGCGTCGGCGCCTTCATGGGTGGCGCGGCTGCGCACTGCAGCGCCGTGGTGCAAGGCGGCGGCCACGCTTGGCGCACGAGCGCGAGCACGATCGCCGACCACGCCCGGCGGTCCGGCGCCGTCATGCGCCCGTTGCTGCGCTACACGCAGGCCCTGTTCACGCACATCGCCCAGACCTCGGCGTGCAACCGGCACCACGCGCTGGACCAGCAGTTGTGCCGTTGGCTGCTGCTCCATCTCGACCGCCAGCGCGGTCATGAAGTGATCGTCACGCACGAGCGCATCGCCAACCTGCTGGGCGTGCGCCGGGAAGGCGTCACCGTCGGCGCACTCAGGCTGCAGAAGGCGGGACTGATCCGCTATGGCCGCGGCCGCATCGCCGTGCTCGACCGAACGGGCCTCGAACAGCGCACCTGCGAGTGCTACTCGGTCGTCAAGCGCGCCTACGACCGGTTGCAGGGCGACGCCGCGGGCACGGCGCTGGCCCCTGGCGCCGGCGCCGCGCGACGCCGGCCGGCGAACGAAGCCGCCATGGCGTGCGAGGCGGCCTGAGTCCTGGGCGACTTCAAGGAGCGCACCGTGTAGGCGCTGTCCTACAGCGTGAAGTGCCGGTGCCCGATGGCCGGCGTGGTGGCCGCGCGGCACACTCAGCCTGCCCGCCGCTTGCGCCGCCCCGTGTCCCTGCTCAACACCTACCTCGTCGAAGACAGCGCCGTCATCCGCGACAACCTCGTAGCCACGCTGCAGGAGCTGGCGCCGGTGCTGGTGCTGGGCTATGCCGCCGACGAAGCCAGCGCCGTGCGCTGGCTGGCGGCGCCCGGGCACGGCGTGGATCTGCTGATCGTCGACCTGTTCCTGCACACCGGCTCCGGCCTGGGCGTGCTGCGCGCGGCGCACGACCTGCCCGGCGTCGGCAAGATGGCCGTGCTGAGCAACTACGCCACCCCCGACATGCGCGAACGCTGCCTGCAACTGGGCGCCGACCGCGTCTTCGACAAGTCCACCGAAATCGATGCGCTCATCGCCTACTGCGTCGCGCTGGCCGATCCGGTCAGCGTATCAAGCCGTTCGTGAGCGCGTAGTGCGTGAGGTCGCTGTTGGTGGCCAGGCGCATCTTGTCCATCACCCGGCTGCGGTAGGTGCTGACCGTCTTCACGCTCAGGCACAGGCTGGCCGCCAGGTGGCCGATGGTCTCGCCCTGCGCCAGGTGCAGGAAGACCTGCAGTTCACGCTCCGACAGCTGTTCGTGCGCCGGCCTGTCGCCGCCGCCCAGGCCGTCGGCCAGCCGTTCGGCCACCGCCGCTGTGATGTACTTGCGCCCCCGGTGCACCGTGCGGATGGCAGTCACCAGGTCGGCGGGGTCGCAGTCCTTGTTGAGGTAGCCGCTGGCGCCCAGGCGCAGCAGCGTCGTCGCGTAGTCCTGCTCGGCAAAGCCGCTGAGCATCAGCACCGGCAGCGTCGGTTCGCGCGCGCGGATGGCGGCCAGCGTGTCGACGCCGCTCTGGCCGGGCATCGAGACATCGAGCAGCAGCACGTCGGCGTCGCCCCGGCGCACGATCTCGAGCGCCTCGCGCGCGTTGGCGGCCTCGGCAACGACGTCGAAGTCGATCTCGTCGGCAAGGAACTGGCGCAGCCCCGCGCGCACCATGGGGTGGTCGTCGACGATGGCGATGCGGATCACGGGCGACTCCCTGGCGCCGCAGCGCATGATGTGGCCCTCGAAGCCGGGTCTCGACGATGAATGCACATGGTGTTGTCTCGCAGCCGCTGCCGGCGTGGTTGTTGCTGGCGCTGAGCGCCGCGCTGGCGACGGCGGGGCTGGGCGGATGGGCCTGGCTGCAGCCGGGGCTGGCGTCGCCGCTCATGGGCGCCTGGGTCGCCGGCGCCGGCGGGGTGGGCCTGCTGGCCCTGCCGATGGCCTTGCGGCGCGCGTTGAGCCTGCAGCGGCAGCACGAGCGGCTGCACCAGCGCACGCAGACCGAGACCGAGCGCCTGGAGGCCCTGGTGCGCGAGCGCACCGTACAGCTCACCGAACTGGCCCAGCACCTGCAGACGGCGCGCGAGGACGAGCGCCAGCGCCTGGCGCGCGACCTGCACGACGAACTCGGCGCGCTGCTCACCTCGGCCAAGCTGGACGCCGCACGCATCAAGTCGCGACTGGCCGGCGCCGCGCCGCAGGCCGGTGATGCGCTGGAGCGGCTGGCCCACCTGGTGGGCACGCTGGACCAGGTGATCGCGCTGAAGCGGCGCATCGCCGAGGACCTGCGCCCGTCGGCCCTCACCCACCTGGGCCTGGTGGCGACGCTGGAGATCCTGGCGCGCGAGTTCACGCGCAACGCCGGCGTGACCGTGCATTGCGCGCTGCAGCCGGTACCGCTGACACCGGCCGCCGAGCTGACGGCCTACCGGCTGGTGCAGGAGGCCATCACCAACGTCAGCAAACACGCCCGCGCACGCCAGGTCTGGTTGACGCTGGGCATGCAGGGCGGCCAGGTGGTGCTGGGCGTGCGCGACGACGGCGTGGGCTACGACACGGCGGCGCCGTCGCGATCGGCCTATGGCCTGGTCGGCATGCGTTACCGCGTCGAGGCCGAGCACGGCACCCTGGCCGTGGACACGGCACCCGGTGGCGGCACCTCGATCATCGTCACGCTGCCGCCGGCCACCGGCTGACACGGCGTCGGCTGTGGGCGGCGTCCTACGCCAGCGCGGCGGGGCCGCTGATCGCATGACCGCAGCGCAAACGCGAAACTGGCCAGACCGCGGCAAGGCTGCTGCGGCGATTGATTCCTCGCAATGGACGCCCCGCCCCGGTGGCCGATATTGAGCAGGCAGCAGTCGACCCGCCACCGAGCCGGTGCGCGTCACGTCAAGCATCAACAGGAGGCCCACATGCTCTATTACGCCGTCGTCTTTCTCGTCATCGCGCTGATCGCCGCGCTGTTCGGCTTTGGCGGCATCGCCGCCGGTGCCGTCGGCATCGCCAAGGTGCTGTTCATCATCTTCATCGTGCTGGCCATCGTCAGCTTCGTCTTCGGCCTGGCGCGCAGGCGCTGAGCCCTGCCGACAGCAAAGCCACGCCGTTCCACTCAAACGTTCCCAGGAGGCCTCATGTTCCACCGCAAATCCACCGCTCCCGCCAGCCAGCTGGTAGACCAGGCCGCCAGCGCGGCCAACCACGGCATCGCCGCCACCCAGCACGCGCTGGACAGTCTGTCCGGCGGCGTGCAGGCGCTGCGTGACGAAGCCGGGTCGCGCCTGGATGACGCCGTCGACCACGCCAACGCCCTGGTGCACAGTGGTGTGGACGCGCTGCGCGACGGTTCGCAGCGTCTGCGCGCCAAGGCCCACCAGGCCGGCGAAGGCACCGCCCACTACATCCAGCAAGAGCCGGTGAAGGCGATGTTGATCGCCGCAGCCACCGGTGCCGTGCTGGTGGCCCTGGTCGGCCTGATGACGCGCTCGCGTCGTCACGCCTAGAGCGCCGCGATGGTGGCCGGAGCCGCTGCGCTCAGCGCTGGCCACCGCGTCTCAAAGCTTGCCCAGCAATACCAGGATCAGCACCACCACGACCACCAGACCCAGGCCGCCGATGGGCGCAAAACCCCAACTCCGGCTGTGGGGCCAGGTCGGCAGCGCACCGATGAGCAGCAGGATCAGGACGATCAGCAGGATGGTTCCAAGGCTCATGACGTTTCCTCCGCGCGACCACACGGCCACCGGGCAAGCCTAGGCGCTCGCCGCCCGCCCATCGGTGCGCTGGCGCACGGACCGGTCCGACGGTTCGGGAACACAGTCGTAGGCATCGGGGTCAATACCTTTCCTCAACATCGCCCAGTCGCGCCAGCACGACCGTGACAACCTATTCCACCCGTCAGCCCGCCAGAGGCCGGCCCTGCCCGTGTTGCGGCGGCCAGACTCAGCGCGTCCGGCGCCACTTCATCGACCGCCTGCTGAGCCTGTTCGTGCCGCTGGTGCGGTACCGCTGCCGCTCGATCAAGTGCGGCTGGGAAGGCAGGCTCAGACGCCTGGACGAGCTGCCGCGGTCCAGGCTGCCGCAGCCGGGCACGCAGGTGCTCGAGTCGTCACGCATGCAGGACCTCGAACAGCCACCGCAAGGCCGGCGCTGAAGGCCTAACCCTTCAAGGTCGGGTGGCGCGACCGCGAGGCTCCGTCACGCGATCACCACCTTGTCCTGGCCCGTCACCGCAGCGGACGAGTCGCCGCCGCTCAAATGCTCGCGGTAGGTCGCCGTGTCCGAGGCATAGCAGCTGCAGGCCGCCCGCTCCAGGCCCTTGCGGTCGACGACCCTGATCTCGCCGCGGTGGTAGCTGATCAGGCCCCGGCGCTGCAGTGCCCCCGCAGCGGCGGTGATGCCGACGCGCCGCACACCCAGCATGCAGGCCAGGAATTCGTGCGTGACATGGAAGTGCTCGGCGTGTGCGCGGTCGTGGCTCATCAGCAGCCAGCGCGCCAGTCGCGGCTCGATGAGATGGAAGCGCAGGCACGCCGCCGACGCCGCCAGCTGCGCCAGACGCACGTAGACGAAGCGCTGCAGCACGCGCCGCAGTGCCGTGCTCAGCGCCAGTTCGCGCTTGAAGGCCGGGCCATCGATGCGCCAGGCCGCGCCAGGCCCTTGCACCAGTGCCCGCAGGGGCACCGTGCCCACACCCAGGGTGAGCGCCGCGCCCACCATGCCCTCGCGGCCGACCATGCCCACTTCCAGACTCGGGTGGCCGTCGATCTGCATCACCTGGCAGATGAATCCGTCCACCGGAAAGTAGGCGTGGCGCACCGCTTCGCCCCGATCGCACAGCAGCTCGCCCCGCACCAGTTGCACCGGCTCGCAAACGGCCATCAGGCGCCTGCGGTCGGCCTGGGGCAGGAGTTCGATCAGGTGGTTCTCGGCAGGGGCCAAGTGGCGTCTCCCTTGGCTGGCAGTGCGGGGCGGTGGTCCCGACTGCGACGACCTGGGCACAGCAGGTGCACTGGCACCCCCGGGCGCCGTCCGCGCGCCACCCGGTGTGCCCGACAGGGCCTTCAGCGCGGTGGCACCACGCCGGCGTCGTCCGACAGCACGATCTCGACGCGGCGGTTCATCTGCCGGCCACCGGCGCTGTCGTTGCCCGCGACGGGGAAGCTCTCGCCGTAACCCTGCGTGCCGATGCGCCCGCCGTCAACGCCCCGCGACACCAGCGCCGTGCGCACGGCATCGGCACGGCGGGCCGAGAGTTCCTGGTTCATCTGGTCGCTGCCGACGCTGTCGGTGAAGCCCTCGACCACGGCCTTGCGCTGCGGGTACTCCTTCAGGAAGCTCACCAGCTTGTCCATGTTGCGCATGCCCCCCGACTTGAGCTCGGCGCGGCCGCTGTCGAAAAGCACGTCACCGACGGTGATGACCATGCCGCGTGCGGTTTTCTTGGCGTCGAGGTCGCGCAACTGGCCTTCGAGCGCGAGTGCGCGCTGCTGGGCATCGGCGGCGGCCTGCTGCGCCGCGCTGGCCTGTTGCTGCGATGCCGCCGACTGGCGCTGCGCGGCGTCGGCCTGGCGTTGCGAAACGCGCGCATCGCGCTCCGCGGACTGCGCCTGGATCTGCGCTGCGCGGGCGTCGAGTTGCGAGGCCTGGGCGCTGCGCAGCGCGGCATCGGCCTCGCGCGTGCGGGCCGCCAGGCGCAGCTGGTCGCGGTCGGCGCTGGCCCGCGCCACCGCGGTCTCGGCGGCCTTGCGGTTGCCGGCTTCCTGGGCCAGGGCCACGCGCTGGCCTGCCAGGTAGGACAGGTGGTCGACGGTGGCCGCATCGTCGCGGCGCGCGAACGCTTCGTTGGCGCGCGCCAGCGCGTCGGCCGCCTGCTTGAGCTCGACCGGGGCGCCGTCGCGCGTCTGCGGCGTCGCCTGGGCCGCGCTGTAGGCGTTGCGGGCTTGGACCAGGCGCGGGTTGGCGTCGGGCACCGAGCTGCAGCCGGCCAGTACCGCCAGGGCCACCAGGCTCAGCGCCAGCGGGCGTGTCGTCATCGTGCGTAGCAGCTTCATGTTCAGTTCCTCGGGGCGGTGGGGGGGGTCTGGCGGCTCATCTCTTCGCGCAGCGCACGGCTGGCTTCGAGCAGCGCATCGGCAGCCTTGCGCGACCTGGCGGTTTCGGCCTTGGCCTCGGCCAGTTGCGCATCCAGCTGCGCCTGCTGCGCCAGCACGAGGGCGCGCTCGTACTCCTTGGCAACGACGGCCTGTTCGGCACGCGTCATCTTGTCGCGTGCCAGGCTCATCTCGGCCGGCGCCAGCGCGCCGGCGTCGGCACCTGCCGCGTGCTTGAGCGCGGCGGCAGACACCGCCATCTGTTCGGTCGGCGGTGGCACGCTGGCGCAAGCGCCGAGCCCGAGTACCGTGAGGGCCAGCAGGGCGGCCACGGCTGCGCTGCGCTGCTTCTTGGGTTGGGGGGCGATCTGCCGATGTCGAGTCATGGTGTTCCGTTCGTGGGCTTGAACAAGGCCGTGCGGCGCGTCGGCCCGATGCCCACGCCACGCCCAACCTCGGAGCCTTACCTTGGGCGCGACGGCCGCTGTCGTCGGTACGGCAACGCACACAAGCACCGAAAGGGGCGCCGTCCTACACCGTGCCGGCCGCAGCGCCGATGTCGGGTCTTGCGTCAGGTCCCTACAGTGGCCTTCAAGGTTGCGACAGCCCACAAGCCCATACGCAACCTCGAACCCAGCACCGACCAATTCACTTCCAGACCGGAGATACACCATGTTCATTCGCCGCACCCTTGCCGTCACCGCCACCGTCCTGGCGCTCGCCACCATCACCGGATGCGCCGTCACGCGCGGCCAGGAATCGGT
>CAYJOA010000029.1:33382-35563 GCA_964371495.1 uncultured Rubrivivax sp.
TGAGCCTGAGCCTGGTGGTGCAGAACATCGTCAGCCAGGCCGCGCTGCGCCATGCCGCCACGGCGGTACAAAGCGACGCCTTGTGGCGCTGCAACAGCATGACCGACCGCGAAATGCGTGACCAGTGCCGGCGCATCGCCGGTACGGCCGCGCCGCTCACCGCCAACTGACAGCCTTCGGGCGGGCCGCCAGGCCTGCCGCCCCGCGGCCCGCATGCAACAGCAGCGGGCCGCTGCGCTTTGAATTCGCGCTGCGGCCCCGCGCTCACGGCGCTGGAGTTTCGAAGCCCGTACGCACGCGCTGCGCGTTGCCAAAGCCCGACGATCTTCGGACAATGGCCCGGCATCGAGTGCTGCACCTTGCCTCCGTCGAACGACCTCCGGCCCTCGTCCGAATGAACGACGCCGCCGCGCAAGGCGCCCGCTAAGCTGGCTTCGCGACCGCACTTCGCGCCCCGCGCAGTGCACAAGGGCAGAGGTGACCATGCGCGCATTGCTGATCGACGACCAGCAGCTCATACGCGAATCGCTCGAGATGCTGCTGCAGGTCATGATGCCCGACATCAGCCTCGACCACGCCGCCAGCGCCCACGGTGCGATCCAGCTGGCGGCGACGATCGACTACCAGCTCATCCTGCTCGACTGGTGGCTGGGCGAGGTCAACGGCGGGCAATGCATCGAACAGCTGCGGGCGGCCGGTTCGACGGCGCCGGTGGTCGTCGTCTCGGGCGACGACAACGAGCAGGTGGTGCAGCAGGCGCTGGCGCTGGGCGCCGCGGGCTACGTCACGAAGAGCGGCAGCAAGAACTCGCTGCTCGACGCCATCCGGGTGGCGCTGGGCGGCGGCCGCTACCTGCCGCCCCGGCGCGCCGCGGGGCCGGCGGCGCCGATCCCCGGTGTGCCGGTGCGGCGTGAGCTGCAGGAGGTGTTTCCCGACCTCACCGAGCGCCAGATCGAAGTCTTCCGCGTGCTGATCCGGGGGCAGAGCGACAAGCAGATCGCGCGCGAGCTGAACATCGCCGAGAGCACCGTCAAGACGCACGTGCGGGCCATCTTCCTGGCGCTCGGTGCCCAGCGGCGCAGCGAGGCCGCCTACATCGCCCGCCAGCGAGGCGCCAGTGAATGCTGACGAGCTGGCGCTGCCGGCCGGCCCCTTGCGCGAACTGGTGCTGCGCGAGCGCATCCGGCTGATCTGCGACCAGGTGCGCAAGGTTCCGCTGCCGAACTTCCTGCTCGACCTGTTCCTGTTCTTCCTGCTGCAGCGCGCAGGCCGCTGGCAGCTGGCGGCGCTGTGGCTGGTGGCGACGACCGGCGTGCAACTAGCGCGCGCGTGGTACGCCCGCAGCCTGCAGCTCGCCGGCTACGACGACGCGCCGGCCATCGAGCGCCGGCTCAACTTCGTCTTCGCGGCCAATGGCCTGGCGCGTGCCGCCGTCGTGCCGCTGGCCTTCACGCTGCCGCCGGGTGAGATCCAGTACCTGACGACGATGGTGCTGATCGGCCAGGCCGCCGGCGGCGTGGGGGTCGTCGGCGGCAACGTGCGCACCTACGTGACCTGGGCGGTGCCGGTCGGCAGTGCGCTGGCGCTCGGCTGGTTGGCCCGCCTGGATTTCGTCGGCGTGTGGATCGCGCTGCTGCTGGTGCTGCTGTTCGTGCTGCTGGCGCTGTACGTGCAGGCGCAGGGCAATTCGATCGCCCGGCTGGTCCAGCTCGCGCACGAGAAACAGGTGCTGTCGGAGATGCTGGCGCGCGAACGCGACCGCGTCGACCTCGAGCGCCAGCGCGCCGAGGCCGAGCGCGAGAAGGCGCAGCTCGCCAGCGCCGCCAAGACGCGCTTCTTCGCTGCCGCCAGCCACGACCTGCGCCAGCCGCTGTTTGCACTCTCGCTCAACCACACGACGCTGGAGCAGCTCGCGCAGCGCTCGGGCGACGAGTTGCTGGAACGCGTGAGCCGGACCATGCAACGCAACCTGGAACAGGCCAGCGGCCTGCTGCACCAGCTCATGGACAAGGCCACGCTCGACGCGGGCGTGGTGGACATCGACATCCAGACCATCGAGCTGCGCAGCCTGCTCGACGCCGTGCAGGCGGCGCAGGCGCCGGCGGCGCAGAGCCACGGGCTGGAGATCCGCATCGACGCGCCCGTCGGCAGGCCGCTGTACGTGCGCAGCGACCGCCAGCA
>CAYJOA010000030.1:0-7328 GCA_964371495.1 uncultured Rubrivivax sp.
CACCACCGACGAGGACATGATGAACCTCGCGCTGTGGCTGAAGAAGAACGGCTTCAAGGCCGACCAGGTGCAGACCTTCTACCCCAGTCCGCTGGCCACCGCGACGGCGATGTACCACACCGACCTGAACCCGCTCAAGGGCATCAGCCGCGACCCGGCGCGCGCCGAGAAGGTGGACGTGGTGCGCGGCGAGAAGCGGCGCCGCCTGCACAAGGCCTTCCTGCGCTGGCACGACGCCAACAACTGGCCCTTGCTGCGCGAGGCCTTGAAGAGGATGGGCCGCGCCGACCTCATCGGCAACGGCAAGCAGCACCTGATCCCGAGCTTGCAGCCCGTGACCGATGGCGCCTATGTCAGCGCGCGGCGCAAGAACAGCACCGAGGCCGGCGCGCGCACGTCTACCGTGACGAAGGGCCGCATCCTCACCCAACACACGGGCCTGCCGCCGCGCGACAGCGGCGGTGTGCCGGCCAAGCCGTCCGCGCGGCGCAAGCCGAGTTGACGCTGCCAGACCGGCGTCGGTGAGCGGCGGTGCCGCGGACTAGCGCCGCTTCGTGCCGCCGAGCAGCGAGCCGAGCACGCCGCGGATGATTTCGCGGCCAACCGCCGAGCCGATGCTGCGCACCGCCGACGACGCGGCCTTCTCGGCCAGCCCCGCGTAGCGGCCGCCGCGCGGGCCGGTGCTGCCGAAAATGGCGTCCTTCAGGCCGTCGAGCATGCCGCCGTTGCCGGCGGGCTGGGCGGGCGCGGTGCCCGGCAGCGTGGGCGCGGGGTTGTCGGCGACCGCTGCATCCGCGGCCGCACCCTCGGCGCGGCCCTTGATCTTCTCGTACGCCGATTCGCGGTCGACAGTCTTCTCGTAGGTGCCGGCGACCAGCGACGACGCGATCAGCGCCTGGCGCTGCTGCGGCGCAATGGGCCCGATCTGGCTGCCCGGCGGAATCACATAGGCCCGCTCGGTGATGCTGGGCCGGCCCTTGGCGTCGAGAAAACTCACCAGCGCCTCGCCGACCGCGAGCTCGGTGATGGCTGCCGCCATGTCGCCGATCCTGGGGTTGGCGCGCATCGTCTCGGCAGCGGCCTTGACCGCCTTCTGGTCGCGCGGCGTGAAGGCGCGCAGCGCGTGCTGCACCCGGTTGGCCAGCTGCGCCAGCACGGTGTCGGGAACATCGAGCGGGTTCTGCGTCACGAAGTACACGCCGACGCCCTTGCTGCGCACCAGACGCACGACGAGCTCGATCTTCTCGATCAAGGCCTTCGGCGCGTCGTTGAACAGCAGGTGCGCCTCGTCGAAGAAGAACACCAGCTTGGGTTTGTCGAGGTCGCCCACTTCGGGCAGCGACTCGTACAGCTCGCTCAGCATCCACAGCAGGAAGGTGGCGTACAAGCGTGGCGAGTTCATCAGCTTGTCGGCGGCCAGGATGTTGATGACGCCGCGGCCGTCGACGGTCTGCATGAAGTCGGCGATGTCGAGCATGGGTTCGCCGAAGAAGCGGTCGCCGCCCTGTTCCTCGATCTGCATCAGCCCGCGCTGGATGGCACCGATGCTGGCGGCGCTGATGTTGCCGTACTTGGTGGTGAACTGGCTGCCGTGGTCGCCCAGGTGCTGCAGCATCGCGCGCAGGTCCTTCATGTCCAGCAGCAGCAGGCCGTGGTCGTCGGCGATCTTGAAGGCCAGGTTGAGCACGCCGCCCTGCGTTTCGTTCAGCGCCAGCATGCGCGACAGCAGCAGCGGGCCCATGTCCGAGACGGTGGCGCGCACCGGGTGACCCTGCTCGCCGAAGACGTCCCACAGCGTCACCGGGCAGGCCACGCTCTGCGGCTCGGGCAGGCCGCGTTCCTTGATCACGGCGGCGATCTTGGCGCCGAGCTGGCCCTTCTGGCTGATGCCGGTGAGGTCGCCCTTCACATCGGCCATGAACACCGGCACGCCGATGCGGCTGAAGCCTTCGGCCAGGGTCTGCAGGGTGATGGTCTTGCCGGTGCCGGTGGCGCCGGTGATCAGGCCGTGGCGGTTGGCCAGGGCGGGCAGCAGCTCGCAGCACACGTCGCCGTGCATCGCAACGAGGAGGGGTTCGGTCATCGTCTGGCTCCGTCAGCAGGGTGCTGCGCAGTCTAGTTCAGCGCCCGCTGCCCACCAATGGCCGCGCTGCGGCCGCTGCCCCGCAATGGCTGCCGTCGGCGTGGCAGCCGCGGCCGCGCCGGCCCCGCCGGCTAAAATCCGCGTTTGTTCCAGACAAGCAGGGCAACATGGCCGGTCACTCCAAATGGGCCAACATCCAGCATCGCAAGGGCCGCCAGGACGAAAAGCGCGGCAAGGCCTGGACGCGCGTGATCCGCGAGATCATGGTCGCGGCGCGCCTGGGCGGCGGTGATCCGACGGCCAACCCGCGCCTGCGGCTGGCCATCGAGAAGGCCAAGGCCGTCAACCTGCCGGTGGAAACCGTCAAGCGCAACATCGACAAGGCCACCGGCAACCTCGAAGGCGTGAGCTACGAGGAAATCCGCTACGAAGGCTATGGCATCGGCGGCGCCGCGATCATCGTCGACTGCATGACCGACAACCGCGTGCGCACCGTGGCCGAGGTGCGCCATGCCTTCAGCAAGTATGGCGGCAACATGGGGAGCGAAGGCTCGGTGGCCTTCCAGTTCAAGCATTGCGGGCAGTTCGTGTTCGCTCCCGGCACGTCGGAAGACAAGGTCATGGAAGTGGCGCTGGACGCCGGCGCCGAAGACGTGGTCAGCGACGAGGACGGTGCCGTCGAGGTGCTCACCGCGCCGGCCGACTTCGAGGCCGTGAAGGCGGCGCTGGAAGCGGCGGGCCTCAAGCCCGAGCTGGCCGAAGTGACGATGCGCGCCGAGAACACGGTGGAACTGAGCGGCGAAGACGCGCAGCGCATGCAAAAGCTGCTCGACGTGCTCGAGGACCTCGACGACGTGCAGGACGTGTACCACAACGCACTGATCGAGGAATGATCGCCCGATGAAGGTTCTCGTCATCGGCGGCGGCGGCCGCGAGCATGCGCTGGCGTGGAAGCTGGCGCAGTGCGAGCGTGTGCAGACCGTGTTCGTGGCACCGGCAAACGCCGCCACCGCCCCCGACCCGACCTTGCGCAATGTGCCGCTCGCCGACCCGGCCCGCCTGGCCGACTTCGCGGTGGCGGAGAAGGTCGCGCTCACCGTGGTCGGCCCCGAGGCACCCTTGGCCGCCGGTGTGGTGGACCTCTTCCGTGGCCGCGGCCTGCGCATCTTCGGCCCGACCCAGGCCGCCGCGCAGCTGGAAAGCTCCAAGGCCTACGCCAAGGACTTCATGCAGCGCCACGGCATCCCGACGGCGCTGTATGCGAGCTTCACCGACGCCGCCGCCGCGCACGCCCACGTCGACCGGCACGGCGCGCCCATCGTCGTCAAGGCCGACGGCCTGGCCGCCGGCAAGGGTGTCGTGGTGGCGATGGACGCTGCCGAGGCGCACGCCGCCATCGACGCCATGCTGCAGGGCGCCGGCGCGCGTGTCGTGATCGAGGAATTCATGGTCGGCGAGGAAGCCAGCTTCATCGTCCTGTGCGACGGCAGCCATGTCACGCCGCTGGCCACCAGCCAGGACCACAAGCGCATCTTCGACGGCGATGCGGGTCCCAACACCGGCGGCATGGGCGCGTATTCGCCGGCGCCGGTGGTCACGCCCAACGTGCATGCGCGTGTCATGCAGGAGATCATCCTGCCCACCGTGGCCGGCATGGCCAGGGACGGCGCACCCTACACCGGCTTCCTTTACGCCGGCCTGATGATCGACGCGCAAGGCCAGCCGCGCACGGTGGAATTCAACTGCCGGCTCGGCGACCCGGAAGCGCAGGTCATCCTGATGCGCCTGAAGACCGACCTCTTCGAAGTGCTGATGCAGGCCAGTGGCGGCACGCTGGACCAGGTCGAACTGCAGTGGGACCGCCGCGTCGCCCTGGGCGTGGTGATGGCCGCACACGGCTACCCGGCGGCGCCGCGCACGGGCGACGTCATCACCGGCCTGCCCGCCGGCAACGCCGAACTGCAGGTCTTCCACGCCGGCACCACGCTCGACGACGGCCGCCTGGTCACGGCAGGCGGGCGTGTGCTGTGCGTGACGGCGCTCGCCGAATCGGTGCGCCTGGCGCAGCAGCGCGCGCTGGAGGCCGTGCGCGGCATCCGTTTCGAAGGCGCGCAGTGGCGCAACGACATCGGCCACCGGGCCATCAAACACTGAATCCGCGCCACGCACCGTGACCGACACCACCCGTGTCCGCGACTACCTGCTCGGCCTGCAGGGCCGCATCGTCGGCGCGATGCAGGCCGAAGACGGCAAGGCCTTCCTCAGCGACGGCTGGCAGCGCCCTGCGGGAGGCAAGCTCGAAGGCGACGGCCTGTCGCAGCTGGTCGAAGAAGGCGGGCTGCTGGAGCGCGGTGGCTGCAACTTCAGCCATGTCAAGGGTGCGGCGCTGCCGCCGTCGGCGACGCAGCACCGCACTGAGCTCGCCGGCGCGCCGTTCGAGGCGCTGGGCGTGTCGCTGGTGATGCACCCGCGCAACCCGCACGTGCCCACGGTGCACATGAACGTTCGGCTGCTGGCGGCGTTCCCGGCCGGCCAGGCGGCGGTGAGCTGGTTCGGCGGCGGCATGGACCTCACGCCCTACTACGGCGTCGAGGACGACGCGCGCCACTTCCACACCGTTTGCCGCGACGCGCTGGCACCCTTCGGCGCCGACAAGTACCCGCGCTTCAAGCAGTGGTGCGACGAATATTTCTTCCTCAAGCACCGCAACGAGCCGCGCGGCGTCGGCGGCATCTTCTTCGACGACTTCAGCGAAGGCGGCTTCGACACCGGCTTCGCGATGATGCGTGCCGTCGGCGACGCCTTCCTGCCGGCCTACCTGCCGATCGCGCAGCGCCGCCGCGACACGCCCTACGGCGAACGCGAGCGCGATTTCCAGGCCTACCGGCGCGGCCGCTACGTCGAGTTCAACCTCGTCTGGGACCGCGGCACGCACTTCGGCCTGCACGGCGGCGGCCGCACCGAGAGCATCCTGATGAGCATGCCGCCGCTGGTGAAGTGGCGCTACGACTGGCACCCGGAGCCCGGCACGCCCGAGGCGCGGCTGTACAGCGATTTCCTGCGCCCGCGTGACTGGGCGGCCGCGTGACGCAGGCCCGCCGGGTCGGCCTCTTCGGCGGCAGCTTCGACCCGGTGCACGTGGCCCACGTCGCGCTGGCGCGCGCCGCGCTGGCGGAGCTGCAGCTGGACGAGGTGCGCTGGATCCCGGCCGGGCAGGCCTGGCAGAAGTCGCGCCCGCTCACCGACGCGGCGCACCGCGAGGCGATGCTGCGGCTGGCCATCGCAGGCGAGCCGCGTTTCTTGCTCGACCGCATCGAGATCGAACGCCCGGGCCCGAGCTACACGCTGGACACCGTGCGCACGCTGGCCGCGGCACAGCCGGCGACCGCCTGGTTCCTGATCATCGGCCACGATCAGTACGCGGGGCTGCACACCTGGAACGGCTGGCAGCAGCTGCTGGGCCTGGTGACGCTGGCGGTGGCCAACCGGCCGGGCCAGGTGCGCGAGGTGCACGAGGACGTGCGCCGCTTCACCCACCACGTCGTGCCGCTGCCCATGCTCGACATCTCGGCCACCGCGGTGCGCGAGCGCGTGGCGGCGGGCGAGGACATTTCCAAGCTGGTGCCGCCCGCTGTGGCGCGCTATATTGATTCACATCGGCTCTACCGAGCCCGCCCTGGGAGTTGAATGGACATCCGCAAGCTGCAACGCGCCATCGTCGATGGCCTGGAAGACGTCAAGGCGCAGAACATCGTCGTCTTCAACACCGAACACCTCTCGGCCCTGTTCGAACGCGTGATCATCGCCTCGGGCACGAGCAACCGGCAGACCAAGGCCCTGGCCGCGAGCGTGCGCGACAGCGTCAAGTCGCGCGGCATGCAGGTCATGGCCACCGAGGGCGAAGACAACGGCGAGTGGATCATCGTCGACTGCGGCGCCGCGGTGGCGCACATCATGCAGCCGTCGATCCGCGACTACTACCACCTCGAAGAGATCTGGGGCGGCAAGGCGGTGCGCATGAAGGTCGGCGAGGCCAAGACCAGGCTGGTCAAAGCCAGCGAGCCCGAGCCGGCACGCCGGCCGGCGGCGAAGGCGCCCGGGCCGGCGGCGAAGAAGCCAGCGACACGCAAGGGGCCGGTCAAGCCGGCCAGCGTCGACCGCCCGGCTGCCGGGCGCGCGGCGGCAAAAAAGGCTGCACCGGCGCGCAAACCGGTGGCGCGCAAGGCCGCGGCCGGTAAGGCCCCGGCGCGCAAGGCCCCGGCGCGCAAGGTCGCCCGTTCCCGCTAGCGGCGATGAAGCTGCTGGTGGTGGCGGTGGGCCAGCGCCAGCCGGGCTGGGCCGACGCCGCCTGGGCCGACTTCGCCAAGCGTTTCCCGCCCGAGATGCGACTGGAACTCAAGGCGCTGAAGGCCGAGCCGCGCAGCGGCGGCAAGACGGCTGCGCAGTGCATGGCCGCCGAAGCGGTGCGCCTGCAGGCGGCGGTGCCGAAGGGGGCGCGCCGGGTCGTGCTCGACGAACACGGTACGCGGCTGGACACGGTACAGCTGGCCGCCCGTCTGCGCGTCTGGCGCGGCGACGGCCGCGACGTGGCGCTGCTCATCGGCGGCCCCGACGGCCTGGAGCCGGCGCTGAAGGCCGGCGCCGACGAGAGCCTGCGACTGAGCGACCTGACTTTGGCGCATGCCTACGCCCGTGTGCTGCTGGCCGAAGCGCTGTACCGCGCCTGGTCGGTGATCGAGGGTCACCCCTACCACCGCGAGTGAACGGCGCCGCTGCACCGGCAGCACGCCGCATACACAATGCGCGTATGCCGTCGCATGCCTACCTCTACCTTGCCTCGCAGAGCCCGCGCCGGGCGCAGCTGCTGGAGCAGCTGGGCGTGGCGCACCGGCCGCTGCTGGCCGACGAGGCGGAAGACGTCGAGCAGCTCGAGGCCGAGCGCAGCGGTGAACTGCCGGCCGACTACGTGCGCCGTGTCACGCTGGCCAAGCTGCTGCAGGCGCGCCGGCGGCTGGCGCGGCGCGGCCTGCCCGCGGCGCCGATCCTGTGCGCCGACACCACGGTGGCCGTCGGCCGTCGCATCCTGGGCAAGCCGAGCGACGCCGCCCAGGCCGCGGCCACACTGCGGCGACTGTCGGGCCGCACGCACCGCGTGCTCACGGCCGTGGCGCGGAGCGCCCGCCCCCCCCCCCGGCGGGGGGGGGGCGGGTCGCGCGGGGCCCAGGCCCCGCGGTGGGCGGCCCCC
>CAYJOA010000030.1:7338-35537 GCA_964371495.1 uncultured Rubrivivax sp.
GAGGCGGGGGCGAAGGCGAACCGGTGGATCTGGTCGAAATGAGCGCCGGCCGCGACACGCTGCTGGAGGTGAGCGTGTCGCGCGTGCACATGGCCGAGCTGTCGGAGCGCACCATCCAGCGTTATGTCGACAGCGGCGAACCCTACGGCAAGGCCGGCGCCTACGCCGTGCAGGGCCGCATCGCGGCCTGGATCGAGCGCATCGAAGGCAGTTACAGCGGCATCATGGGACTGCCGCTGTTCGAGACCACGCGCCTGTTGTCGCAGGCGCGCGTGCGGCTGGACGTCTGAGAGCGACCATGGCCGGCCAGGACATCCTCATCAACTGGGCGCCGCAGGAGACCCGCGTCGCCATCGTCGAGAACGGCATCGTGCAGGAGCTGCACATCGAGCGTACGCTGGAACGCGGGCTGGTCGGCAACGTCTACCTGGGCAAGGTGGTGCGCGTGCTGCCGGGCATGCAAAGCGCCTTCATCGACATCGGCCTGGAACGCGCGGCCTTCCTGCACGTGGCCGACCTGCAGGGCGGCAACGGCAGCGCCCGCAGCGAGGGGCGCCCCGACACGCCGCCGGTGCCCATCGAACGCCAGGTCTTCGAAGGTCAGACGCTCACCGTGCAGGTCATCAAGGACGCCATCGGCAGCAAGGGCGCGCGGCTGTCGGCGCAGGTGTCGATCGCCGGGCGCATGCTGGTCTTCCTGCCGCACGACAAGCACATCGGCATCAGCCAGAAGATCGGCTCGCACGAACTGCGCGAGCAGTTGCGTGCCCGCGTGCAGGCGCTGGCCACCGCCAACCCCGAAGACCAGGGCGGCGGCTTCATCCTGCGCACCAACGCCGAGGAAGCCAGCGACGAGGAACTGGCCGAGGACATCGCCTACCTGCGCCGCGCCTGGGCGCTGGTGCGCGAACGCGCGCAGCGCTCGCCCCCCGGCACGCTGCTGCATCAGGACCTGAGCCTGGCCGAACGGGTGCTGCGCGACCTGGTCAACGAAGCCACGCAGACGATACGCATCGACTCGCGACTGCAGTTCGACGCGCTCAAGGCCTTCGGCGACACCTACATGCCGCGGGCGCTGGCCAAGCTCGAGCTCTACCGCGGCGAACGGCCGATCTTCGACCTCTTCGGCATCGAGGAGGAGATCGCGCGCGCGCTGTCGCGGCGCGTCGACCTGAAGAGCGGCGGCTACCTGATCATCGACCAGACCGAGGCGCTGACGACGGTGGACGTCAACACCGGAGGCTTCGTGGGCGCGCGCAACTTCGACGACACCATCTTCAAGACCAACCTCGAAGCCGCCGGTGCGCTGGCGCGCCAGCTGCGGCTGCGCAACCTGGGCGGCATCATCATCGCCGACTTCATCGACATGACGCGCGAGGACCACCAGCAGGCGGTGCTGGCCGAACTGCGCAAGCAGCTGGCGCGCGACCGCACGCGCACCACGGTGAGCGGCTTCACGCAGCTGGGGCTGGTGGAGATGACGCGCAAGCGCACGCGCGAGAGCCTGGCGCACATGCTGTGCGAACCCTGCCCCACCTGCGAAGGCCGCGGCCAGGTGAAGACCGCGCGCAGCGTGTGCTACGACATCCTGCGCGAGATCCTGCGCGAAGCGCGCCAGTTCGCGCCCAAGGAGTTCCGCGTCGTCGCCAGCGCCGCGGTGGTGGAGATGCTGCTCGACGAGGAGAGCGTGCACATCGCCGGCTTGAGCGAATTCATCGGCCGGCCGATCTCGCTGAGCGCGGAGCCGACGATGAATCCGGAGCAGTACGACATCGTGCTGCTGTAGCGAGCGGCGACCGCCTGCGGCGACGGCCGGATCGTGTCGACGCCGCTGTGCATCCAGCGCGGCGGCGCCGTGCGCGCCAAGTCGGCCGCGGTCAGCCCGACCGATGCCGACATTGCCGCCGCCGCCGACGACCCACCGTCACGCCAGCCCTATGCCGCCCGCGGCGCAGGCGGTCCGAGCGCCGATCCAGGCCGCGCCGCGCACGCCCGAGGCGTCGCCATGGCGCGCCGGCAGGAGTTGGGTGCGCGCCGGGTCGCTGCCGGCGCCGAAGACCCACTGCCGCCACAGCGCCGGCACCTGGTCGTACAGGTGCGGCAGGCGCGACAGGCCACCGCCGAGCACGATGACATCGGGGTCCAGCAGGTTGATCACCGCCGCCAGCGCGCGTGCCAGGCGCCGCGCGTGGCGGTCCAGCGTGGCGCGGCAGGCTTCGTCGCCGGCGGCGGCGCGGCGCACGATCTCCTCGGCGCTGACGGCGCCGCCATGGACGTGGGCATGGTCGCGCGCCAGCCCTGAACCGCTGACCAGCGTCTCGATGCAGCCGCGCTGGCCGCAGTAGCAGGCAAACGTCGGGTCGCGCCCCGGCTCGGCCCAGGGTAGCGGGTTGTGCCCCCACTCGCCGGCCAGCCGGTGCGGCCCTTGCAGCACCTGGCCGTGCACGGCGATGCCGGCGCCTGCGCCGGTGCCCAGGATGGCGGCGAAGACCACCGCGGCGCCGGCGCCGGCGCCGTCGGTGGCTTCCGACAGCGCCAGGCAGTTGGCGTCGTTGTCCAGCGTCACCGGTTGGCCGAGCGCGGCCTCCAGGTCGCGTTGCAGCGGCCTGCCGTTGAGGCAGGTGGAGTTGCAGTTCTTCAGCAGCCCCGTCGGGGCCGCCGCGCCGGGCGTGCCGATGCCGATCGTCAACGCTGCCGTCTCGACCCGGCGTGCCTGCGTCACCAGAGCCGCGATCGCCGCCAGCGTGGCGCGGTAGTCGCCGGCCGGTGTGGCCACGCGCCGGCGCCAGCGCTCGGTGCCGTCGGCGGCCAGCAGCAGCGCCTCGATCTTGGTGCCGCCGAGGTCGATGCCGAGTGCCGGCGGCAGGCCGGGCCTCATGGCTTCACGGGCTCGATCGAATCGGCGCCGTGCGCGCTTGCAGCCAGGCCAGCGCAGCACCGGCCAGGCGCGGTGCCAGCCGTTCGCGCACGGTGGCGTGGTAGCGGTCGAGCCAGTCCACCTCGTCGGCGCGCAGCAGGCTGAGGTCGATGCAGCGGGTGTCAATCGGGCACAGCGTGAGGGTCTCGAATTCGAGGAACTCGCCGAAGGTGCCGCCTTCGCTCGTTGCCGCCGGCACGTTGAGCACCAGGTTCTCGATGCGCACGCCCCACTGCCCGGGCCGGTATACGCCGGGCTCGATCGAGGTGATCATGCCCGGCTCCATCGCCATGTGGGCGTCGGGGATCGCCTTGCTGATGCTCTGCGGCCCCTCGTGCACGTTCAAGAAGTAGCCCACGCCGTGGCCGGTGCCGTGGCCGAAGTCGATACCCTCGGCCCACAGCGGCGAGCGCGCCAGCGCGTCGAGCATCGGGCTGAGCGTGCCGCGCGGGAAACGTGCGCGGGACAGGTTCATGGTGCCCTTGAGCACCAGCGTGTAGTCGCGTTTCATCGCTGCGCTGACGGTGCCGATGGGCCACACGCGCGTGATGTCGGTGGTGCCGCCGAGATACTGGCCGCCGCTGTCGATGAGCAGCAGGCCCCCATCGCCCGGGTTCACGCGGATGACGGCGTGCGACGCCGGCGTGGCGCGGTAGTGCGGCATCGCGCCGTTGGCGCTGAAGCCGGCGATGGTGGCAAAGCTCAGGCCGACGAAGCCGTCTCGTTTGGCGCGTTCGGCGCTCAGGCGTTCGTCGACGGTGAGCTCGGTGATGTGTTCGCCGCGCGCCAGAGCGGCTTCGAACCAGGCATAGAACTCGCACATCGCGGCGCCGTCCTCGACCATCGCCTCGCGCACGAAGTCGGCCTCGGGCGCGCTCTTGCGGCTCTTCAGCAGCGTGCTCGGGTTGATGGCCTCGACGACCGCCGTGCCCAGGCCGACCATCGCGCGCAGGCCTTGCGTGACGCGCCGGGGGTCGATCAGCAGCCGCGCGTCGCCGCCGATTGCAGCCAGCGCGGCACCGGCCTGTTCGTAGGGCGCGATCTGCAGCCCGTCCGCGGCCAGCCGGGCGGCCAGCGCCGCGTCCACCTTGGCGGCGCCGATGAACAGCGTGCCGCCGCTGCGGTCCAGCAGCAGGTGGGCCAGGAACACCGGGTTGTAGCTGACGTCGCTGCCGCGCAGGTTGGTGATCCAGGCCACGTCGTCGACGGTCGACACGAAGTGGTGCGTGGCGCCGTGGCCTGCCATCGCCTCGCGCACTGCGGCGAGCCGGGAGGCGCGCGGCTGCGTGGCCTGCGGCGGCCGGTGTTCGTAGACCGGTTCGGCCGGCAAAGCCGGGCGCTCGGGCCAGATCGCGTCGAGCAGGTCGACGTCGGTGCGCAGCAGCACGCCGGCGGCGTCGAGCCCGGTCTTCAGCGCGCCGGCCGCGGCCAGGCCCAGCACCTGGCCATCGACGGCCACGACGCCGCCGCGCCGCACCTGGCGCACCAGCCAGTCGATGTGTGCCGACGACGTGCCGGTGGCGATCTTCACGAGTTCGATGCCGGTACCGGCGAGCTCGGCCTCGGCCTGCGTCCAGTAGCGGCTGTCGGCGAACAGGGCGGCGCGTTCGGCGGCCACCACCAGCGTGGCCATCGAGCCGGTGAACCCCGACAGCCACTCCCGGCCCTGCCAGCGCCCGGGCAGGTATTCGCTGAGGTGGGGGTCGGCCGAGGGCACCAGCAGCGCGTCCACGCCTTCGCGGGCCAGCGTCTCGCGCAGCTGGGCGATGCGCAAACGGATCGGTGAAGTGCGGGTGTCCATCGCGGCTCCGGCGGCACGGGGAGAACCGGCAATTCTAGGTGGCCGCCCGGCGCCCTGCAGCCGTGTAAACCGGGCTGGTCAAAGGGCGCCCGGCGTGGAACAACCGGGCCCCATCACCACCCCCCGAAAGGTCCGCCATGGCCGATCCGCAAGCCGCCGTCCTGACCCAGCTGCGCAACATCCAGGCCAGGACCGGCCAGACGATCGCCGCGCTGCACGCTGCGCTGGCCGCCACCGGTCTGGCCAAGGTGGGCGAAAAGCGCAGCTGGCTGATGGAGCAGTACAAGCTCGGCTATGGCGATGCCAACACCGTGGCGCTGCTGGTCGGCAAGCTGCCGCCGGGGCTGGAAGGCGCGCCGGTCGGCGCACCGGCGGCAGCGCCGGGCGACGCTCTGGACGCCATCTACAGCGGCGCCAAGGCCCATCTGCGGCCCTTGCACGACACGGTGATGCAGGCCGTTGCTGCGCTCGGTCCGTGCGAACTGGCACCCAAGAAGACCTACATCAGCCTGCGGCGCAAGAAGCAGTTCGCGATGCTCGGCCCGGCCACCAAGGACCTCGTCGAGCTCGGCCTCAACGCCAAGGGCCTGCCGCCGCACCCGCGCCTGAAGGCCATGCCACCGGGTGGCATGTGCCAGTACACCGTGCGCCTGGGCGCGGCCGGCGAGGTCGACGACACCCTGGCAGGGTGGCTGCGCGCGGCCTACGACGGCGCCGGCTGATAAGCTCCCCGGCATCGCCACTCATCCAGAGACACGCATGCCCGGACTGCTTCCCGACGTCGACCCCGACGGCCTGCTCGAGTACTCGGTCGTCTACACCGACCGCGCCCTCAACCACATGTCCAAGCGTTTCGGCGGCGTCATGCGCGACGTGTCGGCGACGCTCAAGCAGGTCTACGGCGCGCGCTCGGCGATCGTCGTGCCGGGCAGCGGCAGCTTCGGCATGGAGGCGGTGGCACGCCAGTTCGCGCATGGCAAGAAGGTGCTGGTGATCCGCAACGGCTGGTTCAGCTACCGCTGGAGCCAGATCTTCGAAATGGGTGCGATCCCGGCCGAAACGACGGTGCTGAAGGCGCGCCCGACCGGCCCCGGGCCGCAGGCGCCGTACGCGCCGGCGCCGATCGACGAGGTGGTGGCGACGATCCGCAGCAGCCGGCCCGACCTGGTGTTCGCGCCGCATGTCGAGACCGCCGCCGGCATGATGCTGCCGCACGACTACATCGCCGCGGTGGCCGCTGCGGTGCACGAGCATGGCGGCCTGTTCGTGCTCGACTGCGTGGCCTCGGGTGCGATCTGGGTCGACATGGCCGCCACCGGCGTCGACGTGCTGGTCAGCGCGCCGCAGAAGGGCTGGAGCAGCACGCCGTGCGCCGGACTCGTGATGCTCGGCGAGCAGGCCCGCGCCCGCATCGACGACACGACGAGCAGCAGCTTCTCGATGGACCTGAAGAAGTGGCTGTCGATCATGGAGACCCACGAGAAGGGCGCGATCGCCTATCACGCGACGCTGCCCACCGACGGCCTGGCCGCGTTGCGCGACGTGATGCAGGAGACCGCGGCCTTCGGCTTCGAGGCCGCGCGCGCCGCGCAGCAGCAGCTCGGCGACCGCGTGCGCGCACTGCTCGTCGCCAAGGGCATCGCGAGCGTCGCCGCCGAGGGTTTCCAGTCACCCGGCGTGGTCGTCAGCTACACCGACCGCGCCGACTTCGCCAGCACCCAGGCCTTCGCCGCGCAGGGCCTGCAGACCGCCGCCGGCGTGCCGCTGGCCTGCGACGAGCCGGCGGACTTCCGCACCTTCCGCATCGGGCTGTTCGGGCTGGACAAGCTGAAGAACGTCGAGCGCACGGTGGTGACGTTCGAGCGCGCGCTCGACGCGCTGCTGTAGCCAGGAGCCGGTCGGGTTTACAGGTCGGTCCTGAGCTTCCAGATTTCCGGGAACAGCACCACGTCGAGCATCTTGCGCAGGTAGCCCACGCCGCTGGTGCCGCCGGTGCCGCGCTTGAAGCCGATGATGCGCTCGACCGTCGTGACGTGGCGGAAACGCCAGAGACGGAAGGTGTCCTCGAGGTCGGTGAGTTCCTCGCCCAGCTGGTACAGGTCCCAATGGGTTTCCGGCGCGCGGTAGACGGTGAGCCAGGCGGCCTCGACCTCGTCGCTGGGCGGGTAGGGCTGCGTCCAGTCGCGCGCGGTGTGGCTGGCCGGCACCGGCAGGCCGCGGCGCGCCAGCAGGCGCAGCGCCTCGTCGTAGAGCGAGGGCGCGCGCCAGGCCGCGTCGACCTGCGCCAGCAGGTCGGGCCGGTGCGCGTGCGGCTGCAGCATGGCGGCGTTCTTGTTGCCCAGGCTGAATTCGATGCAGCGGTACTGCCAGCTCTGGAAGCCGCTGCTGTGGGCGAGATAGGGCCGGATCGCGCTGTACTCGGGCGGCGTCATCGTCGCCAGCACGTCCCAGGCGTGCACCAGCTGCTCCATGATCTTGGACACCCGCGCCAGCATCTTGAAGGCCGGCGCCAGCCGGTCGGCGGCGATGGCGGCGATGGCCGCGTGCAGCTCGTGCAGCATCAGCTTCATCCACAACTCGCTGGTCTGGTGCTGCACGATGAACAGCATCTCGTTGTGGTCGGGGCTCAGCGGATGCTGGGCGCTGAGCACCGCGTCCAGGTGCAGGTAGTCGCCGTAGCTCATCTCGGCGCTGAAGTCGAGCCGGGCGCCGTGATGGTCGATGGGGCCGTCCGACATTTCAGGTCACCGCCTGCCGTTGATTGAACTCCGGGCGCCGCCACTCTTCGCTGCTCGACACCTGGCGCAGCTGCTCGGCGGCGTCCCAGGCGTCGACGTAACGCAGCGTCAGCGGCGTGAAGCCGAAGCGCAGGATGTCGGGGGCGCGGAAGTCGCCGACGACGCCGCGCGCGATCAGCGCCTGGATCACCGGGTAGGCGATCTGCGGGTGCGACAGGCAGACCTGGCTGCCGCGCAGCGCATCCTCGCGCGGCGACACCAGCGCCAGGCCGGGGCAGGTGGCCAACACGCGTTCGGCGAACAGCCTTGTCAGCGCCAGCGACTTGCGGCGCAGCGCCGCCATGCCGCCGTGGGCCTGCGCCGCGAGCACGCTGTCGACGCCGCATTCCAGCGCCGCCAGCGACAGCACCGCCGGCGTGCCGCAGAGGTAGCGCGAGATGCCGGCGGCCGGCCGGTAGCCGGGCTTGAAATCGAACGGTGCCGCATGCCCCATCCAGCCCGCCAGCGGCTGCCAGAAGCGTTCGGCGTGTCGCGGATGCGCCCACACGAAGGCCGGCGCGCCGGGGCCGCCGTTGAGGTACTTGTAGCCGCAGCCGATGGCGAAGTCGGCGCCGTCGGCGTGCAGGTCCACCGGCACCGCGCCGGCGCTGTGCGCCAGGTCCCAGATCACCAGCGCGCCGGCGTTGCCGGCCGCGCGCGACAGCGCCGCCATGTCGTGCATGCGGCCGCTGCGGTAGTTCACGTGCGTGAGCATCAGCACGGCGCAGCGGGCGTCCAGCTGCCGGGGCAGGTCTTCGGTCTCGGCCAGCACGAGCTCGAAGCCGCGTTCACGCGCCAGCGCCTCGGCGATGTAGAGGTCGGTGGGGAAGTTGCTGCGCTCCGAGACGATGCGCCTGCGCTGCGGCGCATCGGCCTGCGCCATCGACAGGGCCGCACTCAGCACCTTGAACAGGTTGACGCTGGTCGAGTCGGCGACCACCAGTTCACCGGCGCCGGCGCCGACCAGCCGTGCGATCTTGTCGCCCACGCGCTGCGGCAGGTCGATCCAGCCGGCGCTGTTCCAGCTGCGGATGAGGTCCACGCCCCACTCCTGCTGCACGACCTGCTGCAGGCGCGCGGCGGTGGTCCTGGGCAGGACACCGAGCGAATTGCCGTCGAGGTAGATCAGGCCGGGCGGCAGCACGAACTGCTCGCGCAGCGGTGCCAGCGCATCGGCGGCGTCCAGCGCCAGCGCGTCGTCCCGGGTCACGGCCAGGCCCCGAGGCCGCCGCGGTCGGCAGGCAGTTCGCGCAGCACGGCGCGCACCGGCGAGGCGTCGGCGCCGGTCAGCTTCAAGGGCAGGGCGATGAGTTCGTAGTCGCCCTCGGGCACCTCGTCGAGCACCAGGTTCTCGAGCACGCGCAGGCCGCGGCGGCGGATGACCTGGTGACTGTCCAGGGACTTGCTGTCAGCCGGGTCGATGCTCGCGGTGTCGATGCCGACGAGGGCGACGCCGAGGTCGGCCAGCCGCTCCACCGTCTCGGGCGCGTAGGCGGCCAGTTCGGGGTCCCAGCGGTCGACGGGTGCACGCGCGTAGGTGCGCACCAGCACGCGTTCGGGCAGGCCGGCCAGCGCGTGCGACAGGTGCTGCCAGCGCACCAGCGGCCCGCAGGCGATGGCATGGACGACCCGACAGCGGCCGAGGTAGGGCTCCAGTGCCACCGCGCCGATCGCCGCGCCCTCGTCGTCGTAGTGCAAGGGCGCGTCGGCGTGCGCGCCGGTGTGCGGGCTGAGCGTGATCGTGCTCACGTTGACCGGGCTGCCGGGGCCGATGCGTGCCGCCCACACGCTGCGGTACGGCGCATCGCCGGGGAACACCGGCGCGCCTTCGCGCACGGGCGGCGAGATGTCCCACAGCCGGGGCGGGCGCGTGCTCATGCGGGCCATCATAGCCGGCGGCGCCACTCGATTGACATCTCAACTATGCGGCCGAAGAATGCGCGTCCATGCCACCGGAACCCTCGCACAGTGCCCACCTCGACACCTTCGCGCGCGAGCACCTGCCGCCGCCGCAGGCGCTGCCGGACTTCCTGTTCGAGCTGCCCGAGTTGCAGTTCCCGCCGCGTCTGAACTGCGCCACCGAGCTGCTCGACCGCTGGGTGGCGCAAGGGCAGGGCGGGCGCCTGTGCGTACAGGGCCACCGGCAGCGCTGGAGCTATGCCGAGCTGCAGCGCCAGGCCAACCGCATCGCCCATGTGCTGGTGCAGGACATGGGCCTGGTGCCCGGCAACCGCGTGCTGTTGCGCGGCGCCAATTCACCCATGCTCGCCGCCTGCTGGTTTGCCGTCGTCAAGGCCGGCGGCATCGCGGTGGGCAGCATGCCGCTGCTGCGCGCTCGTGAGCTGACGGCCATCGTCAACAAGGCGCAGGTCAGCCACGCGCTGTGCGACGTGCGGCTGGCCGACGAACTGGGCCTGGCACGCGGCGACTGCCCGACCCTGCAGCAGGTGCTGACGTTCGGCGGCGAGCTCGAATCCCGTGCGGCCGGCAAGCCCGCGGTCTTCGACAACGTCGACACCGCCGCCGACGACATCTGCCTGATGGCCTTCACCTCGGGCACCACCGGCGTGCCCAAGGGCACCCTGCACTTCCACCGCGACGTCATGGCCGCCACGGCCTGCTGGCCGCCGCATGTGCTGCGCGCGGCGCCCGACGACGTGTTCATCGGCAGCCCGCCGCTGGCCTTCACCTTCGGACTGGGCGGGCTGCTGCTGTTTCCGCTGGCCATCGGCGCGTCCACGGTGCTGGTGGAGCAGACCGCGCCCGATGCCTTGCTGCAGGCCATTGCGCAGTTCCGCGCCAGCGTGTGTTTCACCGCGCCGACCTCGTACCGCGCGATGGCGGCCATGGTGGCGCAGCACGACATCTCCTCCTTGCGCAAGTGCGTGTCGGCCGGCGAGGCGCTGCCGGCAGCCACGCGGCAGCTGTGGCTGGACAGCACCGGCATCCAGATCATCGACGGCATCGGCTCCACCGAGCTGCTGCACATCTTCATCTCCGCCGACGAGGCGCACGCCCGGCCCGGCGCCACCGGCGTGCCGGTGCCCGGCTACCGCGCAGTCGTGCTGGGCGACGACGGCCGCGAGGCGCCGCCGGGACAGGTCGGCCGCCTGGCGGTGAAGGGCCCCACAGGCTGCAAGTACCTCGACGACCCGCACCAGGCGAACTACGTGCAGGACGGCTGGAACCTCACCGGCGACGCCTACCTCGTCGACGCCGACGGCCAGTTCGTCTACCAGGCGCGCACCGACGACATGATCGTCACCGGCGGCTACAACATCGCCGGCCCCGAGGTCGAAAGCGCGTTGCTGCTGCACCCGGCGGTGGCCGAATGCGGCGTCATCGGTGTGCCCGACAGCGCGCGCGGCATGGTCGTCAAGGCGATCGTCGTGCTGCACCCCGGCTTCGCGGGCGACACCGCCATGGTCAGCAGGCTGCAGGACTTCGTGAAGCAGACCATCGCGCCCTACAAGTACCCGCGCCGCATCGAGTTCCGCACCAGCCTGCCGCGCACCGAAACCGGCAAGCTGCAGCGCTTCCGCTTGCGCGAGCCGGCATGAAGGTCCTGCAACCCGCGGGCTGGGCCGCGCCGCGCGGCTACGCCAACGGCGTGGCGGCCAGCGGCACGATGATCTTCGTGGCTGGCCAGATCGGCTGGAACGCACAGGGCGGATTCGACAGCGACGACCTCGTCGACCAGGTGCGCCAGGCCCTGCTGAACGTGCGCGCCGTGCTCGCCGAGGCCGGCGCCGAGCCCGCGCACATCGTGCGCATGACCTGGTACGTCACCGACCGGCGCGAATACCTGGCGCGCGGCCGCGAGATCGGTGCCGTCTACCGCGAGCTGATCGGCAGCTACAGCGTGGCGATGTCGGCGCTGGAGGTCGGCGCGCTGATGGAAGAACGCGCCCGGGTCGAGATCGAGGTCACTGCTGTCGTGCCGTAGCGCCGCGCGCCGGTCGCCGGCCTCAGCGCGCCACGGGCAGCCCGAACAGCTCGGCCAGCGCCTGGCGGTACAGCGGCTGACCCACCGCGTTGGTGTTGTGGTGCGAGCCGCCCTGCACGAGCACGAAGCGCTTGGGTGCCATGGCGCTGTCGTACAGCGCCTGGCCGAGTTCGGGGTGGATCAGGCGATCTTCGCTGCCGTGCACCACCAGCACCGGCGCGCCGACGCGGCCGATGCGCGCCGCGGCGTCGAAACGCTGCGTGATCAGCGGCGACACCGGCAGCCAGCCCCACTTGAAGGTGCTCACGACCTCGGCGATCGACGGGAACGCGCCTTCGACGATGAGCCCGGCTTCGTCGTGCACCTCGTGCGCCAGATGCACCGCGATGGCGCCGCCCAGCGAGTGGCCGAAGACGAAACGCGGCGCCAGCGGGTGCCGTGCCGCCAGCCAGTCCCAGGCCGCGCGTGCGTCTTCGTAGGCCATGGTCTCCGACGGCAGGCTCGGCGTGCTGCGGCCGAAGCCGCGGTAGTCGATGCCCAGCACAGCGAAGCCCAGGTCGTGCATGCGGCGCATGCGGTGGGCACTGCCGCGAACGTCGTAACGTGCGCCGTGCAGGTACAGCAGCACCGGGGCATCGGGCCGCGGCTGCGGCAACCACAGGCCGTGCAGGCGGACCCTGCCGCCGTCGTCTGCGGCATCGAATTCGATCCACGCGTCGTCCATGCCCTCGGCGGCGGCCAGGCCGCCCGACCAGGTGCGGTCGCTGGGCTGGAAGATCCACTTGCGCTGCTGCTCGTCGAGCGTGGCGCAGCCGGCCAGCAGGCCGAGCGCCAGGCCGAGTGCGACGACGGCACGCCAGGCACCGAGGCGGCGGCGGGTGGAACGGTGGGCGGGCGTCGACATGGCGACATGTTCGCATGGCCGGTGCGAACCCTGTCGGTGTATGCCCATCGCCGGCGCCGTCGCGCCGAACCGCATAATGCGGCCGCCGCCCGGCACAAGACCACGGAGGTGCACGATGAAACCCGTTTCAGCATTGCTCAAGAAGCGCGAGGGCACGCTGTGGCACGTGCGGCCCGACGACACCGTGTTCACCGCGCTGCAGCTGCTGGCGCAGCACGAGGTCGGTGCCCTGGTGGTGATGGACGGGGGCCGCATGGTCGGCATCGTTTCGGAGCGCGACTACACGCGCAAGGTCGCGTTGCAGGGCCGTCACTCCAAGGATACGAAGGTCGCCGAGATCATGACGGCGCAGGTGCTGACGGTGAGCCCGGGCACCGGCACGCGCGCCTGCATGGCCTTGATGAGCGACCGCAAGATCCGCCACCTGCCGGTGGTCGATGGCACCGTGGTGATGGGCATGATCTCCATCCGCGACATCATGGACGACATGATCGCCGACCACGAGAACACGATCGCCCAGCTCGCGAGCTACATCTCCACCTAGGAGCCCGTCTGGCCGCGGCGGCGGTGACTTGCGCAGTGCGCAGCACGAAGATCCAGCAGTGAGCCAGCCCGACGGAATCGAGACCGCCATCCGGCGCGAGATGCTGCGGGTCGCCCTGCACAACTCGGCGCGCAGCGTGCCGCTGCTGCTGGTGGCGGTGCTGTTCGTGGCCTGGCTCGGCTGGCAGGCGCGCGACTGGCGCTCGGTGGCCATCGTGGCCGGACTCGGGCTCACGGTGGCCGCGTGGCGCTGGATGCTCGACCGCCGCTACGGCGAGCAGCCGGCGCTGGTGCCGGATCAGATCACGTCGGTGGTGCGCCAGCTCGAAGGCAACGCCGTGCTCGTGGGCGTGATGTGGTGCGTGGCCACGGTCTTCATCTACCCGACGCTGCGCGACACCACGGCCACCGTCTACGTCGTGATCGTCTGCGGCTCGGTGGCGACGGCGGCCTTCTTCATGTCGATGGCCGGGCGCAGTTTCGTGCTGCTCAGCGCCCTGCAGCTGAGCTCGCTGGTGGCGGTGTCGCTGTGGCCGGGGCCGGCGCGGTCGGTGCCACTGGCGGTGCTGGCGGTGGTGTTCGGCATCACCATGCACCGCGCCACGCAGGAGTTCCGCAACACCACGCTGCGTTCGATGCGCCACAGCCTGGAGGCCGACGACGTCAATGCCTCGCTGCTGCGTGCCAAGGAGGCGGCCGAATCGGCCAACGTCGCCAAGTCGCAGTTCCTGGCCACCATGAGCCATGAGATCCGCACGCCGATGAACGGCGTGCTGGGGGCACTGGACCTGCTGCGCCAGACGCCGCTGGACGTGCGCCAGCGCCGCCTGGTGAAGACCGCCGCGGCCTCGGGCGAGTCGCTGATGGACATCCTCAACGACGTGCTCGACCACTCCAAGATCGAGGCCGGCAAGCTGGTGCTGGCGACCACGCCGATGTCCTTGCATGCCGTGGTCGCCTCGGCCACCGCGCTGTTCCGCGCCCATGCCGAAAGCCGCGGCCTGACGATCACGCTGCAACTGGGCGAAGGCGTTCCCGACGGCGTCGTGGGCGACGCGCCACGGCTCAAGCAGGTGCTGCTCAACCTGCTGGGCAACGGAGTCAAGTTCACCGAGCAGGGTGGCGTGACACTGCGCGTGAGCAGCCAGCTCATGGGGGAGAATTCCGCACGCGTGCGCTTCGAGGTCGAGGACACCGGCATCGGCATTCCGGAATCGGCGCTGGAAGAGGTGTTCCAGCCCTTCCACCAGGTCGACAGCACACGCTCGCGGTTGCGCGGCGGTACCGGGCTGGGCCTGGCCATCAGCCAACGCATCATCCAGGCCATGGGCGGCAGCATCGCGGTCGACAGCCGCGTCGGTGCCGGCTCGCTGTTCAGCTTCACGCTCACGCTGCGACTGGCGCCCGACGTCAAGCCGCCGGCGCGCGAGTCGGATTTCGCCGGTCTCGACTCCGACGGCAGCTTCATGGGCGTCGTGCTGCTGGTCGAGGACAACGTCGTCAACCGCATGATCGGTGCCGAGATGCTGAAGTCCTTCGGCGTCGACGTGATCGAGGCCGAAGACGGCGCGCAGTCGCTGGCCCTGCTGGAGCACCAGCACGTGGACCTGGTGCTGATGGACATCCAGATGCCGGTGCTCGACGGCTACGCCGCCACGCGCCAGGTGCGCGACCGTGAATCGCGGCTGCGGCTGCCGCGTGTGCCCATCGTCGCGCTCACCGCCAACGCCTTCGACGAGGATGCCGCGCAATCGATGGCCGCGGGCATGGACGCCCACCTGGCCAAGCCCTACTCGCGCGCGCAGCTGCGTGACCTGCTGCAGCGCTGGCTGTAGCCGCAGCGCCGGCGGCCCTTGCTACAGCGCCAGCCGGCGCGACTGCATCAGCAGCAGCCCGTCGAAGATCAGCGTGTCGACGGTCTCGAAGGGCAGGTCGGTGATCGGCGTCAGCTTGACCGCAGCGCCGCCGGTGATGAACAGCATCGGCTCGGCGCCGGTGCGTTCGAGCAGCTTGCGGTACTGGCGCTCGATGGCGCCGGCGATCGCGTTGGCGCCGCCGCTCATCAGCGCGTCACTGGTGTTGGTGGGGAAGTCGACGACCTCGCCGGTGGGCACCTTGAGCCCGGCGGTGCCCATCTCCAGGGCGCGCAGCATGACGCCGAAGCCGGGCAGGATGAGGCCGCCGAGGAAGTGGCCGTCGGCGTCGAGCGCGTCCACCGTGACCGCCGTGCCCACCATCACCACCAGCGCCGGCCGCCGCTGGTGCGCGGCCAGCACGCGCGAACGCGCGCCGGCCAGCGCCACCCAGCGGTCGGCGCCCAGGCGGCTGGGGTGATCGTAGCCGTTGACCAGGCCCGCCTCGTGGGCCGACGGCACCACCCAGCGTGCTTCGATGTCCCACAGCTCCATCTGCTGCTCGACGCGGCGGCGCACGGCATCGCCGGCGACGATGCAGCCCAGCATGCTGGCCGGCTCGGGCAGCTGGCGCCAGTCGCGGTCTGCCAGCTCGTCGATGGTTTCCAGGAACGACGCGCCGTGGTGCAGCAGCGTCGCGCCGGGGTGCGGTGCGGCGTAGAGTGCCCACTTGAGGCGGGTGTTGCCGACGTCGATGGCCAGGAAGCTCATGGTGGTGGGGGCAGGTCGATGGCCAGGAGTGGGAACGCGGCGCGAGCGTAGCAGTGTGGCGATGGCCCGGTCACGGCGGCGCGTGGGGGAAAACCACGACATGGCACGCGCCAGGTGGGTGCGCGCCGACCATGGCATGATGAAACATGACGTTTACGTAAACGTCAACCCCGGCCCCGCTCGGCCCACCGCAGCGGCGCCCGCAGCAACGCAACGAGCGCACCGACATGACCGATCTTTCCGCGGAAATCAAGGCGCTGGCCGACTACCGGCCGGCGCACAAGGTGCGTTTCGTCACCGCCGCCAGCCTGTTCGACGGCCACGACGCGGCCATCAACATCATGCGCCGCATCCTGCAGACCATGGGCGCCGAGGTCATCCACCTCGGCCACAACCGCTCGGTGGAAGAGGTCGTGACGGCGGCGCTGCAGGAAGACGTGCAGGGCATCGCCGTCAGCAGCTACCAGGGCGGCCACGTCGAGTACTTCAAGTACATGGTCGACCTGCTCAGGAGCCGCGGCGGTGCGCACATCCAGGTCTTCGGCGGCGGCGGCGGCGTCATCGTGCCGGACGAGATCCGCGAGCTGCAGGACTACGGCGTGACACGCATCTACAGCCCCGAGGACGGGCAGCGCATGGGCCTGGCCGGCATGATCGGCGAGATGGTGATGCGCTGTGACGTCGACCTCTGCGGCTATGCGCCGCAGGCGGTGTCGTCCTTGCAGGGCCACACCGACGCGGCGTGGCGCGCGCTGGCGCAGGCCATCACGGCGCTGGAGAACGGCAAGGCTGCGGCCGACTTCAGGGGCGCGCTGGCCGAGGCCGCCGGCGCGAGGAGGATCCCCGTGCTCGGCATCACCGGCACCGGCGGCGCCGGCAAGAGCAGTCTCACCGACGAGCTCATCCGCCGCCTGCGGCTGGACCAGGACGACGCCTTGCGCATCGCCGTCGTCAGTATCGACCCCAGCCGGCGCAAGAGCGGCGGCGCGCTGCTCGGCGACCGCATCCGCATGAACGCGATCTCGCCCTGGCAGCCGCGCGCGGGATTGCCCGCCGGGCCGCCCCAAGGGCAATCAGCCCCCCCGGGGGGTGGCGAAGACCGCGCGGCGGCGAGCCTGGGGGCCCGCGTTTTCATGCGCTCGCTCGCCACGCGCGACTTCGGCAGCGAGATCAGCCAGGCATTGCCCGACGTGCTGCTGGCGTGCCAGGCCGCCGGCTTCGACCTCATCGTCGTCGAGACCTCGGGCATCGGCCAGGGCGACGCCGCGATCGTGCCGCTGGTCGACGTG
Source organism: uncultured Rubrivivax sp. (assembly GCA_964371495.1). Classification (GTDB taxonomy): domain Bacteria; phylum Pseudomonadota; class Gammaproteobacteria; order Burkholderiales; family Burkholderiaceae_C; genus Rubrivivax. The sequence goes on from CAYJOA010000030.1 coordinate 24,140, forward strand.
CCGCTGTACGTGATGACGCCCGAGTTCGGCGCCGCCAGCCAGCTCGAGAAGATCGACATGCTCGACTTCGCCGAGTTCATTGCCATCAACAAGTTCGACCGCAAGGGCGCAGCCGACGCGCTGCGCGACGTTGCCAAACAGGTGCAGCGCAACAAGGAAGCCTTCAAGCAGCCCGCCGAGCAGATGCCGGTGTTCGGCACCATGGCCAGCCGCTTCAACGACGACGGCGTGACGGCGCTGTACCAGGCGCTGCTGCCGCGGCTGGCGGCGCTGGGCCTACCGACCACCGAAGGCCGCCTGCCGAAGGTGGCAACGCGCCACAGCACGCATCAGGTGCCCATCGTCCCCGGCGCGCGCGTGCGCTACCTGGCCGACATCGCCGACACCGTGCGCGGCTACAAGCGGCGCGCACACGAGCAGGCCGCGTTGGCACGCGAGATCCAGCAGCTGCGCGCCGCCGCCGCCATGCTGACGGCCGGCAAGCCCGACAAGCCGCGCGCCGCCGAGGCCGCGGTCAACCTGGCCGAACAGCGCGAGGCGCGGCTGGACGCGCAGGCGCGCAAGCTGCTGGCGATGTGGCCCGACATGGTGAAAGCCTATGCCGGAGACGAGTACGTGGTGAAGATCCGCGACCGCGAGATCCGCACCGCGCTCACGCACACCACGCTGTCGGGCAGCAAGATCCGCAAGGTCGCACTTCCGCCCTACGAATGCCATGGCGAGCTGTTGAAGTGGCTGCTGCTCGACAACGTGCCGGGCAGCTTCCCCTACACCGCCGGCACCTTCGCCTTCAAGCGCGAGAACGAGGACCCGACGCGCATGTTCGCCGGCGAAGGCGACGCCTTCCGCACCAACCGGCGCTTCAAGCTGCTGTCGGCCGGTATGCCGGCCAAGCGCCTGAGCACGGCCTTCGACAGCGTCACGCTGTACGGCAACGACCCCGACCTGCGGCCCGACATCTACGGCAAGGTCGGCAATTCGGGTGTCAGCATCGCCACGCTCGACGACCTGAAGGTGCTGTACGGCGGCTTCGACCTCACGCACCCGGCGACCAGCGTCAGCATGACCATCAACGGCCCGGCGCCGACGATCCTGGCGATGTTCATGAACACCGCCATCGACCAGAACCTGGACAAGTTCAGGGCCGACAACGGCCGCGAGGCGACCGACGACGAAGCGCAGAAGATCCGCGCCTGGACCTTGGCCAACGTGCGCGGCACGGTGCAGGCCGACATCCTGAAGGAAGACCAGGGCCAGAACACCTGCATCTTCAGCACCGAATTCAGCCTCAAGGTGATGGGCGACATCGCCGAATGGTTCGTGCACCACGACGTGCGCAACTTCTACAGCGTCAGCATCAGCGGCTACCACATCGCCGAGGCCGGTGCCAACCCGATCAGCCAGCTCGCCTTCACCCTGAGCAACGGCTTCACCTTCGTCGAAGCGTATCTGGCGCGCGGCATGCACATCGACGATTTCGCGCCCAACCTGAGCTTCTTCTTCAGCAACGGCATGGACCCGGAATACACCGTGCTCGGCCGTGTCGCACGGCGCATCTGGGCGGTGGCGATGCGCGACCGCTACGGCGCCAATGAACGCAGCCAGAAGCTGAAATACCACGTGCAGACCAGCGGCCGCAGCCTGCACGCGCAGGAGATCCAGTTCAACGACATCCGCACCACGCTGCAGGCGCTGATCGCCGTCTACGACAACTGCAATTCACTGCACACCAACGCCTTCGACGAAGCCATCACCACGCCCACCGAAGACAGCGTGCGCCGCGCCATGGCGATCCAGCTCATCATCAACCGCGAATGGGGCCTGGCCAAGAACGAGAACCCCAACCAGGGCGCCTTCGTCATCGACGAGCTGACCGAGCTGGTCGAGGAAGCGGTGCTGAGCGAATTCGAAAAGATCGCCGAACGCGGCGGCGTGCTCGGCGCCATGGAGACCGGCTACCAGCGCGGCAAGATCCAGGAAGAGAGCATGCACTACGAGATGCTCAAGCACACCGGCGAGTACCCGATCATCGGCGTCAACACCTTCCGCAGCGCGCACGACGCACCGGCGCAGACGATCGAGCTGGCGCGCTCGACCGCAGAGGAAAAGCAGTCGCAGCTGCAGCGCCTGCACGATTTCCACGCCCGTCATGCCGCCGCCGCGCCGGCGCAGCTGCAGCGCCTGCAGCAGGCCGTCATCGACAACCGCAATGTCTTCGCCGTGCTGATGGACGCGGTGCGCGTGTGCAGCCTGGGGCAGATCACGAACGCGCTGTTCGAGGTCGGCGGGCAGTACCGGCGCAGCATGTAGGGCCGGCGGCACCGATAATCCTGCGTCAGATCCGGCGTCGGAGAACCCCATGAATGCCAGCACACTCAGCGTGGAACTGCCCGAGCCCTTGCATGGCTACGTGAAAGAGCGCGTCGAGTGCGGCGAGTTCCCGGACGAGGCAGCTTACCTTCGCGACCTGGTGCGCCAGGACTGTGAGCGGCGCGCCGCCCAACGCCTGCGTGAACTGATCGAAGAAGGTCTGGCATCGGGGCCGCCGACGCCTCTGACAGAAGCCGAGGTGGTGCGCATCCGCGAACGCATCGCCACCGCCGGAAAGTGAAGCCGGCACGGCTGCGAGCGCAGGCGAAGGTCGACCTGTCGGACGGCAGGACGTCCCGGAGTTCTGCGCCGGCGGGCTGCGCTGATCGGACTATCGCGTCTTCCCATGCCCGCGGGTGGCCACGACCAAGCCGACACCCGCACAAAGCTCATACCGGCGCAGCACGTAGGGCCGGCCAGTGCGCCGATGGTCAAACAGTTGTTGGACTATCCGGTCCGTGTTGGACGTAGCTGCCGTCCTTCAACTGCCCGGTACGCCTGCTGCGGATCATTCGGCTCCTCCGGGCGCGTCATCACGAGCCGCCCTTCGCGCATCAATGGACGCAGGTAGTTCTGTCTCACCACTTCGGGGTTGCGCCGCAGCACCAGCGACAGTTCATCCGTCCGCCAAGCGCGCAACGTACAGAGTTCCACCACCAGCCCTTGAATCTCCTGCGGCGGGTGGCGCTGGCCGATGGCGCCCAAGCGGGCAGCCAGCGATCCGGGGACGTCGTCCAGCAGGGTGTGCCGTGCTGACTCGTCGAACCGTGCGCTGGCAGTTGCCGAGGCGGCCCCCTCGGGGTTGCTAGACAAGCCGCCGAGCTTGCTAGTCAAGGCGCCGGGGTCGCTATACAACGCCTGTGGGTTGCCAGACAACGCGCCTTCCAGGCCACGTGTGTCTCCTTCCAGCCCCAGGCGTGCGGCCGGGACATAGTATGTGGCTGAGCCGCGCCCCTTCTGGGCCAGCAGTCCGGCGTCTCGCAGTCGCCGCAACGCCGCGCTGGCCGCCAGGGTATCCACCTTGTTCAGGGCGCGGAAGGTGGCGTTGTCGATGGCGCCGGCTTCCCGTACGACGATCAACGCCTTGGCCTCGTCGCTGCTGAGCTGGGCGTCCCGAAAGCGGGCCAGCCAGGCGATGTCTTCGGCGCCCAGGAAGTGGTGAAAAAAGTAGCGCGCCACGAACTGGTCGCCGGCGCGGTCGGACTCGAACAGCGGCGGTGTCAGGCCGGCTTGTTCCATCGCTTCACGCATGACACGGATGCCGCTGCCCTTGGTTTCTGCAAACCGTGTCTCGTGCAGCACGGCGGCGATGCGCGGGTTGCGCGGCTCGGAGCCCGGCTCGCCCAGGTGTTCGGGCGATTTCAGCGAAAAGCCGGGGTTGCGAATTTCCAGCCGGTTGGCATAGCGGATGATCTGCACCGGCCCATGGCTGCGGTAGCTGCGGTGCATCAGCGCGTTGACCAGCGCCTCGCGGATCACCCGCTGGGGAATCACGGGCTTGTCCTGCCGCTGCAACTCACCTTCGGGGAGGTTGAAGCCCTTGGGCAGGTCGTCCAGCACGGCGGCCTGGGCGCGGCGGATCAGGCGGAAAAGCGGGTCGCGCAGTTCCACGGTGTCGAAGCGGCGCTCCGGGTCGGGCACCCACTCGCGGCCGGGCACGCGGATGTAGTCCACCCGGGTCATGGGGAAGCAGCGGCGCAGTGCCTGCGCCTGGCCGAACAGCACCAGTCCAGCCACGGTCGGGTGCCACACGCCGCTGCCGTCCTTGGCGATGCAGCCCAGCGACCGCAGCAGTTCCTCGTCGCTCCAGCGCAGTTCCTCGGCGTCGCGGTTCGTTTCGGCGCGGGCCTGCCGGTAGTCGGCCAGCGCCTCGGGGGCCAGATCGTCAAGCGTGGCATCGGGCACCAGCGCTGCGTCGAAACTGTCGCGCTGGCGGCCTTGGTAGAACACCGCCAGGTCGTCGTCGGTGCAGTGCTGGTCGGTGCTGCCGATGCGGCGCATAGCCCCCCTTGGCAGGCCCTGTGACTTGAAGAAGATGGGTTTGTCTTGCGGCTGCGCCTCAGGCACAAAGACCACCACCGCGGCTTGGCCGTTGACCTGCTCGGTGCTCAGGTCCGCGCGCACTGGCAGGTTGAAGACCTCGCGGCACTGTGTAGCCAAGTCGGCACACAGCTTGTCGGGCTGTGGCACGCCTTCCACCTGATAGCTGGGGAAGAGGGCCATCTCTTCGCGTACCACGCCCAGCAGCAGCCAGCCGCCGCCCAGGCCTGGCTCGTTAGCGAAGGCGCATACCGTTTCCAGCAACGACTTGCCCACCTCGCTTGCGCGCTTGGCCTCGATGCGCTCTGTCTCGTCGAGCAGGTTCAGGTTCTGCAGCAGCTCCAGGGCAGTGGTCATGGCGCGCTCGGCTCTACCTTCTACAGGTAACGTTGCAGGACGGCCTGCTTGGGCGCCGGAGCGCTGGCGATCACGGCTTGCGCGTCGGCAATGTTCTGTTCGAGCGCCTGTACCGTGGCCACAAGTCGATTCTGCTCGGTCAGCGACGGGACGGGGACCTGGATGTTACGCATGACCGACAACCGCAATGTCTTCGCCGCGCTGATGGACGCGTTGCGCGTGTGCAGCCTGGGGCAGATCACGAACGCGCTGTTCGAGGTCGGCGGGCAGTACCGGCGCAGCATGTAGGCTGCCCCGGGGCCGTCTCGGCGCCGGTCCCGCTCAGGACTGCACGCGCCTTTCGTTGCCGACGTTGCGGCGGCCGAAACGGCCGCGGCGATCGCCCCAGGCGTTTTCCAGTTCTATCTGCTTGAGCTCCTCGATCGCCCCGGCTTCGGCGCCGCCGGCCTTGCGCGCCTGGGCGCGGGCCAGGCGCTCCATCAACCGCAGGTCGCGGTCGGTGAGGCCCAGCGCGCTCTCGGCCCACAGGTCGACGATGGCGAGCAGCGATTCGTAGCGTATCGGCGCCACCAGCCGCTGCGCGCGCAAGGCGGCCAGCGTGCCGCGCAGGCGCGGGTCGACGTCGCGGATGACGGCGTCGACGGCGTCCTCGCCCTGGCCGTCGTCGACCACCAGGTCGACCAGCCGGCGGTAGTGCAGCTCGTCGGCCGAGTACAGGCGGCCGGACAGGATCATCTCGCTGGCCACCGCGAAACCGGCCTTGCGGATCGTGAAGTCCCAGGCGCCCATGCCCGGGAACAGGTTGAACAGCACCTCGGGGAAACCGGCCTGCGCGCTGCGCTCGAAGATCACCTTGTGAAAGGGCAGCACCGATTCCAGCCCACCGCCCAGCGTGTCGCCCTGCGACAGCACGGTGGTGTGGATACCCAGGTTGGCGGCGTTTTCCATCCACCACACCAGGTCGACGCAGCGCTTGCCGTAGAGCTTGAGCGAATCGGCGTCGCCGGCGCGCACCAGCAGCACGAACAGCGCCAGGTCGCCGCCGAAGTTGAAGACGCGCGGCACGTCGGAGGACATCACGAAGTGGCGCACCAGGCCGGGGTTGGCACTGATGTCGGCCAGCATCTGCTGCAGTTCGCCCATCGCGGCCAGGCTGTAGCACTGGATCGGCCGCACGCAGGCGCGCACCCGCAGCAGGTGCAGGTCCGAGGTCCACTCCAGGCGGATGGTCTTGTAGGGCCGGCCCAGCAGACCGGCGACGCCGATGGCGGGCGAGGCGGTCACAGGGCCCTCATATCGCTTCGATGATGCGCGTGAAGTGGTGGAAATTGACGCGCACGGACTCGACCACGGCGGTCAGTGCCTCAGCGCTGGTAAGCTGGTTCATCAAGCGCCGCAGGTCGGCCATGTGCTGCGCGTCCAGGCTGGCATGCGAGCCGATGAAGGACACGCCGCGATCGCCTTCGAGCAGCAGCGATTCACGGATCGCCGCCGCGAAGGGCCCGCCGTAGACCGAGGCGATGACCTCCAGCGCGTACAGCATGCCCAGCGCCGAACAGGGGTGGCGGCGGTCGGCGGCCCAGTAGTTGTAGCCGTTGAGGGCCAGCGTGTGCGCCGCCGGGGCGTGCTGGCGCACCGCGTCGGCCGCCACGCCGATGGCCTCGAGGTCGTTCATGACCCAGACCTCGTGGCCGCTTTCCTCGTGCATGTGCTCGTAGAGGAAGTGGCGCACGGCCATGTACTCGTCGCCCAGGCGGCTGGCCGCGGCGGCGCAGACCGGGTTGAAATGCCAGACCACGTGGTAGAGCTCGAGCAGCAGCGCGCGGTAACGCTCTACCGGCATGCCGCGGGCCACCGCGTCGACGACGACCGGGTTGGTTTCGAAGGCGCGCCGGTCCTCGTCGGTGTGCGTGACCAGTTCGGCAAAGAACGACAGCATTCCCATCCTCGACGTCGTCGGCAGACCCCGATTCTGCGGTCTGCGCCGCCCGCTTCGTCGGCGCCGGGCACGACAGGGCCGCTCCTACAATCCCGACGATGAGCTTTGTGCCCTCGGCGCCACAGTCCAGCCGTGCCGACCCGGTGCGCCGCATCCGCGAGTTGCCCGACGAACTGGTGAGCCAGATCGCCGCCGGCGAGGTCGTCGAGCGCCCGGCCTCGGTGGTGCGCGAGCTGGTCGACAACGCGCTGGACGCCGGCGCGGCGCAGGTCACGGTGCGGCTGGCCGCCGGCGGGGTGCGCTCGATCACCGTCGAGGACGACGGCGCCGGCATCGCGGTCGACGACCTGCCGCTGGCACTGAAGCGGCACGCGACGAGCAAGATCGCCTCGCTGGCCGAGCTGGAGTCGGTGTCCACGATGGGCTTTCGCGGCGAGGCGCTGGCGGCCATCGCCTCGGTGGCCGAGCTCACGCTGACCAGCCGCACGCGCGACGCCGCCCATGCCTGGCGACTGCACGCGCGCAGCGGCGAGCTGGCGCCGGCGGCGCGTGGCGTGGGCACCACCGTCGAAGTGCAGGAGCTGTTCTTCAGCACGCCGGCGCGGCGCAAGTTCCTGAAGACCGACGCCACCGAGCTGGCGCACGCCCTGGAGGCGGTGCGCCGGCACGCCCTGGCGCGTCCCGAGGTCGGTTTTGCGGTCTGGCACGAAGGCCGTCTGGTGGCGCAGTGGCGGCCGGTGGCCAGCGCCGCGCAGCGCTGGACCGACGTGCTGGGCGCCGACTTCGTTGCCGCCAGCCGCGAGCTGCAGGTCGAGCGTGGGCCGCTGGTGCTGCACGGCCGCGTCGGCCAGCCCGAGGCGGCGCGCGCGCGCGCCGACCTGCAGTACCTGTTCGTCAACGGCCGCCACGTGCGCGACCGCCTGCTCGCGCATGCCGTGCGCTCGGCCTACGAGGACCAGCTGCACGGCAGCCGGCAGCCGGCCTACGCGCTGTTCCTGGCCATCGCGCCCGAGCTGGTGGACGTGAACGTGCACCCGACCAAGATCGAGGTGCGCTTCCGCGATGGCCGCACCGTGCACCAGACGCTGCGCCGCGCGGTCGAGGACACGCTGGCGCCGACCCGGGCAGCGGCGGCCGTGCCGCAGTCGACGTCGGTACCGCCGGCACCGGCGGCACCGGCGGTAGGGCCGGCGGCCTGGCAGTCGACGCTGGCCTTGGCCGACGTCGCACCGGCCGCGCACGAAAGCCCGCCGCCGTGGCGCCAGGACGGCCCCTGGCGCACGCCGCAAGGCAGCGGCGGCATCGAGGCCTGGGCCGGCCTGCGCGACGCGCCGCGTACCGAGCCGCTGCCGGCCCCCCCTGCCCGTGAGAAGCCGCAGGACTCGGCAGGCTGGCCGCTGGGCCGCGCCGTGGCGCAGATCGGCGGTGTCTACGTGCTGGCCGAAAACGCGCACGGCCTGGTCGTCGTCGACATGCACGCCGCGCACGAACGCATCGTCTACGAACGGCTCAAGCGGGCGGCCGCCAGCGGCGGCGCGCTGCCGGCACAGCCGCTGCTGATCCCGGTCAGCCTGGCGGCCACGGCGGCCGAGGTGGCCACCGCCGAGGCCGAGCACGCGGCCCTGCTCGAGCTGGGTCTGGACGTCGGCGTGCTGTCCGCCGCCACGCTGGTGGTGCGCAGCCGCCCGGCGGCCCTGCCCGACGCCGACCTGGCCGAGCTCACGCGTTCGGTGCTCGCCGATCTGGTGCACGCCGGTGCCACGCGCGTCGTGCAGCGCGCGCGCGACGAACTGCTGGCCACCATGGCCTGCCATGGCGCGGTGCGCGCCAACCGGCGCCTCACGATCGGGGAGATGAACGCCTTGCTGCGCGAGATGGAGGCCACCGAGCGCGCCGACACCTGCAACCATGGCCGGCCGACCTGGCGGCAGCTGACGATGAAGGAACTGGACGCGCTGTTCCTGCGCGGGCGCTGAAGCCGCCGCCCGCCAGGCCGTTCACGTGCCGGTCTGTCGTCGCCGCAGCCGTGCCCGGCGCTTCAGCCGCACCTGCAGGTGCCAGCCGCCATTGACCAACAGGTAGGCCGCCAGGCCGAACACGCAGGCGAAGCTCAGCGCCCCCAGCAGCAGCGGCTTGCCGACCTGTGTCAAGCCGTCCCAGGCGCGGCGCCAGAAGCCACGCGCGGCGTCGGCCGGGGCAACCTCGAACAGGCTGGTGATCGGCGGCGCCTTCGCGTCGTCGGCCCTTTCGCCCAGCATCACGCTGCCCACGCGCCAGGCGCCGTAATAGACGGGAGGAAACGTCAGCGGGTTGTTGATCAGCGTGCCGACGACGGCCACCGGCACGTTGGCGCGCAGCACCACCGCCGCGGCCACTGACAGCGGGATCTGCGCGATCGGGATCAGGAAGGCGAAGAAGACGCCGATGCCGGCGCCCGCGGCGACGCCGCGCCGGCTCATGTGCCACAGCCGCGGGTGGTGCAGCGCCGGCCCGAGCCAGCGCAGCCAGCGATTGCGGCGGATGGCTTCGGGCGTCGGCAGCAGGCGCTTCAGGCGCTCCTTCAGTGTCATGCGCTGCGCCCCTCCGGCGCCCAGGCTAGGCGGCGAGCAACTGCCTCAGCACGAAGGGCAGGATGCCGCCGTGTTTGTAGTAGTCGACCTCGATCGCGGTGTCGATGCGCAAGGTGACCGTGATCTCGCGCTGGCTGCCGTCGGCAGCGGTGATCACGACCTTGGCGTTGGACAAGGGCTTGATGTCGTCGGCCAGCACCACGTCCACCACCTCGTCGCCCTTCAGGCCCAGCGTTTCCCACGACTCGCCGGCCTTGAACTGCAGCGGCAGCACGCCCATGCCGATGAGGTTGCTGCGGTGGATGCGCTCGAAGCTGCGCGCCACCACGGCCTTGATGCCGAGCAGCGCCGTGCCCTTGGCCGCCCAGTCGCGGCTGGAGCCGGTGCCGTACTCCTCGCCGGCGAAGACGACGGTCGGGATGCCGGCGCCGGCGTAGCGCATGGCGGCGTCGTAGATCGCCATCTTCTCGCCGCTGGGCTGGTGCAGCGTCACGCCGCCTTCCTCGCGGCTGCCGTCGGCCTTGGCCGGGAGCATCAGGTTCTTGATGCGCACGTTGGCGAAGGTGCCGCGCATCATCACCTCGTGGTTGCCGCGGCGCGCGCCGTAGCTGTTGAAGTCGGCCTTCACGACACCGTTGTCCAGCAGGTACTTGCCGGCCGGCGTGCTTTCCTTGAAGGAACCGGCGGGGCTGATGTGGTCGGTCGTGATGCTGTCGCCGAACAGCCCCATGATGCGCGCGCCGGCGACGCCCGAGACCAGCGCCTTGGGCTCCATGCCGAAGTCCTGGAAGAACGGCGGCTCGGCGATGTAGGTGCTCTTGGGCCAGGTGTAGACGTCGCCCGTCACGCCCTTGATCTTTTCCCACAGCTTGCCGGGGTCGCTCTTGACCTTGTCGTAGTTGGCGCGGAAGGCCTTGCCGTTCATCGCGAACTTCATGAGCTTGTAGACCTCGTCGCTGGTCGGCCAGATGTCGCCCAGGTAGACGTCCTTGCCCTTGGTGCCCTGGCCCACGGGTTCGGTCATCAGGTCGCGGGTGACGTTGCCGGCGATCGCGTAGGCCACCACCAGCGGCGGGCTGGCCAGGAAGTTGGCCTTCAGGTTGGGGTGGATGCGAGCCTCGAAGTTGCGGTTGCCCGACAGCACCGCGGCACACACGAGGTCGTTGTTCGTGATGACCTCGTTGATCTCGGGCGTCAGGTCGCCGGCGTTGCCGATGCAGGTCGTGCATCCGTAGGCGGCGACGTTGAAGCCGAGCTTTTCCAGGTAGGGCAGCAGGCCGGCCTTTTCCAGGTACTCGGTGACGATGCGCGAGCCCGGGGCGAGCGAGGTCTTGACGTGTTTCTTCACCTTAAGCCCGGCTTCGACGGCCTTCTTGGCCAGCAGCCCGGCGGCCAGCAGCACGCCCGGGTTGCTGGTGTTGGTGCAGCTGGTGATGGCGGCGATGAGCACGTCGCCGTTCTTGATCTCGATGCCGTCGGCGGTCTTAAAGGCCTGGTCGAGCTTGGCGGCCGGCTGGTTGAAGCCGTTGTCGGCCGGTGCGGCGCTGAACAGCGAGCCGAATTTGCTCTTTACGTTGCCAAGCTCGATGCGGTCCTGCGGGCGCTTGGGGCCGCTCAGGCTGGGCGCCACGGTGGCGAGGTCGAGCTTGACGAGCGTGGTGTAGTCGATCTCGGCCGCGGTGGGCACGCCGAACATCTGCTGCGCCCTGAAGTAAGCCTCGAAGGCCTCGATCTCGGCCTTCGTGCGGCCGGTGCCCTGGAAGTATTCGATGGTCTTCTCGTCGACCGGGAAGAAGCCCATCGTGGCACCGTATTCGGGCGCCATGTTGGCGATCGTGGCGCGGTCGGGCAGGGCGAGCGTGCGCGTGCCCTCGCCGCAGAACTCGACGAACTTGCCGACCACCTTCTCCTTGCGCAGGATCTCGGTCACCGTCAGCACCAGGTCGGTGGCGGTGACGCCTTCACGCAGCTGGCCGGTGAGTTCGAAGCCGACCACGTCGGGGGTCAGGAAGTACACCGGCTGGCCCAGCATGCCGGCCTCGGCCTCGATGCCGCCGACACCCCAGCCGACGACGCCGATGCCGTTGATCATCGTCGTGTGGCTGTCGGTGCCGACCAGGCT